>NZ_CP133265.1:1391666-1739583 GCF_030915505.1 Neobacillus sp. OS1-2
ACATGCTTAATCTGCTTCCATTTTGTTGCACCATCGATCATAGCTGCTTCATAATACGTTCGATCAATTCCGACAATCGATGCTAAATACACGATGCTGCCATATCCGACACCCTTCCAAATGCTCATAAAAACGATGATATATGGCCAATATTTAGGCTCGCTGTACCACGAAACAGCGTCAATATGGAACCAGCCAAGAACATGGTTTAACAGACCACGATCCGAACTTAAGAAGGTAAAGACAAAGTAGCTGCCAATAACCCATGAAATAAAATGCGGGAACAGCATTCCAGTCTGATAAACCTTAGATAACCTTTTATTTACTAACTCGCTGAGGAGTATGGCAGTTGCAACAGCCGCCACAAGCCCTAAGACGATAAAGACGAGATTGTACAGGATCGTATTTCTTGTAATGACAAAGGCATCATTTGTACTGAACAAATACGTAAAGTTCTCCCAGCCGACCCATTCACTGTTCATCACACTCGCGAAAAAGCCATCCGGATCAATTCGAAACTTTTTAAAGGCCAATACTTGACCAAACATCGGCAAATAAGAGAATAATAGCAGCCAGATGGTTCCTGGTAAAACCATTAGTAACCAGATTCTATTTTGATAGATATCACTCACTATCTTTTTCACACTTATCCTCCTCTCACTTCAATGTAAGCACTTCCATATTTATATTTTATAGTGGATAGAAATTGATTTATAGTTGACTAATTTGGGATTAAGTGCAAAAATCTTAGAAATCACGACATGCTATCTATATTTAGCCATGGAAAAGATAGAGTAAACATGAAATGACCGACTGGAACATGCCGGTCGGTCATCCATTTTTTCTATACGATTCTGAATGTCTTAATTTCATATGGTTTAATTTCAAACTCAAATGGTGATGGTGCTGCCTCTGCAATAGGTTCTTCCATCAAATTGGTCTCCACCCATGATGTGATGGGTTTTCGAACGTTCAGAGACACCTTGCCTCGTCTGCCCTCATACTCATGTAAACGGATAATCAGGCCATTGCCATCGTAAGCAGGCTTTATCGCATCAATCCAAATATGGTCTGTATCGCATTCAATAAACGAATCTTCCTTCGTCCATTTCCCTTCAACAGCGAAAACGGGGTCATTTAAATCCCAGGCCTTTTCCACTGTCTTCGCCTGCCGCCAATCGCCTATATGCGGATATAGTGAATAGGTAAAGGAATGCATGCCCTGATCTGCCTCAGGATCCGGATGTGTGGCTGCTTTTAATAAGGTTAACCGCATCACATTTTCTTTGATATCATAGCCATATTTGGAGTCATTCAGTAAACTTACCCCATAATCTGGCTCGGAAAGATCTGCCCACTGGTGTCCGACTGATTCAAATTTCGCCATTTCCCAACTGGTATTCCAATGGGTCGGGCGCTTTACATTACCATATTGAATATCATAGGTTGCCTCTGTCGCGCGAACATCCACAGGGAATGAAGCCTTAAGTAATTTACGCTTTTCATGCCAGTCTACCTTGGTTTCAAAATCAATCCGACGATCATTTTTATAAAAAACAATCCGCTGAGAAATGTCCGAATGATGATACGACCATTTACTATCAATCGCAAGAGTCAGTTCCCCGTTCTCCACTACCTCGAATGTGGCGATATTTCGGATTTCCTCCATCTTCTCGTGATAGAAAATATCAATATCCCAGGCATCATGGGCAAGCGGTTTATCTTCAAAGATTTGCAGTACATTGCCGCTTTGACCATCTGCTAGCACATGGCGCTGTGCTTCTTTATCATAAAGCGTTGTAATCTGTCCGTACTCATTCCACTCCACCTCATAAAACGGTGTTTCTACCTTTCGTTCATGATACGTGAAATGCGTTGTTTCCGGTGCTGCTTCAGCCGGTTCAAAATACAATTGCTTCGCACCAAAGGATGGAAGAGAATCGACTGCAACAAGCCAGCCATCAGGGCGTTTTTGAGAAGGAAACACCGTGCCCTTGCCATCTGTCCAAACCCCAGCTGCACAATCAGCAAACTGAGACATGACCACATTTCTTTTGCCGGTTTGGTGCGTGGAATTGAAAACAACGACGGAACGGTCGGCCTGGTCGACTCCGCTTTCCACAAGCATGGTTTCCACTTGCTGAACGATTTGCAGCGCTTCCGCATATTCTTCCCTGGCATCTTCATAGACTTCATGAATCGAAGACCCTGGGATAATATCATGAAATTGATTTCTTAAAATAATCTTCCAGCCGTCTTTCATTGCAGCATCGCCAAGCCATACGCCATTTTCAGACAGCCAAGAGGATAGGAATTCAGCTCTGCGATAGAGCAGCTCCAGTTTACGATTCATTTTTTTCATAAAGGCCTGACTTGTATAGGTACCACGGTGGTATTCCAGGTACAGTTCGCCGTCCCACTTATGAATATAACCGGTCGATTTCTCGACATTTTCATGCAGTTTTTCGAAAAATTCACCTGCCGTTGTTGTCTTCACCTTTGGCATTCCAGGCATTTGGTCAAATCTGCGGCGCATTTCAAGCATATGACGATTAACACCGCCACCGCCGTCACCATACCCGTATGAAAGAAGCAGGTCCTTTGATAAGTCTTTGTCACGATAGCCGTTCCAAGCTCCCTTAACGGTTTTCGCGGTAATGTAGCCATTATACGTATAGAACCATGAATCCGGTCCATTCCATGGTTCCGGTGTGGTGATAAAGTGTGTTAAGATCTCCGAACCGTCGATTCCCTTCCAGTGAAAAGTATCATGAGGCATCCGGTTGTATTGATTCCAGCTAATTTTTGTTGTCATCATTGTGTTAATGCCGGATTTTTTCAAGATTTGCGGCAGCGCCCAGCTATAACCGAAAACGTCCGGAAGCCAAAGGTATTGACAATCGACACCAAACTCTTCTTTAAAAAAGTTCTTCCCATGGAGGATTTGCCGGACCAACGACTCACCGCTCGGGATATTACAGTCGGCTTCGAGCCACATTGCTCCACCAGCTTCCCACTGGGCTGCCGCAATTCTATCCTTTATTTGCTCGTAAATGTCTGGGTAGTCGGTTTTGATATACTCATAGAGCTGCGGCTGGGTTTGCAGGAATTGGTATTCAGGGAACTGCCTCATTAAATGCAGGACCGTTGAAAAGGAACGGGCGGCCTTCTCCCTTGTGTTCCTTAAGCGCCAAAGCCAAGCCACATCAATATGGGTGTGACCGACAGTATGAATCGTAATAGCGGATGTTTTTTCAATAGACTGAAGCGCCTCTGTAAGACTCGTTTCGGCTTCGTAGCAGGATTCATAGAACGCTAGGCTTCCAGGTTCCGTCCAATCCATTCGCAGTAGGGCATCCTGAAGCATTTGTTTCAAAACTGAATAAGTAGGGTCTGCTTCATTCGTCTCCTTTAACACCTCATATGCCGCTAAAAGGGTGTAGTATAAATTATCGACCCTTGTGTCCAGCCAGCCGATTTCAGCCTGCTCCAGCTTAAATTCATTCTCAACCGGCACACCACCGCCTTCAAGTCCGGACCAGAGTCGGAAGTCTAAACGCATTGGACCCTTAGCCATATGCTCATCAAACAGTACTTCTTCATGGTTGGAGTCGACACCTTGGTATGGTTTACCGTTTACAAAAAGTAATGATTCAAACCCGGAATTATTCCCGCCGCCCGTCTTGCCAAATGAAAAGATACCTGCCACTTGTTGAACGCTGTTTGGCAGATGGCAATCTACCACCGCATGAAGCCAAATATAGCGATCGCGTCCCTTCCAATAGTCGCCAATCCTCATGGTGCTTTTTTCATCGAAGGCCTTTGGTGGATGGGCACCAATCTCGCCATCATCCTCATGTGTGTAAAATAGCTCGATGCTAACGCAATCACGATACCGGAAACCTTCTAATTCCCTTATGCGCGCTTCAAATTTTCTTTCGGTCAAAAACATGCTTTCACCCCGTTTGGTCAAATTCGTGAACCTGTCACGCTTATGGGCACTGCGACCCACTTAGAGCGAGAAGTTCCCGGCCGTTACAATTCGATGATACACATTGCCACCTACTAATCCGTCGACAACTTCCCATGGTCCATCATGGCGCAGGCGTTTTTCTTCTAGCTCTTCTAAACTAGTCATTCTGCCATCGAGCCACTCGTTAATCCGATATTTGACCGAATCAATTCGTGTAATCACGCCACCATATCGAATATCAATCACTTCCCAGCCGAATGGCTTATAGGCCGCAAACCATACTTTGCGGTGCTTTTGGCGTAAAAGATCCACATTGGTTTGAATCACATCCAATTTAACCAGGATGGATTTCATTTGTTGGTAATCTTTTTCCTTATAAGCCTCTGTTAGTCTAAGGCCGATTTCCGCCTTCTCACTGAGTACCCTTGCTAATTGCTCGTAAAAACCAAATAGACTCGCCCAGCCTGGATTATTTTTCTTTGCCTTTTCAAGCTCTGGGACTAATTTTTGATAATGCTCGCCTAAAGACAGGCCGCGGATATTTTCGTCATATAATCCAATTAAAATATCCTGGTAGAGTAACACTTTAGACGTCATAGAGGTGTTCATATTATCCTTCATGACACCGGGGGTTTCATCCAGCCTTTTTAACATCATGAAATCATCAAAATGACCCTCGCTACAAAATTCAAACCGCTTCGCTACCTGTTCTAGCGTAACTTCCTGATGATAGGTATGTTCTGCGAATAATTGCAGGATGGGCAGTGAAGTGGAGAACGGTGTTTCTGCCCCGTTATCGCCCCACATCGTAACAAAGACTTCCTTAATGCCTTCTTTTTTACAGGCGGCAATCGCCGCTTCTGTTGTCACAATGGCTTTCCCATAGTTTGGTGCGATTCCGTTCCACGTCCAGGCCCCGCCAGCGAAAATTGGCGTTTTGCCCAGCAGCATATGGCGATGAAAGTCCGTTTCATAGACTTCCTGGTCTTGACTATAATAATTCCAGTACACGAGCTCCACATCCGGAATTTGCGCAATAAGCTCTTCCGGTATCTTGCCGTTCTCATCTTTATATTTGCTGTCTTCCGCGAACAATGGAAAATACATATCGCTCCAAATCATGGGTTTAAGCCCATGCTTTTCTGTAATCGTCACGACCTCTTGAAGATGACGGTTCATCAAATCGATATGGTTTTCATAGCCATGCTGCTGCAGGTATTTTCCTAGCCCAAGCTGGAACGTCTCATCCATGCCGATATGAATCCGTTTTGTCCGAAATGGTTCCGATGCTGCCTTTATACAATTCTCTAAAAACTCATATGTTTTCGGCTCTTCGACTAGTAAAATATCATCTGTATCCCGAATGTCCGCCGCATAATTCCATTTGAGCGCTTCTCGTAAGTGACCCAATGTTTGAATACAAGGAATCATCTCAACGCCCAGCTTCGCGGCATAATCATCAAGGGATGTTAACTCTTCTGCTGTATAGCGTCCCCGCATATAGCCGAAATACGGATGTTCCTTTACCTCATACGTATCCTCGGTATAAAGCATCAAGGTATCGAGACCCATTACAGCCATTCTTCGCAGTAAATTTTCTACCTCAGCCATTGTTGGCACAGCATTTCTCGAGGCATCGAGCATAACACCACTCATGTCAAACTGCGGCACTTCTGTTACATCAAATTCAACTTCATTTTGAAAGTGTTCCACCCAAAGTCCTACTGCCCGGAAAAAGTGAACCGTTTTTTCAAAATAAATTTGCCCACTGTCACTTTGATTTACAACCCTAATGGGACCATTTTGTTTTCTTATCTGCACAGGGTATCCGTCAGGTGAAAGTTGAATACCTATACTCTCCAATACCAGTTTAAGCCCATCGGCAACGGCAGCTGTCGCGCCAGTTAGGTGAAGTTTCATCGTGCTCTCCCCTATCTCATTCAAATTTTTATGATGGTTGATTGGCGATTCTTTCAAGCTTCGAAAAGCGGCTCAGACAGACCCGCATCATCCAATAGGCTGGTGCAACCCCAGAAATAAAGAGGAGTAAGCCTGGAATCTTCCACATGACCATGCCTACCATTAACAGCCCGGCTCCAATCCAAATGGTAGGCCCAAAGCTTGTCACAGCAAAGAGAAAGGATTGTTTGATATATTCCTTAGTGGATAACTGATAATGAACATAAATCGAAAAGAAATAGCCAATAGACATGATAAACAGGAAGGCGACAAAGTATAAAAATACGAGCAGAAAGATAGAAAAAACACCCGTCATGATTCCCATTACAATCCGTATATCGACAAAGAGGAAAAGGCCAATGCTGTAAAACACAAGGCCAATTCCATTCGTTCTTTTCCATTCTTTAACGTACACATGCTTAAACGTCTTCCATACAGACAAATCTGTATCATGTCTAATCCATTTCCGGACAATGGTAAAAAGGGCAACCGACGAAGGAAAAAAGCCCAAAACCCCTAATCCCAGAATGGTAAAGGCAATCCAGCACAAATTGGCCGAAATCACCCTCCATATCCAGTCAAACACATTCACCCAAGAACCTTTTTTCATCCTGCATCATCCTTTCCCTTCGACTCCACGAAATTACCCCATTTACTTAACGAAATTGATTTTCTGTAATTGGTGATAAAGCGGACTGCCCTTAACCGCTTTTCCCGTTAAACTTAAGACAAATTCACTGAACATAGTGTTTGCCCATGCAAACCAGTCCCTTGTGAATTCCTCCGGACAATCGGCATTAAAGCCTTCATGCATGAAATGGGTACCGCCATCTGTCTGAAGAAAATAAGCTATTATCTCCTGTTTTTCCGTTTCATTTGTCGTTGTCATTCCTTGAATTGCAAGGGCAATATGCCAAATGTAATGATCAGGAGTATGTGGACTGCCTATTCCATTCGCATATTTTCCTTCATAATAGTAGGGATTATCTCTGCTTAGTAGAAATTTGCGCGTATTTATATAGGTCGGATCCTCAAATGAAAGGTAGCCTAAATACGGTACGGCCAGTAAGCTCGGTACATTGGCGTCATCCATCAAATTGACCCTGCCTTCACCGTCGGTTTCATAGACGTACAGTTCGCCGTGAATCGGATGATCCAGTTTGGCATAGTGCTCAATTCCACTTTGGATTTCCGAACGGAGCATGAGGCATTCCTCTTGTAATGATGGATTGATTAACAATTCCTCACACATTTCAGCTGCATACCCTAGGATCACCACGGCAAACATATTCGCCGGTACCAGATATCCGTAGGTGCAGGCATCGTCACTCGGACGGAAGGCGCTCCATGTCATTCCGGTCGGAACCACCCGGCCTCCCTTGCCCTCACGAATTAACGTATCGGATTGACGGCATTCCGAACGCCTAAAGCGGTAAGAAGAATCTTTCTCATGGTCTTGTTCCGTTCTCCATACTTGGATAATCGTTTCTACCACCTGCTGGAACGTTTCATTAATATGTGAGGTACGTCCTGTTGACTTCCAAAATAAGTACGCCAACTGCACCGGATAGCACAAGGAATCAATTTCATATTTTCGTTCCCAAACATGCGCTGTCATGTTTGTATCGTCATTTTGATGGCCTTTGCCATTCGCACTTTCATTAAAGGCATTGGCATATGGATCGTGCAGGATAAAAGCATATTGCTGGCGGATCACTCCTTCGAGCAAATCCGCGATTTCTTCATCCTCTTCCGCAGCCAATAAATACGGCCGAACCTGGGCAGCTGAATCCCGCAGCCACATTGCCGGAATATCGCCTGTAATGACAAACGTTTTGCCATCTCCTTGTTTTTTCATGGTAGTTGTATACGTATTGACAAAACATTGCTCAAACATCTGCTGCAGCTTGAGGTTATCAGGGAAAAATTCCTTGACGTGATGGATAAGTTTTTTCATTGATTCAGGAATCACTGTCGTCATGTTTACCACACTCCTTTTCCTATTTTTCGAAACCAAGGGTAATAATTTCGTATTTTTCTACTTCATATAAATCTATTGATGGATTTATTCTTTCTTCAAGAATCGTACTCTTATAGGATTGGTAATCATGAATAGTAGCGCTTAGGCTTGCTTGTTTCTCAGACGGATTAAACCAGCGAATCATGACATCATTCTTCGCTTCCCCCACCTTCATCGATGTCCATACAAGACCGGTTGCCTCGGTGTGTACAAACTGATAGGTCACCGGTAATGTTCCCTCATGAGTATCGGTCTGAATAACCATCAGCGGCACTTTATATTGGTAAGCGTCTACAAATGCCTGTGACTTAATGACATCCTTTTCATGGGGAAGCACCTGCCATTGCGCTGTTTGCATCCCTAAGCATTGGGCTTCAGGTGTCGGGAAGTAGCCCCAGTCACCCAGTTCCGCCGTCGAGCGCAGCACGGTAACGGCAATTGTTCCGTCTGCCGGCAAGATTTCATATTCCTGAAGACCATCGGTTGCGACGGTTAAGCCCATCTTGTCATCTGAGAGGCTGGCAAATCGCTGCTGATGATGGCAAAAGCTTGGATTCTCCCATTCCTTCTCCGCTGTATTCGGGCGGGTGACAATTTCAAAAATACTATCTGCTTGATGTGTTTCGGTCTTTAGTCCGGTCGGGAAGAGAACGCGCAGACGGTGATCCGTTGCTTGGTTATCTATCGTAAGCTTAAAGGCTGGACCCTTCATTCCTTTTTCCAGGGTGACCATTGTTCTTAGTTCGATGGTTGTCATTTCTCTTGATCTGCCTGCTTCTCTTTCTTTATGCCAAATCAATTTATTCCGTTCAATGGCTAGTCGGTCATCGGCAGAAACCGGAATCGATAGAGTGTGCGTGAACGCTAGAACCGTTCTGAGGGCATTTTTTTCTACAAGGGTAAATTTCGCCGGCACTCCTTTTGTTGTGATCGCCGCATGACCCTTTGCTTCTTTGTACATATATTCATTTCCGACATCCCCAGTATCTTCGTACATGCCAAGATTATGGAAGATTACGCCGGATTGCTTCTCGGTTAAATCGTAGCTTCCATCCAAATGGAACGCTACATGCACATATTCATTTTCCATTTCAAGCCTGTTGTCAGGCGCAGGCTGCACCTTTTCCTGTTGCTGGATCTGTTGATCAGCAGGCACAAGATAGAATGTTTTATAGCCAAATGACGGAACACACTCCGCAAAGAAAGACAACTTCGCCCGTTTAGCAAAAAACGGCTGGCGGAATTGATCGTCCGGTAAATCATAGCCAAATTCGATTGTTGCTTCTTCGAGCTGACAGTGAATTTCTTTGCCTTGATCATCTACTAGGCGGTATTCCGGCATTTCTTTATCCTGCAGGTAAGCAGGAATTTCTTCAAAATGCATGTGTGAAAAATACACCTTTTCAAGATCTAGGGTTTTCGTAACGACTTCATTTTTCTCCCATCCTGTTGTGTTCATGACAACAAGTGGAATACCGCCTTCCGGTGTTTGTGAAGTATCAATCGTTTGGGCAAGCAATACGGCCTGTTCCTGTACGAATACTTCACCCATTTGCGCGACGCTTTCAAAACGGGTGACCATTTCGCGGTGAACTTCATCAACACTGCAGCCGCAAATGCTGTCATGCGGGTGATTCTTCATCAGCGATTTCCACATAAAGCGGATGTATTCACGGGGGTAGGTTCCGCCCGCTAAATAATTCATCGCAGCCAGTGGTTCAGCTGTTTTCTCCAACAGGTTTTGACAAAGGTTGTTCCATTGCTTCAGGTAAATCCGACTTGACGCGGTGTTGACAAGTGTAGACCAGCCGTCTGTCCGCTGGTTGCGCAGCTCTCCTTCAATCACTTGCAGCTTTTCTGGAAGAGAACCTTTTACCGCCTCTGTATATTCGTCAAAGCTGGAATGCTTGAAATGGTAATCAGGATATAGGGCAGCGGCTGTTTCAATCGCCTTTGGTATCGTCTTTTGCAGCGGCTGGTGATCACAGCCATTCATAAACAATAACTGATTCGTCGATGCATATTTTTCAGCATCTTGAAGTTTTTTATCCCAGAATGCTTTTGCTTCGTCTTCGTTCACCGGGATTTCATTCCCATTTGAATACCAATTGGCAAATAAAATACCTAAAACACTGGAGCCATCAGGTGATTTCCAAATCATCTCGGAATAAGGAGATTCAAAATCAGGAGTGTCTGATACCGTGTTATTAAAGCCGGTCGGTTTCACGCCCCGTCCGAAGGCTGCGGTATCAATCCCCGCTTGTTTCAGAATCTGCGGTGCCTGCCCGTAAATGCCGAATGTATCAGGAAAATAGCCAATTTTTGAAGCATGACCATAGGCTAATGTATCATTCAGGCCAATCTGCAGGTTGCGGATATTGGCCTCAGAGCTAGTTAAGAAGGCATCCTGCAGTACATACCAAGGACCAATATATAGTTTTTTCTCTTCAATTAATTGTTTCACGATTTCACGCTTTTCCGGATGCACTGCAAAATAATCCTCTAATAGAACCGTCTGCCCATCTAGATGAAAGGATTGAAACGTATTTCCTTCCTTTTTAAACTGTTCAATAAGTTGATTCATTAGTTTGATAAAGTAGTAGCGATGTTTTTCAAAAGGTAAATACCATTCCCTGTCCCAATGAGAATGAGAGATAATATGGGCTGTCTTCTTCATAAGACGTCCCCTCCTTCGATGATTTATATACCGGTGCGAAAACGCTGTCATTTTAGTGTGATAGAATTCCTTCACCACTAACAATAAAAAAACCTACCAAAAGTAGCAATAGAATCCCGGCAAGTCATAAAGATATTACAGTGGATATTAAATTAATCCATTGATTGGCCAAAAAAAGGGTAGTCTCCCACTGCGGCAGTGGGGGACGTACCCAAATTTTCATTCTTCTATGGAGTTGGAAATCCATGGACTTCGAATTCATAGATTCTTGCGGCTTGGTCGCCGCCCTGTGTTGGCTTATCCGTCCATAAGCGGACATAGCGTGCCTTTGTTAAGGTAATGCTGTGTTCCGAAACAGCTGCCGTATTGTCCGTCACTTTCACAGCTTCTGTCCAGTTTTCTCCGTCGATACTCACTTCAATTCTAAATGCTTGAGTATTAAAGGCTCCCGGCTCTCCGCCGGCTTGGGCATGGTGAACAACGAATTTTGCAATGGCATATTGATCGCCAAGATCGACCTTTAGCCAATGAGGGGCATCTCCTAAGGCGCACCATTTACTTTTAACGTTCCCGTCAAAGGCATATTTTGCCGCTTCACTCGGAGCACACTGTCCGCTCGCAATGGCGATCTTATTCAACGCAACATTTTTAATATCCTTAGCGGCTGCAGAAATGGTAATCAACGCTTCTTTTGTTAGAACACTTTCACCCTCGCTATTTTTGGCAATCAACGTAACAGGGTAAGTGCCTTCTTTTTCATAGGTAACAAATGGATCTTTCTCATTACTGACAGCCGGTGAGCCACCCTCAAAATGCCATTCCACTTGTTCCGTTACTTCTGATGAAGCATTGAAAAATTGAATCTTCTCCCCCGGTGCCGCTACCGTTTTATCCGCACGGAAATCTGCTTCCGGTTTTGGATATGGCGGCCATTCGAACGTGACGGCTGCACTCTCGCTTCGTTTGAATTCTTTGTTCACCGCAACAATTTCTAATTTGGTACTGCTCTCCTTCCCATTCCGCTTTAGATTAGAAAGGGAATAAACATGGTTAGGTGTAGCGCCGACAAACTCTTTTGTATGGTTTGGCAGCGTCCGGTAAATTTCATAATGACTCACATCGGAATCAGACGGCTCCCATGCAAGTGCGACATCCGCATAGATTCCTTTGGTAAAATCAACCTTACTTACCTTTCCTTGCTTCGGGGCATGGACCGCATTGTGTTTCTCTTGTTTGTTAAAAACCTTGATTTCGCCAATGTTTGTCGTAAAATCCTTCACCATTTGATCACTATCTATCAAAAGCGAGATGGCTGCGATATGTTTATCACTGTATTTTTTCAACTTAAACGAATCGGTTATCCATTGTTGATGACTTTGTTTTCTCACATCAAAGAAGACAAATTGATCCGGATTGTCAGTAAAGCTTACTCCAAGTTTCATGTTTGGCTTTTTCAAATCGGTTTTGTATGTCAGTGAAATTTCCGTATCCTTTTGAATCGGCAGATTGGTTTTATAAAGCTTAATATGCGTAGGATTGTTAGCATCAACAGCACCAGAAAGCTTCAATGAGCTTCCGCCGTCATAAGCTGTTTCCCAATCAAAGTCCACGTTAACAGCTTGCCCGCCTTCTTTTAACCAGCGCCAGGTTGGCAGAAGATCCTGCAGACTGCGATTATTCCAGGACTGGTCACTTACTACGTTTCCATCGACGGCAAAAAACGTGCCACTGCCTGTATTAAAATGAGTGACAAAAGGCAGTTCCTCGATTGCCGTTTTGGCAGTGAAATAATGTGCCATTCCCTTCCACGTACCGTTATCAGTTGATACTGCAGGATTTCCGGACTTCCCAATCCAGAATTCATTTTCCTTTTGATAAAACTGTTCCATCGTTTCAGCTGTTTTAAAGGCCCAGTCTGGACGATAAATTCCTAAAGATGTGACAGGCGCTTTGCCTTCAGGGAAGATTCCCTGCCAAGGAATAGATGTACTTGTTCCATTCGCCTCCACATCAATCCCGGTAAACACGTCATATGGACTTCTGCCGAGTTCCTTGGCTTTAGTGGCGGAAGACTGCTGGTCCTGCCACCAGAAGTTTAAAAACATGCTGTCAGAAACCCGTTTGCTGCCGTCCTGAAAAAAGCTGCTATTTTTATCATTTAGCGCATTTTGCCAATTGATACGCCCATCCTTCGTCATCGAGTCGTACCACATGATGTGCATATCTTGCTGTTTATGTTTTTGAAGATATCCAAGGAATTCTTGCATTTTGACAGCCGTCTGGGCGTTTCCACCTTCAGTTTCTTGGTTAATAAACCAGCCATCAAACCCATAATAGTTTGCCACTTCTAACAGCTTGTCTGCTGCAGGAAAGGTTCCATCCTCCCGCTGTGCTAGCATTTGGTTGACCCATTCAGCCTTCCCGCCATAAACAGTAGGAGGGAAGAAAACGTTGCCTAAGATCGGTACGCCGTTTTTATGGGCATTATCAATCACGTCTGCACTTGGCGGGACAATAATACCTTCACCAGCGGAACCTGCCCAATACACCATCAGGTCAACATATTGCCAATAACTAAAGGTGTTGGCATAGAAATCCTTCCCGCCTTGCGATGGCACACCGCTCGTCGTAGGGTTTAGGGCAGACAACGCCACTAACTTTGCATCAGATTGGGCATGGTCATTGACCTTGTATAACACCTCCCGTTTGGCTAGTGGAATCTGGCTGCGGTTAAACACAGCGCTTGGATCCTTCTCTGGAGTCCAGTTTACTAGTTGTTCGGGATACCAGTAAGATGATTCCGGTTGTTTTGCAAAGCTTGCATTCGGCCATAATAGGATGAAACACATGCCGAAAAAGGCAGCCATCAGCCACTGGCTTTTCTTCCAATCAATCATTTTCCAACTCTCCCCATTCTATTATTTTTATCGTGAAGCTTTTTACAGCGAGCTTCTGAAACCCTTACCTCTCTCCAAAGTCGGATAACGCTTTCATTTTTTTAAATATTCTATCAACCTGCTTCCTCCTACAATATTCTGACTCAAATGCCCCGTCAATGAGCTGGAAAAAGGTAATATGGTTTTTCCATTGTTTCTATAATTAATCCAGTGAAAAGGGAGGCAGGGAACGGTTCTTACGCTTTAAGTGCTCAACTGTTTGTGTCGTAGGGAACTTCTAGCTTGAGAACAGCATGTGTCATGGATTGGATGAAAAAAATGATTGAAAAGGCTTATGAAGATGATAGAAAATAGCAGTAATATGATGGGGGCATTGATTCTTGGCAAAGGGTTTCTACTTGTGGATCTGATTCGATATACGGTTGGGATAGGGCTAGCAGCTGGCATGGATAAAGTAATGATGATGTTGAATCTACGTAAACAAAATTAGTTGAGAAGCAGTACAAACAGAGAATTGCACGTAAAAAGGCACAACTAGCGAAAGAAACTAGCTGTGCCTTACGAGGGTTCTATCAAATTGTCGGATAAAATTCAGGCTTGCGATTTTTGACACTAGGAAGTTTTCCCCTTACTCGTTGAATGCGATCAAGGTCAATATCGGACAAAATTAACGTTTCTTCTTCGCCTCCACTAGCTTGAATGACACCCATTGGATCGACAATCACACTGCGTCCGGTAAAAATATCGCCCACTAGGTTTGCACCGCAGACAAACAGGGTGTTTTCAATCGCTCGTGCTCGAATAAGCGTTTGCCAATGGTCCTCTTTCATCGGCCCTGCCACCCATCCGGCAGGAACAACCAGAATATCTGCCTCTTGAAGCGCAAATTGCCTCGCAATTTCTGGGAATCGTAATTCGTAACATACCATTAATCCGATTTTTCCAAACTCGGTTTCTACTATTTTATACTGGTTATCACCCGGAATAATCGTATCAGATTCATGATAACTAAAAGCATCGTATAAATGTGTCTTACGATAAGAATGGACGAGCTGTCCTGAACGATTAATAAGGACGGTGGTGTTATACGCACGTTTTTGATCATCTGGTTTGGATTCATATAAACCGCAAACCACATAAATTTCATTTTGGCGGGCAGCCTCCATTAGCCCGGTAACAAACGGGCCATCCAAGGGCTCCGCCACATCAACAGGTAAGACACCAGACTTTGGGGTAGCCAGTGCCATAAAAAATTCAGGTAAGATGACAAAATCCGCGCCCAACCCTTTCGCTTTCGAAATGTATTCTATGGCTTTCTCTAAATTAGCAAATTTATCAACACTTGTGGATAACTGTGCAATGGCTACTCTCATCAAAATACCTCCTGGATAGTAAACTAGTTTAGTATTTTTCTTCTATTATATTATAGTCTATTATTTATCATTCACACTAATTAATTCCTACTATTCTAAAAATTACAGCTGGCATAAAACGAGGCGTAACAAGGAATGCCAAATCTCAAATAGAAAACAACGGAAAGGTCTTCATCATGTTAATGAAGACCAAATTGCTCATCGATTACATGCAAAATGGCCTTCATCCTGTCGATGAAGACCAAAACTCCAAAGGGATTCCCACAAAACGGTCTTCATCGAAGACGTCGCACTTGCGCAATATCCCAATTCACTCATTTCATTCCGCAAGAACCGTCCCCTGCTTCACCATTCCGCTATACTGCCATCCTTGTGGCGCCAAACTGGATTCTTCCAGTTGTGACTGACTTCTGCTTGTTTTCTTACATATTCTTCATTGATTTCAATGCCTAGGCCTGGGCCTTGCGGGATGCTGACATAGCCGTCTTTATATTCAAATACGGATTTATCGACGATATAATCGAGCAGGTCGCTGCCTTGGTTGTAATGGATCCCTAAACTTTGCTCTTGAATAAAGGCATTATGGGCCGTCGCATCTACTTGCAAACAGGCCGCGAGTGCGATTGGACCAAGCGGACAATGCGGTGCCAGCGCGACATCATAGGCTTCAGCCATTGTGGCGATTTTCTTGCATTCGGTAATGCCGCCCGCATGGGATACATCCGGCTGAATGATATCGACATAGCCATTGGCCAGCACCGATTTGAAGTCCCAGCGTGAAAACATCCGCTCTCCTGTAGCAATCGGAATCGATGTATGCTGCGCAATTTCTCGTAAGGCTTCATTATTTTCAGCCAGTACCGGCTCTTCAATAAACATCGGGCGGAACTGCTCCAATTCCTTCGCAAGAATCTTCGCCATTGGTTTATGGACCCGCCCATGAAAATCAATCCCAATTCCTACGTATTGCCCAGCCGCCTCCCGAACCGCTGCAATTCGTTCTACTACCTGATCAATCTTTTCATAGGAATCAATATATTGCAGTTCTTCCGTTCCATTCATTTTGACAGCCGTGAAGCCCGCATCGACTATTTTTTTAGCCGCTTCTCCCACATCAGATGGCCGGTCGCCGCCAATCCAAGAATACACTTTAATCGAATCCCGGCAGGCGCCACCAAGCAACTGATAGACAGGCGCATGAAAATATTTTCCTTTAATATCCCAAAGGGCCTGGTCAATTCCAGCAATCGCACTCATCAAAATCGGGCCGCCGCGATAAAATCCGGAGCGATATAACATGTTCCAATGATCTTCGATTCGTAAGGGATCCTTACCAATTAAATATTCCATTAATTCTTCCACACAAGCTTTAACCGTCGAAGCCCTTCCTTCAATGACCGGTTCGCCCCAGCCAATGATGCCTTCATCGGTTTCTATTTTTAAAAATAACCAGCGCGGTGGAACCTGGAAAAGCTCATAGCTGCGAATTTTCATCATACGCACTCCCTTTTACATCATTTTTTAAAAATAAATCCTGACAATTGGCTAAAATCTCCGTTGCCCCAAAGACAAGAGAATCCTCCACCTGCTGATCCAGCGCTTCCATAATGGCCCAGTTCTTATTCATATACCGTAACAAATGGGTAAAGGCCTTTCGTAAGGGATCTGAACCCCCGACAATCATCCATTCGATTTCATCCATTCCATCCCGCGATTGAGAAAGAGCCTGAAGATCACTATAGATGACCGATCCGGCATAATAATTCGCCCGCTGATTCGCATCCAAATCCGTAAATAAATCCAATAAGCGAATATGATAAAAACTTCTTGTTACGCCATGCCGTTTTGCCGCCTCGAACCCACCTTCCAGCATCCTCTGATCAACGCTTTTAATCAGACCTGAACCCAAGGAATTAGAAAGAATGGTTTCCTTCTGGAGGGCACTTAGTGTTTCGCCTCCTAGTGTCGATAGACAATATAACAAATCCCTGCGCTCATCTACAGCAACAAATTTGGTATGTGAACCAGGCAGAACAATCATCCCCTTGCCCGTCACATCAAACTGTTTCAGCAAGCCAAAGGATTCAACTTCCTCGCCGCGCATCACATCAAATTCGTTAATACACGCAACCAAATCCTTCGTATCCGTTGGATCAATCCTATTTTTCATCCCCGGAATAAAGACACAAGGGATATCCAAGAATTCCTCCAGCCGGGTCACTTTTGAGCACTTGGCAAACTCTTCTAATCCCGCAGGACTTGGAATATGCGGGACTTCATAAAGGCCTAAATTGGACGTAATCATTCCGGATGCTGCAATATACGCTATATCTGAAGAGGTTAATTGATGTTTAGCTAATAGTCGTTCCAGTCCCTGCTTTAATTCAATTTTCAGGTTGTGATTGCTGCCTGAAATAGCTGTGTCCCTTACACCTACTCGTATTTTTTCGGTATCAAGGACCCTACTCGTTGTTTTGTCATATAGTCTAAGTCTGGAGTTAGTCGTTCCAGAATCAATCAGGATTACTTTCACATTCACCACCGCTTTTCTCATCGATTCAATTTGGTGATTGGACTTCATGGACAATCTCTACGAAACGAGCTGCCCGTCTTTCAATTTCTGTAAAATCACCATGTTGTACGAGCTTGTCATCCACAAGCGAACTGCCAATTCCTAAGCAATGCGCCCCTGCCTTTAAAAAAACATCTGCATTCTCTAAAGAGACACCACCAACAGCCATTGTTTCCACAAACGGCAAGGGTCCCTTTAGGTCCGTTAAATATTTAGGACCAAGCGGACGAATCGGGAAGATCTTGACCATTTTAGCCCCATATTCATAGGCCGTTAACACCTCTGTCGGGGTCATGACCCCAGGGATAATCGGCACCTGATAGTACCTGGCGGTTTCAATCGTTTCCTTTTTTAAAGTCGGGGTGAGCAGGAAGCTTGCACCTGATGCAATCGCCAGTCTAGCAGACTCCGAATCTAGTACAGTCCCGGCCCCAATCAGCAGTTCAGGAAACTTTTGTTTCATCCGTTCAATTCCGGTAAAAGCTCCGGGGGTATTCAACGTGATTTCTACCGCCCGGATCCCTCCTTGATAAAGACTTCTAACCGTATTTTCTAGCCCCTCAGAAGATTGGCTACGAATAATGGCCACGAGCTTCGCCCTCTTTATTTCCTCTAATGCCGCGGTGCACATTTCACTTCATCTCCCATTGTGGTAGTGATTTAGCCTTTTACACTGCCTCCCGTTAGTCCCGCAATAATATACTTTTGGGCAAAGAGTGCCAAAATAAGAACCGGTGCGGTGATGATCACGGAAGCAGCCATCAGTCCTCCCCAGTTTATATCTGAGTAGGAAATAAAATTAAAGACGGCAATCGGCAATGTCTTTGTTTTATCACCGGCAAGAATCAAGGAAAACATGAAGTTATTCCAGGAGAAAATAAACGCTAAGATCGATGAGGTTACAATTCCCGGCCCTGATATGGGAAGCATAACTCTTACAAAGGCAGACGGGATGGAACAGCCATCCACACGAGCGGATTCTTCCAGCTCATGCGGCAGACCCTCAAAAAACGGGATCATGACCCAGATAATAAACGGCATGGTGACAAGCATATGACTGAGAATAAGGGATGTATACGTATCGATTAAGTTTAATTTTGAGAAAATGATAAACCAGGGAATAAGGAAGGAAATACCCGGGACAATCCTCGCAACTAGGATTAACAGCCCAAGCCCCTGCTGCTTGTATTTCGCAATGGCATAGGCGGCGGGTAATCCCAGGATGAGCCCAAAGATCGTCGCTCCAACCCCAACGATAAAGCTGTTCCAAATAAAGGTAAGAAAAGAATATTCATTAAAAACACTTACATAGTTTTTAAAACTTGCCGTAATTTCAAATAGCTTTGATGTATCCAGTATTTGTACTTGCGTTTTAAATGACGCAAGGAGCATCCAAAGGAAAGGGAGCAAAAACAAAAACAGGGATAAGTAGACACCAACATGAGTCAAGATGACTTTAACTGGTTTTGGTTTTTTTCCACTCATAGGTTTACCCCCGCTCTGTTCCGTAAAAGAATCGTAAATATACTAATGGATAGGACAATAATGAAAAATATCATCAGTAAGGCAGATGCCTGACCAATTTTAAAATATTGAAAGCCCAAAACATACCCGTAAATATTAATCGTCTGTGAAGAGGTACCTGGTCCGCCTTGTGTGGTCGCATAAATAATATCGAACGTTTTCAAGGCATCAATCATTCTTAGCAGGACAGCCGAATAAAGCGTCGGCTTCAATAAAGGCAGGGTAATTTTTGAAAAAGATTGCCATGTATTGGCGCCATCAATCATCGCTGCCTCATATGGATCCTTTGGCAGTGATACGAGACCCGCCAGCACGATTAACGCAATCATTGGCGTCCATTCCCACACGTCAATAAAAATTAACGAAGGCATAACAAGATTCTGTGACGTTAACCATTCCTGACCTGGGAGTCCTAATTTTTCCAAGAACACATTGGCAATCCCGATATTAGGTTCGTAGATGAGCACCCAGATTAAACCTACTGCAACCGGTGTTGCTACCATTGGCAATAGGAACAATGTTTTGACGAGCCCTTTGCCAACAATATTTTGGTTCATTAGGACAGCTAGTCCCACACCTAACACCGTTTCAACTGCTACCGCTACAATGGTAAAATAAAACATTAGCTTCAATGATTTGATAAAAAGCTCATCATGAAATAAATCGAGGTAATTTTGCAATGCTACCCATAACGGCGGGGTAATATTCGACATATTCCAGTCATGAAAACTGAGCCAAAAGGTGTATCCAACAGGCATAACCATCATGAGTCCTACAAAGATTACAGCAGGCATGGTAAAAACCCACTTGATGTTACGATCAATCCAATTTGACATTCTTCTGCTCCTCCTTACTCAATGATACTCGCCTTTTAAAAAAAACGGCCTCCAAGCGAGCATCCAGAAATTCCACCCCAGATTGCTAACCGAAAGCCGTTTCGAATTAGGTGTTATCGGTTTTATTTTTTCTCGCTGTCAAGAATCTTTTGGAATTCTCCATCTGCTTTTTCTGCAGCTGCTTTCACATCTTTTCCTTCAATTCCGGCAAGGATAACATCACCAATCACGTCACGTGCAGCTCCTACATTCACAATAACTGGTCGGTCGTAAGGGACACCTTTATCGCCGCCATTCGCTGCAATCGCTTCTGCTAGATCTTTCGGGAATTTTGCTATTCCTTCTGGAGAGTTCCAGACAGAAATACGTGCACCAGGATTTCCATCCGCTTGCAGCTTTAGAACCATTTCTTTACTTTCTGCCCACTTAATGAATTCCCATGCTGCATCTTTCTTTTCAGAGTTAGCTCCGACTCCAAGCGCCCAAGAAGTAACATTATAAGGCTTCGCTCCGTTTGGACCCGCTGGGAATGGGGCAAAACCAACTTTATCGGCTACCTGTGATTTAGAAGCATCCGTCGCGTTAGTAAATAGGGATGAAGCATCTGTATAGAATGCTGCTTTTCCTTGGGTAAACACAGCCATCGCTTCAGGCCAGCTCATGTTTAACGTCCCTTTAGGGCCATATTTATTTAGCATGTTGCCGTAGTAATTAAACGCTTCAAGCGCTTCTGGGGAAGTAATGGTGGACTTGCCATCCTTCATGAAGTCACCGCCAAAAGCATACAAGTAGCTAGAGAACTGAGTAACAGCTGCAGCCCGCTTACCACGGGAAACAAAACCAGATACCCCATTATCAGGATCATTTAATTTCTTTGCTGCTTTCTCAAGTTCCTCAAGTGTTTTCGGAACTTCAATTCCAGCCTTCTCCAACAGATCCTTACGATAGTATAAAACCTGTGTTTCAGTTACAAGAGGCAGTCCATAAAACTTATCTCCCTCTTTGACACTTCCAAGGGAAGAAGGAATAAAGTCAGCTGTATAGTCTTTATCTTTTGTGACATAGTCAGTCATATCTGCGAAGTATCCACTCTGTTGGTACATTTTCCCGTCTTGTAGCGGACGGAACATAACAACATCGATACCCTTTGAATTAGAAGCAAACTCGACGGATGTTTTTTGTGTCAGTTGATCCTCAAAGTAGCTATCAATCTTAACCTTAATTCCTGTCTCTTTCTCGAATTCAGGTAATTCCTTTTTAATCGATTCTGTCCATGGATGGTTAGCGGCCACCACGCGAATCTCTTGTACCTTTTTCTCCGTTTTATCTGATGATTTAGATCCTGTTGAGGTATCAGACCCGCCACTACAGCCTGCAAGCGCGGAACTAATCCCTACAGCTAATGCAAGATAACCAGCTGCCTTTTTAAACCCTACGAAACTATTTCTCATTTTCTTCCCTCTCTTTCTAAAAATAAAAATAATTACAAAAAGTGATAGCGTTTTCATTATATGGCAAAAAAAATTTGGTTTCATAAATCTCTTAAAATATGGAATTCTGCGCTATCATACTTATTTTAAATGGTTTACAAAACCATATAATGACCCATTCATTTAACCAAATTTGATAAAGACGATTTTATTTATCTGTATCCAATGCTGCATGATATGTTCATCGCGGCAGCGAGCAGTTTATCGATAACCATTTCCTTCTGTTTAAGCATTCGTTCTTTCGGTCCTGCTACGCTAATGGCTGCCTGAATGGTCTGGTCTACTCCATAAACAGGAGCCGCAAGACAATAGAGGCCTTCTTCATTCTCTTCATCGTCAATTGAGTAACCCTGTTTCGCAAACATGTCTAATTGCTGCAGAAGGTCCTCCTTTTTCGTAATGGTCTTTTGCGTGATCGGTTCAAGTCGTAATTGACCTAAAATTTCTCTTTTCTTATTTTCAGGAAGAAAAGTTAAAAATGCTTTGCCTAAACCCGTACAGTACAGCGGTTTACTTTTTCCAGGCTCTGCCGTGGTTCGTATGGAGCGATTACTATTTATTTTTGCTACATACACCAATTCAGATTGTTCAAGAGTGGCCATAAATACCGTTTCCTGAACCGTTTCCATTAATCTTTCCAGAAAAGGGTACCCTTGCGCAGAAAGGTCAAATGCATCCTTTGCCGCACCGCCAAGCTGGATTAACTTGGGCC
The DNA here is from genome assembly GCF_030915505.1 of Neobacillus sp. OS1-2. Taxonomy (GTDB): domain Bacteria; phylum Bacillota; class Bacilli; order Bacillales; family Cytobacillaceae; genus Neobacillus. The sequence continues at coordinate 1,413,700 of NZ_CP133265.1, forward strand.
CTAGCTTATATTTCCGAAAATGATCTACGGTCAGGTAGCTGTTTTTATAAAGCGTTTCAACCAAGCCTGAAGTACTGCTTTGAGGAAAGGAAAGGATTTCGCTAATTTCCTTTATCGTTAATCCAACTGGATGCTGGGCAAGTAAATCAAATACCTTCAATACCCGCTCTGCTGATTTCACCGACATCTTACTACCTCCCCAAATCACATATGTGATGCAAAATCATATATGTGATTCTTTAACTAAATCATACAATACACCTACTTTTCTTGCAACAATTTATTTTAATATTTAGACATTAATTCCTACCCATTGTGTCACGTCACACTGGAAATGGATTATGGTGACGAAGGAAAATTTCCTCAAAGGCAAATAAGGAGAAGCCTCAAAGCCTCTCCTTTCTTGTTTATCATTTTACTAGACTTTGTAATTCTGGGACTACATGTTCTGGCACTTGTCCTGTAACACCTGCTACTAGGTTCTTAGCAGCAACCATGGCCATATCAAATCGTGTTTTTTCTGTAGCAGAGCCAATATGCGGCAATGTGACAACATTGGCCATGTTCAGAAGCGGATTATCCATTTCAATAGGTTCTGCTTCATACACATCCAGACCCGCTCCATAAATTTTGCCTTCTTTTAATGCACGAATAAGAGCTTTTTCATCAACGACCTGCCCTCTAGCACAATTAATAAAAATGGCCGTTGATTTCATCCTATGAAACTGCTCTTCTCCCATAAAATGATAGGTAGATTCATTCAATGGAAGCATCAGTAACACAAAATCTGAGCCCTCTAATAAAGGGTTCAGTTCACAATATTGAATTCCATACTTTTCCTCTAGCGCATACTTTCTCCTTGGACTGTTATACAAAACATTCATTTCAAATCCCAGCGCAGCTCTCCTGGCAATCTTTTCACCGACCCGTCCCATGCCAATAATCCCTATTGTGGCATGGTGCACATCTTGACCAAAAATGAAGGAGTCAGTAAATGGCTTTTCCCACCTTTTGTCCTTTACTACATTATTTAATTCCGGGATTCTTCTGGCAGCAGAAAGAATTAACCCAAAGGCCAAGTCCGCCACCGTTTCATCTAGGACAAAGGGGGTATGTGTGCCTACTACCCCGCATTGTTTCATAGCAGCGGTATCAAAGTTATCATAGCCAACTCCAAATTTGCTAACAATTTTCAAATGGGGAGCATGGTTTAAAAACTCCCTATTAATGGCGCCTTTTGATGTCATCAGCCCTTCCACTTCCGCTGCTTCCTTCAAAAGAACCTCCATTGGGATTGGCTCCTGTTTATTCCATATCTTATACTCGCAATAGTGTGCGATGTATTCCTCCACTTCTATTGGAATAGGTTTAGCAATAAAGACTTTTGGTTTCATCATGGTTCACCCCCAAATTCCTCCATTTGACACTGATTCCTATTCGGCAATTTCTAAATTGATCTGGTTATCAGCAAAGTAATTTCTTATTTCTTCTGTAACCTGTTGATCTGTAATAAATGTATCAATCTCATTCGGGCGTGCGAATGTCGCACTTGAGCTTTTATCTATTTTACTATGATCTAGTAAAACAATGACTTTATTAGCTACAGATACCATGGTCCGTTTTAATTCCACTTCATAAAAACTAAAATCGGATAATCCATCCCGTGTATTAAATGCATATGCTGACGTGAAAAGCAGATCAATATTAATTTTTCTTAAAAGCTCTTCCCCGAGCAGTCCTTCCACTGAATTAGAAGAATGGCGGACAATACCACCAATAATAATGACGGTTAAATTTGGATTTTCCTTTAACAATGCTGCTGTAGCTATACCACTGGTAACGACCGTAAGTCTCATTTTCGTTTCACTTAAATACTTGGCAAGCTCAAAACAGGTCGTACTTGCGTCTAAAAGGATACACTGGCCTTGTTGAATATACTTTAGTGCGCTATAGCCGATTCGTTGTTTTTCCGCGTGGAATTTCTTTCCCCGATTCTCATACGTTTTATCGATTGGATCCGGTTCATCTCCTTTAAGCATCGCCCCGCCATGTGTGCGGATAAGGAGGCCTTGTTTCTCCATTTGATTTAAATCAGACCTGATCGTAGCTGCAGAAATCTTAAGCAAATCAGTCAAATCATTTACATTGACCGTGCCTTTTTCTGTCAGCATTTCAATTATTAGTTTTCTCCGTTGATCGGCGAACATCTTATCACCCTTTCATTTCCTTTCGTTAATTCCTCAAACATTCTCCCGAAATAATATTAGTACTCCTATTATATAAGTTTCTAGATAAAAAGTCCTGTAAAAGGTTCAGAAATGATAAAATATCCTTTTCCTTTTCATTAAAGATATTTTCACTTTGTATTGTTTTTCGTTACTTCAACGCAGTGATTGAATAAATACTAAAGCAAACAGAGAGAAACATAACAAGCCGCTAAAAAAATCCCCTCCATTGTAGATAGAGTAGAATCTTCCTAGTCTATCTACAATGGAGGGGATATTCCATAAAGGAACTCATGTATACATTCTACACACCTAATTTCGCCTCAAGCGTGTAAAGGATTTTTTGAAAACTCTCAATATCCCAAGCTGCCCTCCCAATAAATAAGCCATTAACATTTTCAAGTTTACTATATTCAAGGAAATTTTCTTGATTAACACTCCCGCCATACAAGAGTGGAATAGTCAAGCCAACTTCCTCAAACAGCTCTACCAAGGTACTCCGAAGAAAATGATGGATGTCTGCAACGTAAGCAGCATCAGCCGGAACCCCCTGATCTCCTATTGCCCAGACAGGTTCATAAGCAATTAGAATCTCCTTAGCCATTTCCTTTGATAGGCCCTGTAAGCAAACTTTAAGCTGTGCCGCCAATGTTTCCTTCGAAATCAGCTGCTCCTTTTGATCCAAGTTTTCACCAATACAAATCAGTGGTTTAATAGAATAGTTTAAGGCAGCATGGACCTTTTTATTAATGGCCACGTCCGTTTCATTAAAATATTGCCTGCGTTCCGAATGGCCCAACTCAATCAAATCAATGCCAATTTCAGCTAACATCCGTGGGGAAATCTCACCCGTATAAGCGCCGCTATCTTCCCAGTGCATGTTTTGTGCCCCTAAATACATGTCGGTTTCCGTCGTTAGCTCCTTAATCGGAACAAGGGCGGTGTGGGAAGGAATGATAAATAATTGTATAGAAGAGGGAATCGCTTCTGAAATGGACCGCAGCTCTTTTGTGAACGCGACTCCTTCTGCGATTGTCTTTGTCATCTTCCAATTGGTCCCGATCCAAATCTTGTTCATATCAGCATCCTCTTTCATCCATTCTCCTAGTAACCTCACATTATCTACTAGCTACTAAACCCAATGCTTTTTCTAAAATCGACCGTACCGTTTTTTCATTCGCTTGGTAATTGTCTTTATCCGTTCCCCGCACTTCTACAGCCACCCGTAAACCACGCTCGGATTGGAGACTGAGTTCATCAGCCTTTCGTAATATATCACTTATCTTCTCAATCGTTAAGAAACCAGGCTCTCCAATTGGCATATGGAAATCCCCATATAAATTATTAGTTGGATCAACCACTGCATTGGAAAAATGAATCTGGTGAATCTCGACTTTAGCTAGCTCTAACGCCTCGGCAATGCCTTCCTTATTTAATGCAGCATGCGCCGTATCAAAGGCTAAACCAATGTTATCGTGTTTCTCCGCCACCCGTGAAAGTAATTCGACCGTATCTTTCATCGGCCCTATCAGACGTTTTTTATGGGCAAAGCGATCAAGATGTTCGACTAAAACATTCATCTGATATTTAGCGGCTTCTTCACAAATATCACACAAGGCATGGTAAAAACCTTCCATTGCCTCTAGCCGCCGTTCCGGGCCAGGGTCTGGCCCAGGGACAAAGGCAATATTGCTCGCCCCGCATTCTGCAGCTAAATAGATGTTTTCCTTGATCTGGCGAACGGACTCTGAGCGAAGTTGCGAATCAACTGACGAAACATCAAGTTTGTTTTTATCTATTAAAAAGGTTAACCATTGTGTTAGTTGAAAATGGTATTGTTCCTTTAAAGCCAAGATGCGTTTGCGCTCCTGTTGATCTTGCCCATCGGCAATTTCAAACGAACGATAGAATCCGTCAGCTGCCATTTTTTCAAGTAAATTGACCGTAAAACCTTTTTCATGATGAACAGGAAAATAGATTTCAGGTACAAGTAGGGAAGGAATAAACTGTGTACTCATTCTACATTTCTCCTTTACTGATTGATTCAATTACTTCTTCCTGGGCAGGTCTTTAAGCAGCTACCACCAACCATGCGGCCTGAACCTTAAGCTTCGAGTAGTGCCAGGCTATTTTGATAGCATTGATAGGCCTCTTCCGCTGTCCCGTTGCGGTGAATGATGGTATTTAACCCAGCAACGACACCAATGGGATTTTCGTCAAGTGTAATATTCCGACCAACAGCCACACCCTTGGCCCCCACATCCATGCAATGCTTCACATATGTAAAGTAGTCTAGAATGGTTTCCGTTTTTGGCCCCCCCAACACGAGGACAGGACGTTTGGCCGCTTCAATGATTCTCCGATCTTCTGGTTCCCCGGTTAATCTTGTTTTAATAATATCTGCGCCTAGCTCTGTCCCAATCCTTGCAGCCATAGCAATCGTTTCGATTTGATTCGATTCCGGACTTGTCACATGGTAGCTATACGGCAGGGTTTCACACATATATGGAACATTCCAGTGATCCGCTGCCTTGGCAAGATCCCAGGCCATTTTGTGTGAGGCCGCTTCATCAGCTGCTCCAGGGAAAGTCATCGAAATCACACTATCCGCTCCAAGCTTTAACGCATCTTCAACCGAGAGAAGCTCTGTTGTCCGAGGAATCCGTGCATCGTATACACTGGTAGAGATGTCAGCACGCACCACTAAACCCGCGCCGGCAAATGCCTCTGCATACAGTTTCGCCATACCATATGTAACAATCACGGCATCAAGTCCGTTTTCAATCAGCTGTGGCATAATAGCCATGGTTTGATCAATACCGGCTGTTTTGGTAGAAAAATAGTATCCATCCAGCGCCAGTGTAATCGATTTTCCATCATTTGAAAAAAGGTGTGACAGTCTTCGTGCTTTGGACATAACAGCCCCCTCTTCCCTGTCAAATTAGCAAAATCTTGTAAAAAAGATCCCACGGTGGAGATCTTTTTTTAAACATTATTGAACTGGTGCACTTTCTAACAAGTCCGCTTGAACGAGAATCTTTTTAAGCTCCTCGATTTTTTCAGTACGTAACGAACAAGCCGGTGCAAGAACATGTGTCGAAATATCCAATCCTGTTAATTTCATCGCCTCTTTTACCACACTAACAAACGGTGAATCGAGTTTGTACATGGTTGGCAAGATTGCCATGCGTTGATGAAAAGCCACAGCCTCATCGATACGGTTCTCTCTGTATGCCTTGTAAACACCAAGCGCTAGTTGTGGGGCAAAATTAATGGAAGCACTAATCACGCCATCCCCGCCAAGTGTCAAGGTTTGTAAGAAATGATCATCAAAACCGGAGAACACAGCAAAATCTGGATGCTTTCCTTTAACGGTTAAAATCATATCGCGAATATGTGCCACACTTTCAACCGTTTCCTTAATTCCGACGATATTTTCATGTGCATCAACCAATTTAAGAACGAATTCCGGACTCAAATCCTGTCCTGACATGGTAGGGAAATTGTAAAGGTAAATCGGTACGTGAACGGAGTTGGCAATCTCACTGTAATGAGCAAATAAATTTTCCTCTGTCAATGACCAATAGTATGGATTGATGATGACAACCGCATCGACACCTACCGATTCCGCATGTTGACTAAGAAGAACCACTTCACGCGTACTAGTGCTTCCCGTCCCAATCAGGACTGGCACCCTGCCGCCCACATATTCCGTCGTAAACAATGCTACTTCCTTTCGTTCTTCCACAGACATTTGCGAGAACTCGCCACCTGTTCCCAGAAAGAACAATCCATCCACACCCGAATCAATTAAAAAATCAATAACAGTTGCCATTCCTTTTTTATCAAGTCCACCTTGTTCGTCAAAAATGATTGATACCGGGGGGATAACCCCTTGAAGTTTTTTGGTTGTCATCCTATTTCCTCCTGTTCCTCACTAAGTTTTACTCCATTTGCTTCATTGGCTGATGGGCATGGGTTTCGATTGATCAATGATACTCCAGCTTTATTGTTGAGCAGCGGCTTTCTCGACCCATTCTCTCATTGATTTAAACATAATCCAGACCGTCGTTGCCCCGGCATCTTGATGACCAATCGCTCGTTCGCCAAGCGACTTCGCCCTGCCAAACTTGGCAACATATTCCTTTGATTTTTCTACACCGTCTGCTGCACATTTCTCAGCCACAACAAGTCCTTCTAGTAAACTATGATTGGCTTCGATACTTTGTTTGATCCCCGCGGCTGCAGGTTCAAGTGCATCGATCATCGTTTTATCGCCTAATTCAGCCTTCCCACGTTCCTTAATCGACTTCACTGCCCCTTCAAGAATTTGTCCTAATAATGGCAGTGTCAATTCCTCCTGTGGGTTGAGACCTTTCACGCCACCAGTAAACAATGTACCGAAAATAACACCGGATGCTCCGCCCATGTTCGCAATCATCGACATTCCAATGGTTTTAAAAACGTCATTGATGGTGGTAAATTCTTTTTTGTTTAAGTTTTCATCTGCCTTTTTAAACCCAACAGACATGCCGATTCCATGGTCTCCATCGCCGATAGCGCTATCAATTTTGGTTAAAAACGGCTTGTTCTCGATAACTTGCTCTCCCACATACAGGAACATATCTTTCACCTGTTCGGCATTTAGCTTGACTTCATAGGTACTATTTGACATAAACGCTGCCTCCGATACTAGTTGATGACAATCCCTTTTTGTAATACGGTGAATCAGCTGGTGCATTATATAAATCTTTTAATTCATCATCTAACTTTAGGAACGTGATAGAGAATCCCGCCATTTCCTGTGTCGTACAATAGCTATTAACATCCATGTCATACGCTTTAATCCCTTTTTCTTCTAACATTTGCGCCACTCTGCGGTTTACAATTAATAGCTCCATTAACGTCGTTGAGCCAAGGCCATTGACTAATACAGCCACTTCATCACCGGACTCAATATGGCTTTCAGCAAGCAATGTTTCCATCAACTTATCTGTCAACACATCGGCAAACATCATTTTTGTACGTTCCATTCCTGGTTCTCCATGGATGCCCATGCCAATCTCAATTTCATCATCACCAAGTGTGTACGGCAGCTCTGTTGCACCAGGGATGGACCCAGGAGCCAAGGCAACACCAATCGAGAAAGTATGATCATTCGCTTTCTGGGTCACCTGGGTAACTTCTTCTAAAGACAGCCCTCTTTCTGCCGCGGCACCCGCAATCTTGACGACAAAAATGTCTCCGGCAATCCCTCTGCGATCTCCTTTGCGTTCAACAGGGGCTGATGCTACATCATCCGTAACGAGGACTGTACGAGTCTGAATATCTTCCATTTCTAGTAGTTCTTCTGCCATGCCGAAGTTTAATATATCACCGGAATAATTTCCGTAGATAAAGAGAACACCTTTACCAGAGTCAACAGCTTTCGCCACTTCAAACACATTTGTTGGTGGCGGAGCCGCAAAAACATTCCCCAATGTGACGCCATCAGCGAGTCCTTCACCAATTAACCCCAAAAACAATGGTTCATGGCCACTGCCGCCTCCTGTAACGATCGCTACTTTATCTTTACGATTCCGACGAATGAGTCCGTTTACATTTTCAACTTTTTGATATGTACGTTTATATGCTGCCAAGAAACCTTCAATTGTTTCTTCAACTACGCATTCAGGTTGGTTGATAATTTTCTTCAAAGTAAACTCCCCTTTCCATAAAAGGAAAAACTTGTATTTTCATTTGTTTGTGTTTATTGTTATTTACTATCATAAACTTCTATTTTAATTGTGTCAATTTTCATATTATTGTTATTAGGTTAAATTTTCCGCATTATTTCGACAAAAATCATCATCATTTTTTAAAAAAGGGAAAAAACGAAACAAGAAGGCTACTTACTAGCAGCCCTCTTGTTCATTCTAAAGACTATGCTTTCGCTGGTTTAATTGGATCTTTCACAATGAACCAATAGAAGAAGGCTGCAAAACCAGCGATAATCCCACCAGAAATAAAGGCGATTGAATAAGAACCTGTTGTATCTAAAATGATACCCGTTACCAATGGGGCAAATGCACCGCCAAAGTAACCACCGAAGTTTTGAATCGCACCAACAGATCCAACCATAGCAGGGGGTGCTACATCACCAGCCAATGCCCACGCACTGCCCGTAATGGCAGAAACGACAGCAAGTGCTAACGTCATCAAGGTAATCGTGATCGCTAATCCATGTACAAATGGAAGCATAATGACAAATGCAGCAGCAAGAATCGCACTGATTGCAATCAGACCGCGTTTCGCGTTAATCGGGGAACAAATCCCTTTATCCGCTAACACCTTTGTGATGTATCCTCCGCCTAAGTTGCCGGCAATCCCGCCAATATAGGGAACAGCCGCATAAAAACCAAGTTCTTTAAAAGAAATATCTTGTGTGTTTAATAGATATAATGGTAAGAAGGTAAGGAAAATATTCCAGATCCAAATGGTACAGAAGAAGCCAAGAATCATTCCCCAAACACTTCTATACTTAAATAGTTCTCTCCATTTAATATTGGTCGATTCAACGGTATCGTTGCTTGCGCCGCCTTGGGCTTTGATATAATCATATTCCTCTTTGGAAAGGAGCTTACTTTGATCAGGTGATTTATAGAATTTCATAAATAAAAGGATAAAGATAATACCAATACCACCGGTAATGAAGAATAGGGCACGCCAGCCAAACGCTACCTGAATCGCAACTAGAATAGGTGGTGCAATGGCAGGACCCACTTTTGAGGACGCATCCCAGAACCCTGTTGCTAGTCCACGTTCACTCTTTGGAAACCACTGTGCAGTAATTTTAGCATTAGATGGCATACATGGCGCTTCCCCGACCCCTAGCAAGAACCTTGCTCCGACTAAGGTAAGTAGCTTGTTACAGGCGCCAGTTAAAGCGGTTGCAACACTCCACCAAAGAACGGCAATCGAATAAACCCGCTTCGCTCCAAATTTATCAATGAGCCAGCCCGAAGGAAGCTGCATGCACGCATAGGTCCAAGAAAAGATCGTTCCTAAAAGGCCAATATGCGTCATATTTAAATCTAATTCTTTAATCATAGCTGGAGCCGCAATCGAAAGATTCGTTCGGTCCAGGTAGTTAATGATCCCACCAATTAATAGCCAAATAACCACCGTCCAACGAAACTTCTTATTCGTTTTTGCTGACTTGACCGGAAAATCCGTCTGAAGCGCCTGTTCTGTTTTCATGTTTTTCCTCCTCATATACTCATTTTTTTCTAACGTAAAGGTCTCAGATAGCGCTTTCACAAATGGTAAAAAAATCTATCCCCATCTCACGTAAAGAAAAGGATAGTCATACTGCTTGCCCCTGAATGACATAGGCTCAGTTACTTTCGACAAGGTTCATCGCACTTTCTAATGCAGCTCTAATGGTTCGCTCATTTGCAAAATAATCAATCTTGTCTCTCCCTTGCACTTCTACTGCAACAGGTAAGCCTTTTTCAGCCTGAATGCCAAGTTCATCTGCCTTTCGCAAAATACGCGACATCTTTTCGACTGTTAAAAAGCCTGGTTCACCTATTGGCATGTGGTTATCACCATATAAAGGGCTTTCAGGATCTAAGACGACATTTGCAAAATGAAGGCGATCCATTGTTGCTTTCGCTAAATCTAATGAGGTAAAAATATCCTCGCCATTAAGTGCTACATGGGCTGTATCAAATACGAGCCCAACATTTGAAAACTTTTCCTTCACCTTAGAAATGATCGGAACAGCTTCACTTGTGGGACCTAGTACTCGTTTTTTGTGTACTTCGCGGTCCATCGCTTCAATCGATACATGCATATTAAACGTAGCTGCTTCCTCACAAATTTCACAAAGACTTTCATAAAATGCTTCAAGTCCCTGTTTGCGTAAATGGATGCCTGGGTCAGGACCCGGAACAAATGCAACAGTTGAAACGCCGCACTCTGCTGCCAAATATAAGCTTTCTTTAATCTGCTTGACGGTCTTTCCTCTTAAACTAGCATCTATCGCCGAAACATTTAGATCCGTCTTATACGTTAAAAAAGTTAACCACTGCAAGATCGATAAGTTATTTTGTTCCTTCGCACGTAAAATTCGGTTTCGATCCTCTTGATCATACCCATCACCGATTTCAAAAGAACGGTAAAATCCTTGAGACCCCAAATTTTCTACTACACCAGCGGCAAACCCCTTTTCATCCTTCACCGGAAAAAACACTTCTGTAACGAGCAAGGATGGAATGATTCGGTTCCCCATTATATTTTCACTCCGTTAACAATCGGCTTCAATTTCTCATCCACATATTTACTAATATCATAGATACATTGATCAGCATTTGTTTTGGTTTCTTCCGTTTCTTCTTCGACCATAATCCAGCCATCATAACCATACTCAACTAAAGATTGAACAATCGCAGGAAAATCGATATCTCCAGTCCCCATCTTCTTCCACTCGAAGTCTTTCGAGCAATCCTTAAAATGAACATGTTTGATAATTGGCAGGTACTTTTTAACCACTTCAACTGGATCCATCCCACCAGCGGCAATATGACCGACATCAGGTGTGTAAGCTACATACCGTGTATCTAATTCTTCAAAAAGAAGGGTATAATCACTTTCTGTTCTAAAATAGGAGGTTGCTGGAGAATGTGGGTGGAATACAGCAACAACGCCATTTTCGACAGCACGTTTACTAACAGCATTCACGCAGCTAATAATCTCTCGTTGTCTTTTTACGAGATTATCACGATTAGGTCCTACTCGTGCTGGTAAATTTAACTTTGCATTCGGGAAGTGCTTTAAATAGTTAATATAATAATCGGCACGTTGCTTCTCTTCTTCCGATTCTTTATCACTTTCCCAACTGAATGGTAAAGTGATTGCCGCTAGCTCAAGATCCATGCGAGCAAGCTTCTCTTTTAGTTTTTGAGGTGCTGCATTATATTTCCCCAATAAAGCATACTGAACATCAATCCCCTTGAATCCAGCTTCCTTAACCGTATCAAGCATATGATCTAAGCAATCGACTTTTTCATCATAATCAAGTACCCATGTCGATCCGTGACAACCAAATTTAATCGTCATTTGCCATTTCCCCCTTTTCCGCTATTCAACTACTTAACTACGAAATCTTTCAATCCTTATTAAATGTTTGCAAATGATAATGGGCAAACAAGTTGTTCCTCTATTTAGAATATTATCATTTGTTTTTGTTTTGTCAATTGTTTTTTGAAAATTTTATTTTATATGAAAGCAAATGAAAGCAAAAGTCTCTAAACGTAGGAATGATTCAACTGTTTAACTATTTTTGACGATTCCCTCATATAATACAACAATTTAATAGAGAATTAACAAAGGACTGTGTTAATCATTTACTTTCATTATCTTTCGTTTGTGAAGAAAAATATTGACATAAACGAAAATAAATGAAAAAATATGGATAATCAAACAAATTGGAGTGATAATTATGAAAATTGGAATTGGTTCAGATCATAATGCCTTTCAAATGAAGGAGGAAGTAAAATTATATATTACTAGTTTAGGGCATGAAGTGATCGATTATGGCTGTTATTCAGAAGATGAAGTCGATTACCCTGGTGTGGCATTTCATGTAGCAACTGACGTGACAACGAACAAACTAGAACGCGGCATTCTTTTTTGCGGAACAGGAATTGGCATGTCGATTGCAGCCAATAAGGTTCCAGGGATCCGTTCGGCCCAATGCCATGATGTATTTTCTGCAGAACGCGCCCAACTTAGTAACAACGCCCAAATCATGACCATCGGAGCAAAAGTAATTGGTGTAGAGCTTGCAAAAAAAGTGGCTGCAGCCTACTTAAGCGTTTCCTTCCAAGATGGTAATTCTTCAAGAAAAATCAATCAAATCATGGATAAAGAAAAGGAATATCTACTTAACGGGTCATGCTGCTAATCTCACTTTACTTTCGGTCACTAAAGGTAAAAGTATAAATACAGGGAGATGACACTATGCAAACGAAAAGTAAAGTCTGCACACGGGGCTTGGTGATGGATTTTCTCGCAGTCACACAACAGGCAGCGATTGCATCCTTTCCTTGGATTGGCAAAGGAAACAAAATGGAAGCAGATGGCGCGGGTACTGCGGCGATGCGCACCCTCATGAACGCGATTGATATGCGGGGCAAAATTGTCATCGGTGAGGGTGAAATGGATGAAGCCCCCATGCTATACATTAATGAGGAACTCGGAACTGGAATCGGCCCCATGGTGGATATCGCTGTTGACCCTGTCGAAGGAACAACCTTAATGGCAAACGGGCAAGGAAATTCACTTGCCGTTATTGCCGTTGCTGAGCGCGGAAGTTTACTACATGCCCCTGATATGTACATGAAAAAGATTGCGGTTGGACCAAAAGCGAAGGGCTGTATCGATATTGAATTACCATTAATCGATAACATGAGAGCGGTAGCAAAGGCACTTGGTAAGGACATGAAGGATTTAACTGTTATGATGCAGGATCGGCCGCGACATAACGAGCTCATGAATGTGGTGATTGCTGCCGGTGCCAGCATAAAGTTATTCTCAGATGTCGATATCACCGGTGCAATTGCGACCGCTATTGATGGGATGGAGGTTGATTTATTAGTTGGAACAGGCGGTGCCCCAGAAGGTGTTATTGCAGCCACCGCCTTAAAATGCTTAGGAGGAGACTTCCAAGCAATACTACTTCCACAAGATGAAGCTGAATATAACCGGTGTCTCCAGATGGGCATTCCACATCCTGAAAAACCGTTAACATTAGATGAGATTGTCAAGACCGAAGATTGTTTCTTTGTCGCAACCGGAATCACCGATGGCTTGCTGCTTGAGGGCGTAAAGAGAAAAGAGAACACGGCCATTATGACCCACTCTCTCATTACGATAGGCGGAGACAGTAAAAATTCACAATACGTCAATGCCACTTTTCATACCACTCGCTAGGAACTCGGGTATGTCCTTCATCATGCCAATGAAGGACATATCCTAAAACCCCATGAGAAATGTACTTCATCAAACAACTGTCGCATTCCGCACATAAAGTAGATCCCCCCCCCTAACGGCTACACTCAAAAAGAAAGAAGCAGGGTCATCACCCCCGCCTCCTAAAGTCCATTATTTTCAATCACTTGTTTATACCAGTAGTAGCTATCCTTTTGGATCCGACGCAAATCGTGAGTTCCCTCTTCGTGTTGATTGACATAGACGAATCCATAGCGTTTTTGAAAGCCATTTAGCCAGCTCAATAAATCCGTAAAGGACCAGACACAGTAACCCAGCATGTCGACACCATCGGAAATCGCTTCTTGGATGGCCGCAACATGGGCACGAAGATAGGCAATCCGGTAATCATCATGGATGAAATCCTGACCCTCCAGCTGATCGTATTCCCCCAGTCCATTTTCACTAATCAAAATCGGCAAATCATACCGGTTTGTGATCCGGCGAAGCGCAATCCGCAGCCCTTGTGGATCAATATTCCAATCCCAGTTCGTCCGTTCCAGATTTGAATTCGCCGTGGTTTTAAACAACCCGGGAATGCCCGTATCCTTTGACGTCCCTTTAACACCGGTCGTATTCATCTCCCCGGCACCGACACCGCCTTCTAATGGATTCGCTTCAAATGTCGTGGTTTGATAATAGTTTAAACCCATAAAGTCAGGCTTGCCTTCTTTTAATAAGGTATAGTCTCCCTCTTCCACCACAGGCGCAAGGCCTTGCTCTACTAGGTAGTTCCACGCTGCTTTCGGGTATTTCCCCCAAGTATAAATGTCCATCCACCAGTGGTTGTTCAATTCCTCTGCATTTTCGGCAGCCAAGATATCCTCCGGCTTTGACGATGCCGAATAGGCAGGGGAGTAGGCAAAGCTCGGGCCAATTTTCCCATTCGGAACATAGTCGCGGAAAGCCTTGATCACACTGGCATTGGCTAGATTTGCATGATGATTAACTTGATAAAATAGTTTCCTATCTTTCACACCCGGTGGATGCGTGGCATGGACATACCCATGGCTCGTAAAAATATTTTGCTCATTCAAGCTGACCCAATATTTCACACGATCACCAAAGCGCTTAAAACATTCCACACTATAATTCGTAAAATCCTCAATGATCCTGCGCGACTCCCAACCGCCATATTCATCCTGAAGCACCTGTGGCAAATCCCAATGATACAAAGTCAAAATCGGCTCAATCTGATGGCTGCGCAGTTCATTAATTAACTCGTCATAAAAGGCAACGCCCTTCTCGTTGACTTCGCCCCTTCCATTCGGAAAAATACGTGCCCAGGATACGGAAAAACGGTAAGCCTTCAAACCCATTTCCGCCATCAAACGGACATCTTCCTTAAAACGATGATAGTGGTCAACGGCCACATCCCCCGTCGTACCTTTAAAGGTCTTACCGGGAATCCGGACAAATTGATCCCAGTTGGTTACCCCTTTCCCGTCTACATCCCACGCCCCTTCGACCTGGTAAGCAGCAGAGGCAGCCCCCCATAAAAAGTCATGCGGAAACGGTTTAAGTGTTTTATGTATCATAGTTTCAATCTCCCTTCCTTCTGCCGTTGCAAAAAGTGGTACAAGGCACCGATTAAATTAGCATCATTGCCAAACTGACATTTTTCCACTTGGACCGTTAAACCCTCTTGGTCATATTTCATTTGCTGTAATGTTTCGTTAAGTTGTTTAACAAAGCCCTCCCGATGACTGATGGCCCCGCCAATCAAAATCTTCTCCGGGTCAATAATGAATTGCAAATTATAAATGCCGACAGCGAGCCGCTTATAAAACTTTTCAATCTCATCCTGTACGTCCGTGTCCCCATTTTCAGCGAGAGTAAATATCTCTTTACCCGTAAGATCATCGGGGGCCATTTCTTTTCGTTTGGCCACCTGGTTAACCAAGCCGCCAACCGCCGCTATCGAGCTCCATGTTTCCGCAACTTCCTGCCGACCCAGGTAATCCTCCATCAACATATAGCCAAATTCGCCGGCAAAGCCATTTTTTCCATGGCGGATCTTTTTATCAAGAACTACCGCACCACCAATACCGGTGCCAATCACAATACAAAGGTAATCGTTCACATCTCTCGCTGCCCCAATCCAGCCTTCCGCCAGGCCGGCACAATTCGCATCATTTTCAAGTTCGACCGGTAATTGTGTCCGCTCCTGAAGCAGGTCCTTCATATTGGGCCCATGAATATAAGGAAGTGCTGAGACCCCCTCAATCATTCCGGTTTCAACCTTTACCGCACCAGGCATACTAACGGCCAGGCCTTGTAACGGTTGATTCTTCCCCAAACCTTTAACGATGGAATCGACCGTATCCATAAACAAGGTGAGACTCGTTTTGGGCGTGGGCACGGAGGATTTTTCAATAAACGCACCCGCTTCATCCATAAGGGCGTATTTAATAGAGGAACCTCCAACATCAAGCACCGCGTAGTAATTCACTATATGACCTCCTCTTTCACCCAACTTCTTTCTTTTTTAAAAAATAACTGCCGAACCGTCACCGAATCGCGGAATTTGTGCCGCATGATTCCCGAATGATTAATTCGGAATCAATAAAGACCGGCTTTAATTGTGACCTGCCATTAATTAAATCATCGAGCATATAGGCTGATAATTTTCCAAACTTCTCTTTATCCTGTTTCACCGTCGTCAGTTTCGGCTCACTGTAGCGGCAGGCGGCAATATCATCACAGCCAACAATCCGAATGTCCTGTGGACACTGTAGGCCAGCTTCCTTAATCGCTTGCAATGCCCCAAGTGCCATCAAATCCGAGGTGGCAAAAACGGCTTCAGGCAGTTCCTGAGATTGGAGTATTTTCTTCATTGCCAAATACCCGCTTTCCTCATGAAAATCACCATATTGAATCCAGTCATCGCGGATTTCAAGACCAAATTGATTCATCGCCTCTAAGAAGCCTTGTTTTCGAAAAGTAGAAATGGCGGAGTCGAACTTACCACCGATATAACCGATTCTTTTTATCGTATGAAGGTAGAAATACTCGACCACTTTTCTGGATAAATCCACGTTATCAGTCATGATGTAACTTGATTTCGGCCCTTTCAACTCAATATCGATCCCAATACAAGGAAGGCCCTCCGAAGCCAAATCGAAGGTAGATTCCTCCACTTCCTCCCCGGCAATGATCAAGCAGCCGTCCACATGGAAATGCCGGCATCTTGCTAAATAACTGCCATTATCTGAATGAAAGCGTTCATTCGAAAACATTAAAATATCGTAACCGAGTAAACCGATATTTTTTTTAAAAGAGGAAATAACCTCATTGAAATAAGGGTGAGTCATGTCGACATTAATCTTTCCGGCATAAATTAACCCGATTAAGTTCGACTTTTTCGTTGCCAGCGACCTGGCAGAAAAGTTAGGCTCGTAACCTTTTTGGTTAATAATATCCATAACCTTTTTCTTTGTACTCTCACTGATTCCCTCATAGTTGTTAATAACCTTTGAAACGGTGCCTTGAGAAACACCTGCCAATTGCGCAATATCCTTAATGGTTAAATTCATTATAATCCCTTCTATACCAATAATAAGCTAACCTCAGTGTTAGATTACTAGGAGTTTCACTAGATAACAATGATTTTGTTATTTTACAGAACCATCGGTAATACTCGAAATAAATAATCGGTTAAAGAATAAGAACACCAACAACAGCGGCACTGTTGCCCAGAATACACCTGACATAATCATCCCAAAGTCGACATTTCGAGTATTGCTTAATTGGGCTAATGCCACCTGAATCGTATAATTTTCCGGATCTCTCAGGACAGTAAACTGCCATAAGAACTCACCCCAAGAAGCCGTAAAGACAATAATCCCCAGTGTAGCAAAGGCCGGCAGAACAATCGGAAGGATCAAACTGCGATAAATGCGAAAGTTGGAACAGCCATCCAATTTAGCCGCTTCGATTAACTCATCCGGGACCGATTCACTAATATATTGCCTCATAAGAAAGATACCAAGCGGATTTAAAAAGAACAAGATCATCACACCTGGTAAGGTATCAAGCATTCCCGCCTTCGAGATCAGAAAATATTGCGGGATTAACCCTAATTGCGGCGGAATAATCATCGTTAACAGAATCCCCGCAAAAAGAATATTTTTTCCACGGAATTGAAACTTCGCAAAAGCAAAGCCTGCTAATGAGCTAATGAACAAGACCACCAGCGTCACAACGGCACAGACCACAAAAGAGTTCCACATCGACTGGAAGAAATCAATTTGATTTAAAACCTTTTTAAAGTTTTCAACCAGTAAGTTCCCCGGCTTGATGGTTGGCGGAATCGAGTTATAGGCCGAGCTGGGACTAGTGGCCATCACAAACATCCAATAAAACGGAAACAACGATAATAGGGCGGCAAGGGACAAAAATACATAAACCAGGAGTCTGCCAATGGACAACTTTCTTGTTTTTTCCCTGTTTTTCATTGTCCTTTCCTCCTTTTTCGGCCAATACCGGACGTTAAGAATACATTAATGGCCGCAAACGCTGAAATTAACACCAATAAAATGATCGCGGTAGCGGAAGCCGTACCAAAAGATTGTAATTTAAAGGCATCACGATACAAATACATCACGATTGTCATCGCCTCATCTCTGGTAAAGGCACTAGTTCCTAAAAAGACAGTCGGTTCAGAAAAGAGCTGCAGAGCGCCAACTGTTGAGGTGAAGACGGTGAGCACGATAAACGGCTTCAGCATTGGCATCGTAATATGGAGGAGCTGCTGAAATTTATTTGCCCCATCAATGGTGGCTGCTTCATATAAATCATTCGGGATACTTTGAATCCCGGCGAGGTAAATAATCGTGTTATAGCCGACCCATCGCCAAAAAACCATGATGGAAATGGCAATTTTCGTTCCCCATTCTGAGCTTCCCCAATGCACGGGATCAAGCCCCGCAAGGCTTAATACATAATTCGCCAAAGAAGATTCATGATCACTAAACAGGACACTGAAAATCAGGGCAACCGCCACCATTGAGGTAATATAGGGCATAAAAATGGTGACTCGGAAGAAGTTTTTAAATTTAAGAAAGGCCAGATTCAATAAATAGGCAAAAATGATTCCAAACACTAATTGTGGGGCAGTGCCCATGATCCCCATGACAATCGTATTATAAACCGATTTCCAAAATAGGGGGTCTGTTAAGACAAGTTTAAAATTATCCAATCCCACAAATGTCATCGGGCTTAGCCCGTTCCATTTTTGAAACCCTAAATAAATACTAAATAATACCGGATACAAGCCAATAACCGCAAAAATGATAAAGAATGGCGCAATGTATAAATAGCCGGAAATCATGTCCTTTTTTGCTTCAGTTCTGTATCGCTTTTTTCTTACTTTCACACCATTATGGACGGGATTCACCTTCACTGGATCCATTTTTACACCTCGTTTCAGTTCAAAGGCGGAAGCGGCGCCAATTTTACCGGGCAGCCAAATCCGCCTTCTTTTTTTCTAGTAAACTATTGAATTAGCGGCTTAATAAACCTTCGGCACGCTTAACAGCATCTTTCCATTCCTTGTCAGGATCCGTTCCCTTATTTTGAACGTTTTTCAAGGCATTCAACACTTCTTGATACACTGGGAAGTACTTTTCCCCTTTATAAACTGCTCCATTGATATCTTGTGCCGCTTTTGCAAATACTGGTGCAGTTGCTTGGCCGCCAAAGAATTCATCTTGGTTATTTTTAAAGGCATCCATTTCATACACAGACTGTGCAGAAGGGAAAAGTCCCTTGGATTGGAAAGATTTCAATTGATTGTCAGGAGAAATTAACCATGATGCAAATTTATAAGCTTCTTTCGCATGTTTGGTTTCGCTTGGAATGGCGATGAAAGATCCGCCCCAGTTTGCTGCAAATTCACTTGGCAGTGTTGCCACTTTCCATTTACCAATAGCTTCTTTCGCGTTGCCTTCCATCCAGCCTTTTAACCAACCAG
The DNA here is from genome assembly GCF_030915505.1 of Neobacillus sp. OS1-2. GTDB lineage: Bacteria > Bacillota > Bacilli > Bacillales > Cytobacillaceae > Neobacillus. Next base: position 1,432,933 of record NZ_CP133265.1, read on the forward strand.
CCCCTAATTCAGCAGCGAATTCCCCTTTATTCACGGCGTTCGCCCACTCTGGTGACCACATTTCGAATTTACCCACAATGCCAAGTTTGTTTAATTTCACGGCATAATCATAGGCCTTTTTAACAGAGTTTCCATCCTTTTCTAGCAATAACTCGCCTTTAGGATTAAGGAATGTTTCTTTCGCACCGTCTAAGTAGGCTCTGAATGCCATTTCAATACTGTCTACAAATGGCTTTCCTGTTTTCTCTTTCACTTTAAGACCCGCTTCTTCAAATGCAGCTGGTGAACTGATCAATGCTGTCACTTCTTCTGGATTTGTCGGCAGTCCCGCAGCTTCAAATACATCTGTCCGATAGTATAAGGCTTTCGGGCCAATATCCGTTGGCAAGCCAATTAAGAAATCACCCTTCTCGTTCTCGCCTGTATTCCATTTCCAATCGAGGTACTGATCTTTAATATCCTTTGCACCAAGGTCATACAAATTTTCGAAGCGGTCTTGTGCCGCTTTAAATCGGTCAAGTTGGTCAATTTCCAACATCGTAATATCCGGTGCCCCACTTCCAGCGGATAGGGCGGTAAATAAGGCATCATGATGTTCAGCCGTTTCAGCCGATCTTACTTTTATTTTGACACCAGGATTTTCTGCCTCATATGCTTTCGCTAAGTCTTCATATCCTGTAGCACCAAATGCCCAGAAATTTAGGGTGATTTTTTTATCTCCACCACTTTCACCCTTATCAGATGAGGCCTTTTCATTTCCATTACATGCTGCTAGCGACAAGGCCAAAGCCGTTGATAATCCGATCGCAGCCAGTTTTTTCAAGCTTTTCAATTGAGATTCCCCCTATTATTGTTTTGTTAGGCTTTCAACTACGGAATGCTACTACAAAAATAAATCGGAAATGCTTACCTATGTACCCCCCACCTCCTTCGAATAGCTCTTCTTCAAAAAACAAGATAATGGCCTATACTTCGGAAACCGGTTTCTATAATTAGTTTAGTAAGTTTATATATTAGTGGCGGAAACCGCTTTCTTTAGAAATTATATATCTATTTTTCTAAATAATCAACTATTATTTCAAATAATTACCTACAGGTGGGAAACCGGTTTCTATACATTGATAAAGCTTACTAGGTTTTTTTCGCATCCACTACATCCCTGTATCTCCCCTTAAAGAGGGATTGCATTGTTCAACGTCACTAAAGGCAGAGGAAATGGAGAAATGGCTGAAAACCGAGGGATAGTGACCCGCGCCGCGAATTATATCCGATTTCAATGCTATGAAGGACTAATCTTTTAAAAGTCACCGAGTTTTGTCTTTCATCAATGCTATGAAGGACTAATCTTTTAATAGTCACCGAGATTTTTCCTTCATCAAGGCTATGAAAGACTAATCTTTTAAAAAATCACCGAGATTTGTCCTTCATCCAGGCTATGAAGGACTAATCTTTTAAAAACTCACCGAGATTTGTCCTTCATCCAGGCTATGAAGGACTAATCTTTTAAAAACTCACTGGGATTTGTCCTTCATCAAGGCTATGAAAGACTAATCCTATAAAACTCACCGATATTTGTCCTTCATCAAGGCTATGAAAGACTAATCTTTTAAAAAATCACCGAGATTAGTCCTTCATCAAGGCTATGAAGGACTAATCCTATAAAACTCACCGAGATTAGTCCTTCATCAAGGCTATGAAGGACTAATCCTATAAAACTCACCGAGATTTGTCCTTCATCCAGCTAATGAAAAGCAATTCTACTAAAAATGGCTAGTAAAAAGTTCTTTTAAGTCGCTCATCGCACAAAAATCCGTATCCAAACGAATTCCAATCCACCATGTCCCTTTTGCCCACTTTTATCTATATATAAGGTGAAAGGAGGTGAGTGACAATGGCACAAGCATTATTAGAAGGAACAAAGCTTCGCCTATTGTTTGAAGCAGGCATCGATGATGAAGGCAAGCCGATCCTAAAAGCAAAATCATTTAACAACATCACAAAAGTAGCTACCGCAGATCAATTATCGCAGGCAGCACAAGCAATCGCCGTATTATGCAACGACAAACTAAACAAAGTCGAACGCAACGACAGTTCGGAAATTCTAGGCTAGTAGACTAGAAAATGGTGCGGGATGTCCACCCCGCACGGACAGTGTCCATAAGTGGTGCCTGTCACCAATATCAACATTGGCACTTAGCTTATATCACATGAACGATAGGAGGTGAGCAAAATGGCGAAGACTTTAGAGTTGCAATTTGGAACTGAGTTTGGGAAGACTGCGCGTATTACGGTTGATAATCCAAAGGAACCGATTGATGGAGAGGTGGTAAAGCTATCAATGGCACAGATTATGGCATCTGATATTTTCACAACTGCTAGCGGAAGATTCGTGGCTGCAAAAGGGGCAAGAGTGGTTGAGCGCAATGTAACAGATTACGAACTAGTTTAATATAGACGAAAGGCCGGTTTCCTTTGAGGAAACCGGCCCATTTTAATTATTAACATGAAAAAAGCCCTAAATTATTGTTAAAAAAATATATCGACATGTATTTGCAAAAAATGACAAGTCCATCCAGAAAAGTAGGGCGGAGAATAACGTCTCCACCCTACTCAATCAGTTTTAAACACTTGTTGTGCCTTGTTTATGTTGACCTCTAGCTGCAAAGTTCCTACGTACATAGGGCATTACAAATCGGTCTACACCGAATTTACCAGCATTTGCTCCAGCAACTAAGACGAAGAAGGCTAAAAGAATCATTTGTCCGTTTGTGCTCACGGTACCACTGAACAAGAAAGAGAAATTCATGACCATACCCATTAGGGTCGCAAAGTTCGTAAGAAGACCTAGGATTAAGGCAATTCCGACTAATACTTCGCCCCATTGCACTAAGAAAGAAAATAGATCCGCGTTTGGCAAGGCAACCTGTTCTAAGAATTTCGCCCACCAGCCTTGAACTGCTGGGTGCTCACCCGTGCTAGAAGCAATCGCTCCTTTTAAGAATCCACTTGCATCAAATCCGCCACTTGTTATTTTTCCATAACCTGCATGTAAAAATTCATAGCCTATATAAACACGAATGATAGCTAAAATCCCGGCGACAATAGTATTCTTTCTTAAAAGATTTAACATGGTACTCCATCTCCCTTAGGATTAATATAAGTTTTTACAAGATCTTGTTTGTTTCTGACTACACTTATATATTATCACCTTTCCAAAGGTAAGAAAGGTGTTTGTGATACTTTTCACAAATTAGCAACAAAGTCTTGAAGTTATTGTGAACTACTGACCAACTGTCTGGTACTTGGCACCGTAATTGCTTGCAGAAAATAAAGCAAAGAACCACACCTTATTTCTCCTTTTTTTGGTATAATAAAGCTCTATTCCGCCAACGAGGTGAAGGTCTTGCGTAAATTTCAAATAATCATGGTAAGTAGTGTTATAGGTATCTTAGCGATTGTGTTTGCAGGTATCTACTATCATCAATCCACCCAGTTCAATAAGCATGTCACAATCAACAACACAAAAGTCGGCGGACTAACTGCTGACCAGGCATTAAAAAAATTAGCGTCATCTGTTTTAAAAAATAAAGTCTATGTAGGAAAAGAGCAAATTTTCGATGGAAAAGACACGAAAATGGGCTTTACAGCGAAGGATTTACCTAGTGTGAAGAAACTATTAAAAAGGCAGCAGACGTTTTGGCCTTCCTCAAAGGAAAAAAATTATAGGCTGCAGCCAAGCAAAACCGACCAGTACCGAACCCAAACACTGAAAAAGCTTGTAGAGGATAAGCTAATTTCCATGAATACTAGCTTACTAGTTCCCAAAGATGCAGAGGCACGCTTGGAACAAGGGAAAATTATCGTTTCTGAAAGCGTGGATGGGAAGCAGCATGATGTCGCTCAGTTAATGAAGGCTTACCAAAACCATGATTATACAAGTGAAATCCATCTGAAGACCGCCTACATACAACCGATTAAAGCGGACAACCCGATTATAAAAAAGGAAAAGAAAACGTTGCAGGAACTCGTGCAACGAACCGTTGATTATAAAGTTCAGGACACTGTGTATACCTTAAATGGCAGCGATTTAATAAAGAACGCCACCGTGACAAAGGATATGCAAGTAAGGATTGACCCAGCGGAAATTAAAAACAAGGTGACGGAAATTAACAATGCCCAATCCACCTTAAAAAAGAATTTTTCCTTTAAAACCCATTCCGGTTCGGTTATATCCGTAAAAGGGGAATCCTATGGCTGGGCACTGAAAGTTGATAAGGAAACAGAGCAAGTAAAGGCCGCTTTTGAAAAAGGGGAAAAGTCACTCGAAGCGAGTCATGTTTACGGAGTTGGCTGGAGCACTTACGGCACGGGCTTTAAAACCACCGCCAACGACGGCATCGGTGACACCTACGCTGAAGTGTCCATTGCTGAACAACGCATTTGGATTTATAAAAATGGAAAATTAGCCCTCACCACCAATGTGGTGACCGGCAGACATGACACCAAAGAAGATACACCACCAGGGGTATGGTATATCATGTACAAAGAAACACCCTCCATACTTGAAGGAACAAGTGCAGGTCATGGTGGGAGTTATTCCGTTAAAGTCCAATATTGGGCACCATTCACCCTCAGTGGATGCGGGTTCCACGATGCAAGCTGGCGGACAAACTGGAAAAGCGATGCCTACCTCAACGCAGGATCAGGCGGCTGCGTTAACACACAGCCAAGTATTATGAAAGCCGTTTATGACAATCTTAGCAAAAATGAACCTGTTATTATTTATTGAAGCTAGGGGCGGTACCCTAGAGATTTGCATAAAAAGGCCCGACTAACTGATAAGAGTAGTCGGGTTTTAGAATTTTAATAGGCCGCTTCGCACAACTAGCACCGTTCCTACTTCGAAGGTTTAGTTAACTTATTTTGGGATTTATACCAATCATAACCACATCATCCTTGGTTTTGATTGCATCAAAGCAATCAAAAATTCTCATTTTCCCTAGATAGCCTTCTACCTAATCACGACTGGAACTTGTGGCTAGCCTTATTTTCAGTCCTAAATCATTTACGTTTTAGGCTTGGCTCCGGCACTAATTGGTCAAGGTAATAGACATTCCCCCATCTATCAGGAGTGAAGTTGGAGGCAAATCCTACACCAAGCTGGGCTTTTTGCGGGTGCTTTATATTTGGTATACGGATGGCCAGGCCCTCAGGCTCTCTAAAGGTAAGGGAATCTCCTCCAGTGAATAACGCTCGATCCACTACTTTTCCCGTGTTCCAATCTACAGAAGTGATATACGTATTACCGTACGGCTCGACTGAACCACTACTGCCATAGGCATTACCCTCTAACGTATACAAGTATCCACCATAAGAAGTAAATCCTTGAAAGGTCCCCATCGGTGGTTGGAGCACATCGGCTAGAGGGACATAGTTGTTCTGCTTCACCTGTTCTAAGTCAAATAAAGCGAAATGGAAGACTCCTTCTTTACGATAACGCATTGTTAATAATTCATTAGCAGGATCGATACTAACCGTTGTACGGTCGGCCCCATCAATTAAGCGATGTTTTTCGAGCTGCGGGGAATCCGGGGTCAATATTGCTCCATCTTCAAATGTAAATCTAGCAAGCTGGGTTCCCCAACCATCATTACCTTCTGCAACAGAATCCGTTTCGGTCCATAAATATGGCGTATCCCCGTCAACTTCTACCCCCATTTGGACACCATGGCCAAATCCTTTAAGAAACATATGACCTAATATGTTACCGTCAAGATCAAGCTTGGTTAAGGTTAAATCCCCTTGCTTTCCACGATTTGTTCCGCTTACAGGTGAATCTTCCCCAGGCAGCTGCTGTCCACCGGCTATTAGTTGAACAATATAAATATGCTGATTGACATTATCAAAGGCAAATGACTGTTGTACTGTGCCATTGTACAATCTCTTGTCACGAATCAATTCTTTTCCGGGAGCCGCTAGGTCAAATACCTTCGAATTAGGAATAGGCTGCTTTGCATTACTATCCAATGGTGCCATTGAAAATAGACTTAGCGCCAGTGCCCCTACAACCACCTTCGTTACCAACCCTTTACCCAACCGATTACCATTCAATTTCCTGCTAGAATCATGTACAAATTTCACTTCGCACCCCCGCATAATAAATGAACGTTCAAATTTTTTACGCCCCTACTCCCTTGTCTTTAAGCTGCTTATTTAGACGGACCGTCTTTTTTTTCTCAACAAAGCTGGCAACCCTAGCCAGCAGGAGTGAGACGAACACCGAAAATATTACAATCCCATAAAACCCTGCACCTATTCCTATCCCAACTCCACCTGCAAAGAGAATCATAGCGGCCGAAGTCAGTCCCTTTACCCTCGTTCCATCTTTTAAAATGACACCTGCCCCAAGAAACCCCAAACCAGACACAATTTGCGCAGTCAATCGCATCGGATCCATTCGTGTTAAGCTATTCATATCACCGTATTTATCCACACTGTAAATAGAAAGCAAGGTAATTAATGTACTTGCAACACAAACATACATATAGGTTTTTAGTCCTGCTGGTTTATTCTTTGCCTCCCGGTCCCATCCAATCAGAAAACCGAGTATGGTACTAACAACTACACGAATATACATCTCATAATCTCTTGCAATGGAGAAGATAGCATCCATGCGTCCACCTCCTCCCTTAACATACTCTATCTTCCTATCGCCGTTATTTTCCTACCTTTTCACGAATGGACAGTGCTGGCACAGGATTGTTACAGGTCAATAAAGTAGCCCCGCATTCCAGCGCATACAGTACCTGTTGTTCATCATCGGGACAGTAACACCAAACTAAAATTCCTTGCTCTTTAAAAAATTGAACCCTTTCTGGCGTTAACAATTTCATACTGACACCCACCGCCCACATTTTTGAGTAAGTGCCGTTATCACCCGGTGCAAAATGAAACATAATCTCTCCTGGAAATCCTTGCGTTTTAAGACCATATACATCATGAATATAAGCAACAATATCCGCATCGAAGCTCGTGAAAACGCACCGTGAGAGATAGCCATACTCCTTTAGCATGGCAATCGCCTGATCCGCCACTTCCTTTGCATCGACACTTGGTTTAATTTCCACATTTAATAAAATGTCTTGGCAGGGCTTTAGCAGCTCACAAAGTTCAGTAAAGGTTGGTATTTCCTGCTTCCCAAAATCACTGAACCCATTACAGGCATCAAATTCCTTCAATTCCTTCTTAGAATAATCACTGACCTTCCCCGATCCATTTGTGGTTCGATCAAGCGAATCATCATGAATAACCATTAGCACTTTATCCTTTGAGAGCCTTAGATCGAACTCAAGCATCTCTACCCCCAAGTCTATTGCCTGTTGGAATCCAAGCAAGGTATTTTCCGGAAAGGCAGATTTATATCCCCGATGTCCAGCAACAATAATGGAAGAGTCCTCTTTCAGTCGTTCTATCATACTTTTTGCATCCCTTTCTTTTTCAAAAATAATAGGAAAGAGCCTATCTACAAAAAACAGAATGGATGATGATCGTGTCTGTATTTCTGATAGGCTCTACTTTGTTAATAGATTACTGGGCTAAGATTCTTTCCGTTTCCTTCGTAAAGGTATCGAGCGATTTTTGAATATCGGCATCATCATACATAATCGCTTCAATTGCGGAGAAGAATTCATGCATAATTTCTGGCCATGCCGTATTTTTATTTGTATCAGTCGCATATTTTAATTGTTCATATGCCGTCTTACGATTCGGCTCTTTCGCCCATAGTTCTTGAATCTCTTTTGATTCTGCCATTTTCTTTGTAAAAGGAAGATAGCCGGATTCTAGGATAAATTGTTGCAATCCCTGCGGATCATCCATCATAAAGTGAATAAATTCCCACGCTGCCTCTTTATTTTTACTGTTTGCTATCATGGACACGTTGCCGCCGCCAGTTGGTGTTGCATACTCGTCATTTTTTGGTAAAAATGCCGTAACATACTCAAAATCGGAATTTTGGGCGATACCGCCAATGGTTCCTGTTGATTGGAACATCATCGCCACTTTACCGCTCGAAAACATTTGATTGACGATATTTCCGGAATCCTGTGCCGGTGGATAGTAAAGGGCACCCGATTTTTGCAAATCTTTCAGATATCCAAAGACTTCTTTACCAATACCGTTTTTATTAAATCCATCAGAGGTATTATCCTTATTAAAGAATTTTCCTCCTGATTGAGAAATCATCGCAATTGGATACCACGTATCATACGGCATGGTCAAACCATAACGCTTAATTTCATTTCCTTCCTTTTGCACCAAGGCATTGGAGACTTCCTTCAACTCATCCCAGGTTGTTGGAACTTTAAGTCCAGCTTCATCTAACATCGTTTTATTCACATGAAGGATCGGCGTTGATCTGTTTAAAGGCAGTGATACCAACTTTTTATTAAAAGTTGAATGGCCCATCAAGCCCTTCGCAAAATCATCTTCACTTAAACCACTTTTCTTAAAGTAAGGCTTCAGATCCTCTAAAACATCTGATTCTGCAAACATTTGAACATAGGCACGTTCAATCATTGCTACATCTGGGGCAGTGTTCGCAGATAGTGCTTGTTGGAGCTTGGTGGAAGTCTCGTCATATGTACCTTGGAACGTTCCCACCACTTCTACTTTGTCTTGACTATCATTAAACCGTTTGATTAAGGCATCCATATACTCCCCATTTACCCCACCAAGGGAGTGCCAAAACTGAATCGTCGTCTTGCCTTCCTGTTTGTCCTGATCTTTCGGTGTGCTAGCCGTCTTTTCCTCCTTACTGCTACATGCTGCTAGTAAAGAAAAGATCATCAGTACAGCAACACAAAGTGAAAATAGTCGTTTCATAACTCACCCTCCGTTTTTTTAATAAATTTTTTTATTTTAAGGAGATTAAAGATTTATTTAATCCCTGAATAAACAAAGGCTTTGACAATTTGCTTTGAGCAGAAAAGGTAGACGATGAGAATCGGGACCACTAATACCACATTTCCCGCCATGATAATATGCCAATTACTGATTCCCTCTGTCTCCCTAAGCATGGAAATTCCAAGCGTCAAGGGTCTTACTTCATTTGAGTCTGTCATCACAAGCGGCCAGAAATAGTCATTCCAATGGCTAACAAAACTGAAGAGCCCGATCGTCGCTAATGCCGGTTTTGACATTGGCACCATGATTTTCCACATAATTTTAAACTCATTGGCATTATCGAGTCTGGCCGCCTCAATAATTTCTTCCGGAATTTGCATAAAATACTGCCGCAAGAGGAAGATACCAAAAGCATTCGCCATGAATGGCAAGATCTGCGGTAAAAGTGTTTGAATCATACCCCAATCCGCCATCATTAAATAAATAGGAATAAAGGTGATTTGCCCCGGAATCATAAAAGCGATTAATACTAAGCCAAATAAGATATTTTTTCCGGCAAATTCATATTTTGCAAAGGCATAGGCTGCCGGGATCATCACGAGCAACTGAATGATAATGATCGAAAAAGTAATGATGAAAGAGTTCTTCGCATACGTTAAAAACGGCCCTGATGTCATTGCATCAACAAAGTTAATCCACTGCGGAATCTCCGGAATGATTGTCGGCGGAAAATTCATCGTTTCCTTCAACGTCTGCAGCGATGTGGAAATCATCCATAAAAACGGGAAGATAAAAGCAAGTAATATCGCAATTTTTAAGATCGTATCTAGTGTCAGCCACATATTTTTGGCTTTCAATTTCTTCATCTAACAGCACCCCCAAGTCGTGACCGTCTATTGGTAATGAACCTTCTTTGCCATCAAGCGGAAATAGATGATTGTTAATATTCCGATAATGAACATTAATACAACCCCTGTTGCTGCAGCAAAACCAATATTGGTGGTTCTAAACGTATAAATATAGTAAACAAGGGTGTTGGTTGCATTATTCGGTCCGCCTCCCGTCATAATTCTTACCGTATCAAATACCTTAAACGATCCAATCGTCATTATGACAAGGATAAAAAACATTTGTGGAGAGATAAGCGGTAACGTAATCTTGCGAAACACCTTAAATTTGCTGGCATTATCAAGTGCCGCAGCTTCATAAATGGTTGGCGATACCCCTTGAAGGGCTGCAACTAAAATGAGTGAATAGTAGCCGATTCCCTGCCAGACAGAAACGATAATAATCGAAAGTAGCGCCGTTTTTGAGCTTTGTAGCCATTGGGATGTCGGCAAATGCAGCGTTTTTAAAATATAGTTGAGAAACCCTAAATTTGGTTCCATAATCCATAGCCAGATAAGGGAAACGGATACAATCGAAATGATGTGCGGGGTAAAAATACCAGCTTGTACGATTGCATTAATGCGTGTCCTCTTGCTAAGCCAGATGGCAATGAGTAAAGATAATGCCATCGTTAAGATTACGACACCACCCGTGTAAATCACTGTATTGGATAGTGATTTATAGAAATCGCCCCTGCTGAAAATTTGCACGTAATTATCAAGCCCAATGAATTTACTCATCGATTTATTAAGCAAGTTGTACTTATAGAAACTTAAATAAATTAAATAGATAAGTGGGTATATAACAAAAAGACCAATACCAATCATGGCGGGACCAATCATTACATACGGCCGGATCGCTTCCCATACTCTCCTTTTATTCATCCTACAAACCCCTTAGCGCCTTAATATAATCAGAATACTTCTCATGATGCTTTTGAATTCGGTCCCCGTTCTCCCCAAAGAAGTACATTTTCTCTACAGGAACACCAATATATACTGTTTGATTCACAGCGAACCGGTCTTCTAGACTCTTAATCATAAATGAAGCATCCTTGCATTTGATCTTATATAGAGTCTCTGAACCTAGCATTTCTCTTGTTACTACCTCTCCTTGGATGGAAAATGGCGCTTCTACTCTCTCAAGTGATCCTACAGCACTCTCTGGACGAAAACCAAACTTCACTCCATCTACTCCTAAATCACCAATGTTCATCGGTGGGACACCAATAAACTGTGCGACAAACAAATTAGCAGGCTCATGATAAATGGTTTCTGGCGGCGCCTCTTGTTGTATAAGACCCTGATTCATGAGAACGATGGTATCAGCCATCGACATTGCCTCTACTTGATCGTGGGTTACATAAACAAAAGTCGTTCCTAATTTTTTATGTAATTCAATCAAATCAATTCGCATTTGCGCTCTAAGTTTTGCATCAAGGTTTGAAAGCGGCTCATCCATTAAAAATACGGATGGGTTTTTTACCATCGCACGAGCCAGCGCAATACGCTGGCGCTGACCGCCGGATAAAGTAGACGGCTTACGATCCAGATACTCTGATAGGCCAACCGAAGCACTGATGCTTTCTACTAATTGAGTTCTTTCCGCTTTTTTAACCTTATTATTTTTTAAGCCAAATTCAATATTTTCTCGCACGGACATGGTCGGGTAAATGGCATAGTTTTGAAAAACCATTGCTACTCCCCTTTTCCCGGGGGCAATATCCGTAATGTCCTTCCCGTCAATGAGAACAGAACCAGACGTCTGTGGGCCAATCCCTGCAATCATTCGTAAAAGAGTGGTTTTCCCACACCCAGATGGACCTACTAAAACGGTGAATTTACCATCTTCTATTGTTAAATTCAAGTTATTAATAATGGCCTTTTTATCAAATTCTTTTGTTACATTTACAAACTCGATGGATGCCAAGAACAATTCCCCCTTATCTTATGTTGATTCTATTATAGTTACCATATATCCAATATATCTATAGGAATAACTGTAAGCCCTTCCAAATAAAGAATCACGAAAGCGAATCTGTGATCAATCTAGAAATCTAGTATAAACTTTAACTAAATTTGCCTTATTGATAGTTATATTGCACCTTATGCGCCCTTTCACTCATAAATGTTTATTTTGTGAAAAATAATGTTCATTAGTATTTAAAATTTGTTTAAATAAAAAATATCCTAAATTCGATTAGTTGTCAATGTTTTTTCTGCATTTTTCTGAATTTTTAAATGAAAAGACCAAAACAAACAACTATTATGCTCATTAATGTTTATTTCTACTCACAAAATTTGTAAATTCCGCGACGTATTGAACTGCTATTTTAAAAATAAAAACACCTCGTTCTTTGGTTAGTTAACCGATCAAGAAGATCACTAACAAATAGAAGAGATGTTCTCTATAGACTCTTTAAGCAGTTAAAACACTTACCCCCGCCTCTTTAAAAAGTTGGATTTGTAGCTCTGAGACTTCGATTCCCGTTACTAACTTGTGAATTTTCTCCACGGATGCTACCTTATGGAGAGAAATCCCACCTATTTTTGTGTGGTCTGTTACGACAATCACTTCGTCAGCTACTTCAATCATCCCAATCTTGGCAGGAACAAGCTGTTCCTCAAAATGAGTAAGTCCAACTTTGGGGTGAATAGCCGGAGTGCCAACAAACGCTTTATGGACATGAATCGTTTTTAAGACATCATTGGTAACCATTCCATTTAACATAAAACTTTCAGGGTAAAGAATCCCGCCCGTTACGATTACTTTTATCCCTTTAGAATCCTTTAGTTCTGCAGCAATATTTATATCATTTGTAACAACTGTTATATTCGTTTTGTTTACTAAATTCTTTGCAATTTGCAGTGTGGTCGTTCCAGAGTCCAGAATGATATACTCACCTTCATTAATCAGCTCCGCTGCCTTTTGACCAATCCGTTCTTTCTCTTCAACCCTTTCAGTAGCACGGACGGTAAATGACGGTTCTGAACTGATTCCATCAGCTAGCACGACGCCGCCATGGGTTCTTCTTAAACGACCTTCCCTTTCTATTTCTGACAGATCCCGTCGTATAGTTGCTTCATGCACATTGAATTCTTCTGACAATTGAGATACCGATGCAACATTATTCTTCTTAACATATTCAATGATTTTCAGTTTTCTCTCGGCAGCTAGCAATATTATCACTCCCATATAAAAATATTTTTAATTTTGTTTATCTCTGTTAAGGATATATTAAGATTATGTTTATTAAGCTCTAATTGTCAACAGTTTGAATACACTATTAAAGAATAATTCATAATTAAACCTTCATTTTTCCTGCAAATAATCCCATAAAAAAATAGTCTATCTTCCAGAATATCCGGTTCGATAGACTATCCATTCATGATAACGATTATTGTGCCCAATTAAACTCTAAAATTACCTTCTTCCATCCCCTATGCTGTCCCGCAGAATCCATCGCTTCTTTAAAGTCATTCGCCGTTCGAATAGGTGTAAATTCTGTCGGAAGAATAGCGCGTAGTAATTCTTGGTACTCCCTATCCTGCATGGCGGAAACCACTGCCTGAAAGTCCGGAATCGAACTTCTGCTGCTCCCATACAATGACAATCCCTTTTCCAAAACATCCCGGGTATTAATCGGAACCCTATCCTCGGTTACACCCATAAGAATTAACGAACCGCCGCGTTTGAGGAGATCAATTCCTTGATTTACTGCACTTTCACTAAATTTCCCGCCTGTACATTCAACCACTATATCTACTTTCTCTGCTAAACGAAAGTCAAAATCCTGCACCATGGAACAATCGGCAAAGTGAAAATGGGCAAGCTTATCCGGGATGGCTCCAAACACTTTTAATCTAGTAGAATCAAGTCCGTAAATTCGGTTGATTAGAGCTGCCGTCAAATACCCAACAGGCCCATCACCAAATACAGCCACTTTCGTGTTTGATGCCATAAGCTGCTCTTTTACCCGGCTAATCGCACGGTAAGATACTGTACACAGTTCACAAAGAACCGCAATTTCATCTGGAATAGAATCAGGGATAGGGATGGCACATTGAGCAGGTAAGACTAAGCAATTTTGTGCGATCCCATCGTAACCGCTTCCCAGAAATTCATTCTTTTCACTGTAGTTTTCTCTAAAATCATTCCCACGGATAAAACTACAATCCTCTGACACACCTTTTTCAATTAAGCTGCCCGGAATATTAGGAACAATCACCACTCGCTGGCCTACCTTCAAATCGTTTGCTTTGCTAACGATAACTTTGCCGATTCCCTCATGAAGAAGTGCCATAGGCAGTTTTTTCTCTAAGGCTTCAGCCCTTCTTTGCCCCAAGTAATAACGTAAATCTGCGTGGCATATACTGGCGATTGACGGTTCAATGACTACTTCACCATCCCGAATCGTTCGCTCAATTGCCATTTCTTCTACTTCCCCAGGTTTAACAAGTCTAAAAGTTCGCGACATAACGGTTGTTGCTGCCTTTTGCTGCATATTTCTCCTCCTCCATTTTATACAATGCCATAAAAAAACAATTAAAATGTTCATTTATGTTTATATACATAAAATTTTTATTCATTTCCACTTGTAAATAAATAATATATGCTTAAAAATTGAATTGTCAAGTAAAATAGAGCAAAAATGGAAAATTTTCTAAAAATATATTGCTCATTATTGCTCACTCTTGTTAAACTAGAAAAAAAGAACATTGAAAATGCCTTTACTTAAGGAGGTGCATTTGTAAGTGGGAGATTCACACTATTCAATCGGTATTGATTACGGCACGGAATCAGGAAGAGTTGTTATCGTAGATGTTAATACAGGAGAAATAAAGGCAACACAGATTGTTCCCTATCGTCATAATGTTATAACCGAAACCTTACCCTTTTATTCAAATCAGATTCCAAAAGGAAGTGCACTTCAGCACCCACAAGACTATCTTGATGTGTTAGAAGAAGGAGTTCCTTCCGCTATTACAAAAGCTCAAATCAATCCAAAGCAAATCATCGGTCTAGGTGTTGATTTTACTTCATCTACACTTGTACCTGTAGATTATGAATTAACACCGTTATGCTTTGATCCAGCGTTTCTGCATTCCCATCATGCCTGGGTAAAACTTTGGAAACATCATCACACGAAGCCTCAAACAGAGAAAATCGTCCACCTGGCAACACAACGAAAAGAGAAATGGTTAAGGAGATTAGGATATAACGTTTCCGAAGAATGGGCCATCCCGAAAATTTTAGAGGTTTTCGAAAATGCCCCTGACGTATTTACCAATACCGCATACTTTATGGAAGCATCGGATTGGATTGTCTCCATCCTTACTTCAACCATCACTAGAAATAATTGTTCCTTAGGTTTCAAAGCATTTTGGAATGAATTAGAGGGATTTCCTGAAGAGTTTTTTCACCAACTTGATAGCAAATTCGGTTCAACACTCCTTGAAAAATTACAGGGGCAGGTTAAAAATATCGGAACATGTGCCGGCTCCCTGACAAAGCCTTGGGCCGATAAGCTATCACTTCCCATCGGATTGCCAATTGCAACTGGTATTATTGATGCCCATTCGGCCCTTTTGGGAACCGGAGTATCTCAACCAAATACCATGCTAATGGTTATGGGAACTTCTACTTGCCACCTTATGCTTCATCCAGAACTCAAAGAAATACCCGGAATTTCTGGTGTCGTCAAAGATGCCATTATCCCCGGATTGTATGCATATGAAGCTGGGCAATCTGCTGTCGGTGATTTATTCGGTTCATATGTCAACGGGCACATTCCCCAAATCTATAATCTTGAGGCAGAAAGGTTAGGTATCTCTGTATTTGATCTATTAGAGGAAAAGGCAAGCGCCCTATCACCTGGAGAGAATGGGATGCTTGCACTTGATTGGCATAACGGTAATCGCTCCATATTATCTGATTCTAATTTATCAGGTGTTTTGATTGGATTAACCATTCATTCAAAGCCCGAAGAGATCTATCGTGCCTATCTAGAAAGTACAGCATTTGGTGCGAAAATCATTATGAACACCTATCAAAAATGGGGTATGGAGATTAATGAAGTCGTAGCCTCCGGGGGATTACCTAATCGGAATGCTCTATTAATGCAGATTTATGCGGACATTCTAAATAAACCGATTAAGGTTTCCCAATCAGATCATGCCCCGGCTATTGGTGCCGCAATTTTAGGAGCTGTTGCAGCAGGCACTGAAAATGGTGGCTATAACAACATACAACACGCAATCCAATATATGGCTCAGCCAATCGAAAAGACATATTATCCAACTAAGGAAGGCGCTTCACTTTATCAAACTATCTTTACCTACTATGAAAAAATGCACAATTATTTCGGAATACAGCATCTCCAATTGATGAAAACACTTGGAAAGCACAGAAGCAGTTCTCCTGCTGCATTTCAGGATTCGTCTCATTAAAAGCCTATAAAAGAGTTGAAACCTGCCTCATATTCCCTACTTTATATTGGCAGAACAGGTCACAGGATCGCAGATTATCCTAATGAACGATTCCAGTCCCACTGACTATGCAGCGGGACTGGGCCCTTACCACAACGATTCCAAAACTGAAGACTGGATAAGGTTGGTGTCAATATTACACGTTTTCCCATCAATTCCATATTGCCAGATGGAAATATTCACATTTTCAGGTGCGCCTGGCGCGTAAGCTGGTGCCTGATCCTTTGGTGTGACACCAGGGTCTGGATTACTGCTCCAAAGAATGGTTTGATCTTGAACCTGTTTATTTTTTGAAACTGCCGATTGATAGGCAGCGGACAACTTACTTTCAGGTGTGAGAACCCCATAAATACCCGGCTTATAAGGCGATTCCATTAGAGCTTCCACCCATCCGCGAATAAAGGCCTCATCGACCGGATATTTTGGTTCGATATCTGCAAAGAGTGCAACTCCTTCAGGAATTCCTATTTTTTGAGCATAGGAAACGGCTTCCTTGGCCTCCGCAGCCCCATTTTCATAACCGGTTGCGTCTGTGAAATGGTTGAAAATCGGTAAGATCTGGGCCCCTTGCTCATGAAGTAAAGTGGCTTCCTCTTTAGTTAAACCCATTGATATGCCTTCTTTGGTTTCCAAATACCTCCCGATCACAGCTGGTTCTCCATAATTATCCTTTACACACTGTAAAAAGGCTTGGTCTATTTTCGAAGCAGTGTCTATCCCCCAAACAATAGTTGGCTTTTCTTCGGGAGCTGGTTTTTCTTGAGGCTGCTCTCCTTGATCCCCCGAGTCTGTTTGTGGCGGCTCCTCTTGTGTACTTGTATCAGCTGCGTTAGCTGAGGTTTCTTGGCTCTGTTCCCCATGAGTGGTTGAATTTTCTTGTGTTGATTGCGGTGGATGAGCAGTATTCCGGGGTGTCTGATGGTTGAAGAAAACAAGAAGCAATGGGAGAACCAAAATGATGGTACCTAAAACAACATTCCAAAACCATTTGCGTTTTTTCATATCATCTATTCCCTCCATATGACAATCTTTTTAACAAGGTATTCTACTTGTCATATGGGCGTGTGGGCAGGCAGCGGCGGACTGTTTATTCATTGTTGATTTTCGTGCGGGTACGAGTATCCATAGGCGAAGAATTTCCGGCTAATGTGTGTAGAGGCAGCTTAGGAGGCAGATATAAGCGGAGAGATTCCGATTAACTGCTCTAGATAAGACAAAATCCAACGATTTGAACAATATAACCGGAAAATCCTCCTTTATTTTTAAGGAAATAGGGGTATTTTTCAATTTAAACGGAATTCTTCCGTCTATTTTTCAAACACAGTGAAATCAACATAGCCAAAAACAAAAGGTACGAATCCCAGAGGACTCGCACCTAGTAAAACGATATTCTACATAAAAAATCCAATCCCTATTAAAATAGCTTCAATCACAACAACCGACAGAAGAACATTCATTTTAAGGGCATTTCTTTTTTCACTACTAGCTACGTCTTCCCTGCTAGCCATCTTATTCGAGATAGCTTCCAGCATTTCAACGCTTTGTTTGCTTTGTGCCTTAATCAAAGCATCCACTTGTCTTTGCAGATCCTCCCCCTGCTCCATTTGTTTGGCAGACCACTCTTCAAACTGCCGCTCGACTTTTTCGATAAACGCTTCTTCCCGTACCACCATAATACTTTTGATAGACTCGGAATGTTTTTGAAACATGCCTTCATACGAGGTTCTCAGCTGCTCCAAGTGGCGTTCCGTTTGTTGAAAGGCCACCATATGGGCAGCTAATTTTTCCTCGGTTTGTGCAATCTGTCCTCTTGCAAGGGTAACAAAGGCTTCGTTTTGCTCTAAAAATTGTCTATTTCTTTCATCTGAATCCGATATCTTCTGAGTAAATTCTGTTACATGCGTAGAAACAGATTCAATGGAGGCAACAGCATGATCCAATAATTCCTTGTTACTGCTCTCAACCGCTTCCATTAGCTCGCGAATTTCTTGTTTTTGCGTTTCCATTTGCCGGACCAAGATATTAGCCTGTTCAACGACAGATTCTGCTTCCTTTTTAAAATCAGAGGTACTATTCATGGTTAGCTGTAGGAGATGATCCTCTAACAGTTTGATTTTCTCCTTAAAGTCATCGTAAAAAAGATCATCGTTTAACTTCTTTAATTCATCCATTGCTTTATCGTATTCCGTTTTTGTTGGTGATTGTGTGGTACCCATCTTTTGCCGCCCTCCTCATTCATGTAACGATTTGATAAGTTTCTCACCGTCTTGCCTTAGTAGCTGCAAGTATTTTGCCGCAAGCCATCGTTCTTCAGCATTCCCATAGTGGAAGTGACGCTGTAACTCTTCCTTATACGTCAGCCAATACTTGATTAAACAGCCTTGCAGCTGTAATGCATGCTCACGGTCCTGATTCCATAATTGATGAACATTCTGATAGCGGGCATCAAGCTCGGCTTTTTCCTTTTGGTAGTTTGCTATATCTCTTTCCAGTCGTCTTATCTTTTCGGTAGTAACAAGCTTCAATGCCTCCGCCTCTTGGAAAAAATGGTCCTTTTGCTCAAAGGCTGCCTTAAAAATAGGGGTAAGTAGAAGATTATAGTTATGATACATTTCCGTCACCCATTCATAGGCAATAGCGCGTATCTCCAATATTGTTTTTTCATAGGTGCTTTTTAGCCAAAAGGCGTCAATTTTCTGCTCCACCCTTGGAATCGGAGGTAAATAGGGAATTTCTAATAGATTACTGATCCCAATTTTTAAAGTACCCGCTTCCTGCTTGATTCTTCTAAACTTATTCTCCAGCTCACTTGCCACCATTTCCTGCAATCGTAACACATCATCATTTATGACACTCGCTTTTCTATGATGGGGTGTATATTCGATGATGTCATTGACCAAATCACTGATATAGTCATGGTCCATATTTTTTAATTCGACCTTTTTCAAAAAAGCCTCATAGACCTCGATATTCTTGCTAATCTGGTTGTAATGCGCTTCAGCCTCTTCCACTTCACGATCTAGTAAAAGCTGTTGATTTGTGATTAATTCATCCTGCTGTTTCATTCTTTCTTTATACTGCTCAAGCTCTAGTTTCCTTGCCTCGTCTGCCTCTTTATACACTATCGTTAGACGATTGACAGACAACTCATTCACTTCGGGACTTTCCAGCTCTGTTTGCAAAATTTCCTTTATTATGGTGGAGGACTCTGCTTTACCTGCAAAGCGCTGAATAAACTCCGTCTTCGCTTGAAAAACCCATTCAAATCGACGGTTATGAAAATTAGTAAGGGATAGATTCATATCTAAAGGCCAACTCCTGCATTTCTCCGCACAAAATCTGCAGACGATTCATTTGTAATGAGTCTATTCGACATATAGCGTTACCTTCTTTTGGCAGAATTCGATAATATATACCAAATATTTTAACACTTTTATGGGCTTACGATAAGAGTTCTTTTGCCAAATATGTTAAATGCACTATTTCAAGCAGCATTCCTACGAATCTATTTATATTATTTTTCTCCACCCCGTCCTTTCTGCCGACTTCTATCTATATAAAAGGTGAAAGGTGGTGAGAGACAATGGCACAAGCATTATTAGAAGGCACGAAGCTTCGCTTGGTGTTTGAGGCCGGCATCGATGACGAAGGTAAGCCGATCCTCAAAGCAAAGACGTTTAGCAACGTCACAAAAGCAGCAACCGCAGATCAACTATCGCAGGCAGCACAAGCAATCGCAGGACTATGCAACGACCAGCTAAACAAAATCGAACGCAACGACAGCTCCGAGATCATTGGCTAGTGGTGCCTGACACCTATTCTACTAGTGACGTAGTGGAAATGGTGCCTGTCACCATTGCTACTAGTACAGTAGTGGAAACATAACCGAGAGGAGGTGAATGAAATGGCAAAGACGTTGGAGTTGGAATTTAGTACGGAGTTTGGGAAGACGGCACGTATTTCGGTCGATAGTCCAAAAGAACCCATTGATGAGGAAGTTGTCAAATTATCGATGGCTCAAATCATTACATCTGATGTGTTCACAACCGCTAGCGGCAGATTCGTTGCTGCAAAAGGAGCACGAGTGATCGAACGCAATGTAACAGATTACGAGCTTACTTAATAACGGAGAGGTCGGATTCCAATGAAGCCGGCCTCTTTTTAAGAGTCAGGGAAGGAGGCGGGAAAAGTGGAACAGCTCATTCCAATCATTAGCCAGGTAGGATTCCCGATTGTTGTGACCCTCTATCTGCTTTACCGAATTGAAGCAAAGCTTGATTTAGTGGTCCAGTCGATTCAGACTCTTCCCGAGCGGATGAGGGAGAGAATATAAAGTGCAGGAAACCAGCTGGAATCAACTCAACTGGTTTCCTGCATTTTGCTATTCCGCTTTCCTCTTAAACCAAGCATTTACTAGTTGAAATCTAGAACCCTCCGGAAAAATCCACCTCTTCACAAAATTGTCACATTCATATATACTTTCATATGTTATCAACGGCCCGGCTTTCAAGAGAGTTGAAAGTCAAAAATAATAATAGAAGAGGTGTTTTATTGTTGAATGTAGTGACAATTAAATATGAATGGTTTGGGAATATAAAGGGTGACATTCTTTCAGGTACAGTTGTAGCCCTTGCCCTGATTCCAGAAGCGATTGCTTTTTCCATCATTGCGGGCGTAAATCCGATGGTCGGCTTATATGCGTCGTTTTGCATTGCCCTTGTAATTGCCTTTGTGGGCGGCAGACCTGCGATGATTTCTGCCGCTACCGGAGCAACAGCCCTATTAATGGGCGGTTTAGTGAAGGGCCACGGACTAGAATATTTATTAGCGGCTACCATCTTAACAGGGTTGATTCAAATGATCTTCGGATCACTGAAGGTAGCTCGTTTGATGAAATTCATTCCTCGTTCGGTCATGGTTGGTTTTGTCAATTCATTAGCTATTTTAATTTTT
The DNA here is from genome assembly GCF_030915505.1 of Neobacillus sp. OS1-2. Taxonomy (GTDB): domain Bacteria; phylum Bacillota; class Bacilli; order Bacillales; family Cytobacillaceae; genus Neobacillus. Next base: position 1,454,166 of record NZ_CP133265.1, read on the forward strand.
ATGGCACAATTAACCCATTTTAAAGGCCAAACCTGGGTCATGTACACCATGGTCGCAGGAGGATTAGCGATTATTTATCTGTTTCCACGAATCACAAAAGCTGTTCCTTCGCCACTGGTCGCAATTATTGTCATTACCATCATTGCGGTAGTAACGGGTGCGCACGTCAATACGGTCGGCGATTTAGGGCAATTGAAACAAGCATTGCCTACGTTTTGGCTCCCTCACGTGCCATTTACACTCGAAACACTGCGTATCGTCTTTCCTTATTCACTTGGCATCGCTGTGGTTGGATTAATTGAGTCGCTGTTAACCGCGCAAATTGTCGATGATCTGACAGATACCACGAGTGATAAAAACAAAGAAGCACGGGGTCAGGGGATCGCCAACATCGTTTCCGGATTTTTTGGCGGAATGGCCGGTTGTGCCATGATTGGGCAATCTGGGATCAATGTGAAATCAGGTGGCCGTGGAAGACTTTCGACCTTTTGGGCTGCGGTATTTTTAATGATTCTGATTGTTTCTTTAAATAATGTTCTTGTCCGAATACCGATGGCTGCATTAGTAGCAGTCATGTTTATGGTTTGCATTGGAACGTTTGATTGGTCATCATTGAAAAAAGTGACCGTTATGCCGAAATCGGATACGGTGGTGATGATCGTTACCGTCATTACGGTCGTGGCAACAGATAATCTCTCAATTGGAGTGGTTTGCGGAGTTATCCTGAGTGCTATTTTCTTTGCCTCAAAGATTTCAAAAGTCACGTTTAAAACGTTATCCCCAAAAGGGTCACATAGAAAAATTTATCAAGTATCAGGGCAGCTTTTCTTTGCTTCAGTTACAGACTTTGTCAACCACTTTAATTTTAAAGAAGACGTAACCGAAATTGAAATTGATTTAACCCACGCCCACCTTTGGGACGACTCTGCCATCGGTGCGATCGATAAAGTGGTCATGAAATACCAGCAAAATGAAGTAAAGGTGAATCTTATAGGGGTCAATCAGGATAGCATGAAACTGCTTGAAAGACTTACCGTTCATAAAAATTCCGATGACCTTGAAAAGGTTTCAAGCTTCTAGAATGGAAGAAACACGCTGAATGAGATCAGCGTGTTTTTTTGAATCCAAAAAATAAGAATGTTTGTCATGGGAGAAAAGTGTAAAGTACCATCCTTTATCCAAAACGATGATGGACTAATCTTTGTTACAATCCGCTAGATTTGTCCTTCATGTTGCCGATGATGGACTAATCTTTTTTGCCATCTACTAGATTAGTTCCTCATGTTGCCGATGATGGACTATTCTCTTTTGACATCCACTAGATTTGGACTTCATGTAGCCGATGATGGACTTATCTCTTTTGCAATCTACTAGATTAGTCCTTCATCAAGGCGATGATGGACTAATCCCTTTTGCAATCCACTAGATTAGTCCTTCACCATGCCCATGAAGGACTAATCTTTTTTACAATCCACTAGATTTGTTCTTCATCAAGCTGGAAACTTTGGCGATTATGTCACACTTGGCCAAAAGCGACGAGTTAATGGGGTTAGTCCCTCGTGGACTAAAGCATTTACGTGCGTGCCGAGGGACTGAACCCGATTCTCCTTCTAGAGCCGTCCTCTCACAAATCATCAATAACAATATATGTCATGCGCATTGGGCCGTGTACACCAACGACCAGGATCATTTCAATATCAGCTGAGTTGCTTGGCCCAGATATAAAGTTTATGCACGATGGTACCTTTTCACCTTGCAAAATGCGTTTGCGAAGATCAACAGCCGCCTGTGTCATCCTTGGTACAATGGTGCTCTTTGGTATTAAAATAATGGATTTCTCCGGCAAAAAGCTTACGGTACGGCCGTGATTTTTATCGCTTAAAAGGACAGCTGTTCCTGATTCAGCAAGTGTCTGCTCTGCAATGGTGATTCCGATAGTAGCCCTTTCAGCAACCGAGATGTTTTCATGGCCCATTGCCGGATCCCAGATGTGGACAGCTACCTGCTCTTTTGGCAGACGTTCAGTGAAAAGGTCGGATAATCCGTACTGTTGAACGCGCTCATCCTGCCAGGCGATGACCGGACCGCCGCCATATGATTGAATCGTCTCATAGACAGCTTCTTGCAGTTCAGCGAGCGGGGTGACCCTACAGGTTGTATTGATCAATTTACATTGCTCCTGCAGAACTTCGAGCAGTTCGTCCTGGGTTTTATCCCTCAATACATTATACTGCGGCGTGTATGCCCACTGTGGCCGTTCGATAGCGGAAGGCACTGCACTGCGCCTCAGCTTCTGTGAAATTTTTTCTATAAATGCTTGGCGATTTTGAATTTGACCTGTCATGATCCGTTTCCTCCCTTTGATCTGTTTTCAAACCAGTCGCGGAAACGCTCTTTATTTGGTGCAGGGAACTCGCGTGCTTCCATCCAATTTTTCAGCGGGCCTACTCCTTTGGAAAAATGGCTGTCTTTAATAATGGGCTTTAATGCCTTTGAAGCTATTTTTGAGCCCATGTTATAAAGGCCGGATGAAGAAGAACCCATTCCAAAAATGGACATGAGGAAGCGTTCGGATAATGGAGTGCGGCCTTCTTTTTCAACAATGACCTGACGATGTTGATGTAGCAATTCATGCAGCGGAATTTTCACCGGACAGACGTCGGTACATGCTCCACAAAGTGTTGATGCGAAAGGCAATTCTTTATAGTCATCATACCCTCCAAGCAGTGGAGAAAGCACCGCTCCGACCGGGCCAGAATAAATCGATCCGTAGGAGTGGCCGCCCACATGGCGGTATACAGGACAAACATTAGCACAAGCACCACAGCGGATACATTGTAAAATCGATTGAAACTCTGTCCCTACTATTTCAGAGCGCCCATTATCAACAATAACTAAATGAAATTCCTCGGGGCCATCGATTTCATCCTCATGACGAGGACCGCTTAGCACGGTAACGTAGCTAGGCAATTTTTGTCCGACAGCACTTCTTGTCAGCATGTTAACAAGCACTTCTAGCTCCTCAAAGGTCGGTACGAGACGCTCCATGCCCATCACGGTAATTTGTGTTGGCGGAAGAGAGGTTGAAAGATCCGCATTCCCTTCATTTGTTACGATACACACGGATCCCGTTTCGGCAACGGCAAAATTGCACCCTGTAATGCCGATATCAGCTGTTAAATAATCGTTCCGCAGCATTTTACGAGCATGCTTTGTCAAATCCTCGGGACGCGATGAACCTTCATAGCCATGATGATGGTGAAAGCTTTCCTGCACTTGTTCTTTATTGCGATGCAATGCAGGTGCGACAATATGTGAGGGAAGATCGTTATCAAGCTGTAAAATATATTCTCCTAAATCGGTTTCCACCACGTCGAGGCCGTTTGCCAATAAATGATGGTTGAGATCAATCTCCTCTGTTACCATCGACTTTGACTTGACTATCTTTTTAGCACCTTTTTGCTTAGCTACACTAAGTATATAGTCACGCGCTTCTTCAGCAGTTGAAGCAAAGTACACGTTGCCCCCAAGCTTGGCAACATTGTCGCTCAGCTGTGTCAGATAGTAATCAAGATTTTCAAGAACATGCTGGCGGATCTGCTCTCCAAGTAGGCGCCATGTTTCCCAGTCGCCCAATTCATCTACAGCTTTTAATCTATTAACTTCTAAACGGTCCTGTGCACCTGATACAGCTCCGCGCATGAAGGTATTTTGTATGCCTTCATCAACACGGCTCTTAAATGGCTCACTGCCTACCTTCATTGGCATATTATTCTACCTCCATCTAACGATTATTTAAGACTTCAGCAATATGTAGAACTTCCACTTTCGCACCTACGCGTTCTGCCCGTCCGCGAATATTCATAAGGCAGCCTTCATCCGCTCCTATTAAATAATCTGCGCCTGTTTCCATGATATGCTGAACCTTTTCATCAACCATTTGTTCAGAAATCTGTTCCATTTTTACAGAAAAGGTCCCGCCAAAGCCGCAGCAAGTGTCGTTATTTGGTAATTGCGTGTAATTTAAGCCGCGCACATTCGATAGAAGGGTCAGTGGAGCGCTTTTCACGCCAAGCAAACGTGTCATATGGCATGACATATGATAGGTTACATTCCCTTCAAAAGTAGCACCGACATCCTCTACTTGAAGGACATCAACGATAAATTGCGTGAGTTCATAGGTCTTATCAGCGATCCTTTTTGCTCGGGGTTCCCAGATTGGATCTCCTTGAAATACATCCGGGTATTTTTTAAACATATAGGCACAAGAACCCGAAGGACTGACAATATATTCAGCATCCTCAAAGACTTCTATCATATGCTTCATTGCCTCTCTTGAGTCTTTCACATAACCAGAATTATAGGCTGGTTGTCCGCAGCAAATTTGTCCCTTCGGAAATTCCACCTCACAGCCGAGATATTCCAATAATTCAACCGTAGACTTCCCAACATCTGTACGGAACATATCCACTAAGCAGGTGGCAAAAAGGGCTACTTTCATATTCATTCAACTCCATTTTCATTTACTAAGAAAAAACGCGGGTGCCACTAGAACGCTTGCCCTAAATTATTTTCGAAATGATAACTTATATCTTGATAGTATAAAGAAAATTCCGATAATTAACAACAAATATATAGTTGCTGTCGAAAGATGTTTACATTATTTGAATATTATTATTTAATAGATAATATAGAATTTTCTAAAAAGGGGGAGATAGAAATGAAAAGGTATCTTAATAAAGGATTTCTATTAATAGCTGTTCTATTGCTTTTGGCTTTAACGGCATGCAGCGGCAATAGTTCTGAGAAAACAAGTAAGACCAATTCGGCTAAAGGAGATACGGTCAGTGCGAAACTTGGCGTAATCTCCTATATTACCGGCCCTGGTGCGGCTTATGGTGAAGCGATTACCAACGGTTTGAAACTGGCTCAGAAGGAAATTAATGCAAAAGGCGATGTCAAAATCGACCTTGTGATTGAAGACTCAGCTGGTAAACAAGAGCAAGCCTTATCTGCCGCTCAAAAGGTAATGAGTGATGATGACATTGTTGGGTTAATCGGGCCAACTTTAAGTACAGAAATGAACGTTGTAGGTCCTGAAGCAGATATGAACGGTATTCCAATTATGGGTACGTCCACAACAGCTGAAGGAATTCCACAGATTGGTGATTATGTTTTCAGAAACTCTTTACCAGAAGCACTGGCTATTCCGGCAGCACTCAAAAAAGCGGTTGATAAAAATGGTGCAAAGAAAGTCGCCATCCTTTATGGGAACGATGATGTGTTCACAAAATCCGGATTTGATACGATGAAAAAAGCGGCAGAAGACTTGGGGCTTGACATCTTAACGATTGAAACGTTCCAAAAAGGTCAGTCAGACTACAACGCCCAATTAACCAAAATCAAAGGGCTTAAGCCAGATCTGATTCTTTGTTCCGCATTATACAATGAAGGTGCGGTTATCATGGATCAAGCAAGAAAAGCTGGACTTGATGTACCGTTCGTAGGCGGAAATGGATTTAACTCGCCGCAGGTAATTGATATTGCCGGACAAGCCGCCGATGGATTAATTGTTGCGACACCATGGTTTGCCGACAAACCAGATCAAAAAGTACAAGATTTTGTAAAGAAATTTGATGCTGAATATGGGAAAAAGCCAGACCAATTTGCTGCACAAGCTTACGATGCACTATATATTTATGCGGAAGCATTAAAAAATGCCGGCGAAGCTGACCGCGATGCACTTCGCGATGCGCTTGCCGAAATTAAAGACTTCCCTGGCATTCTTGGTAACTTCTCGTTTGATAAAGATGGTGACGTTGTCATGGAACCAACCGTTCTGATGATCAAAGATGGGAAATTCCAATTGTTTGAATAAAAAATAGGCTGAACATGGAAGGGCACTTTAATAGTGCCCTCCTTACATTAACCTGTTCTTAATGTGGCAGGAAATAGAAGAACCGTCCCCATGCAACTCATGACGGGAAAATCTTTTTAGTTAAAGGGTGAGATGAATTGCTGCTGGAGCAATTAATAAACGGAATAACACTTGGAAGCATTTATGCCATCGTTGCCCTTGGATTTACACTTGTTTTTGGAGTTTTGGGCATCATTAATATGGCACATGGCGAAATCTTTATGATCGGCGCTTTTATCGGCGTCGTGGTAACAGGTACATTGGGCTTACCCATTTGGATGGCATTTCTTGCTGCCATCATTGTCACGGCTGTTCTAGGGTACCTGCTTGAGCAATTTGCATTAAGACCGCTGCGCGGCAAAAAGGGTGTCTCCCATCTTGCCCCATTAATCAGCACCATCGGGGTATCGATTTTTCTAGAAAATCTATCACACCATTTATTCGGTGCCGGAAACCACCCTTTTAAAAATGCTTTTGCCGAAGTTCATTTTACAATCGGTTCCATCACCATATACGTAGTGCAAATCGTGATTTTTGTGATTTCAGTGGTGTTAATGATGGCTCTTTCCTATTGGCTATCCAAAACAAGGGCGGGGAAAGCGCTCCGTGCGACTGCGGAGAACTTAGATACTGCCAGTATCCTTGGTGTCAATACAAAACAGATCATTACCTTAACCGTTGTGATGGCCTCCGCTATGGGTGGAATTGCTGGCATTCTGGTTGGAATGGCATTTAACTCGGTGAATCCGCAGATGGGCTTATCCATCGGACTAAAGGGGCTTGCCATTATCATCTTGGGCGGAATGGGCAGTGTGAAAGGCGCAATGGCAGGAGGATTAATTCTTGGTTTAGCGGAAACACTCATGGTTGCCTATGGAGATTCGGGTTATCGAGATGCTATTGCCTTCCTCGCAATCATCGTGATCCTTTTAGTACAGCCGCAGGGATTATTTGGCCAAAAGACATCAGAGGGAAGGCCGTGATGATATGCTTGGAGATTTTATAAATCCATACTACCTTCAAGTTGGATCTTTTATCATGATTAACATTATTCTAGGCTTAAGTATTTATATTACCCTATCTTCCGGACAGCTTTCACTAGGGTCTGCCGGGTTTATGGGAATAGGCGCCTACACATCAGCGATACTCACCATTAACTATGATTTGCCGATTGTCGTAGGCATCATTGCAGGGGCAGTGGTTGCCGGGCTGATCGGTATTCTCATCGGTATTCCCTCCCTTAGGCTAACGGGGGTTTATCTAGCCATTGCAACACTTGGCTTCGGGGAAGTCATAAGGGTATTCCTCATCAATTGGGAGTCAGTTACCAAAGGGGCAGTTGGTCTTTCAGGTATTCCCCAAATTGGTAGAGAATTGCTTACGTTTTCTAGGGATGCTGGATTCAGTCCCCTTTCTATCGGTCTAAAAAACAATCAATTTGTTTATTTAATGGTCCTGATTCTATTGATACTTATTACTATTTTTCTTATCTGGTTCTTGATTAGACTAAACAAATCTCGTGTTGGCCGGGCTTTTGCAGCTATCAAAATGGATGAAAAAGCAGCCGAGGCAATGGGAATTAATATCACGTATTACAAAGTTTTATCTTTTGCGCAAGGTGCCGTTTTCGCAGGCTTTGCAGGGGCATTATTTGCCCATATCATGGGATATATCAGTCCGGCTGATTTCTCTTATCATCGCGCGGTTGATATTCTTATTTTCGCGGTATTCGGTGGCAGTGATGTCATCTGGGGCTCTATTTTCGGAGCAACCTTTATGACGTTGATGCCAGAGGTCCTACGATTTATCAGCGAATATCGTTATATGATTTACGGGGTTGTTTTAGTATTAATGATGGCCTTCCGCCCGCAGGGAATTATTGATGTTCCCCTTTTACAGAAGGTACAGCTGCGAAAAAGGAGGAGTAACCATGGTTCTAAACATTCAAAACATCTCTAAGAATTTCGGCGGCATCTCTGCTTTAACCGATGTTTCTTTTTCCATCAAGGAAGGGGAAATCTATGGGCTCATCGGCCCAAACGGAGCTGGAAAAACGACCATGTTTAATATGATTACAAATATGTTCCCTCCGACATCGGGTGAAATTACCTTTTTGGATGAACAAATTACCGGGCTTAAACCGTATAAGATTACAAATAAGGGCATCTGCCGAACCTTTCAAAACATTCGCCTTTTCTCACAAATGACAGCTATGGAAAATGTATTGGTCGGCGGGCATTCCCGTAGCAAATCTGGCGTTTTTAGCGGGGTCTTTGGGACAAAATCGCAGCGTACAGAAGAAGAAAAGTTACGTGTAAAGGCAAGGGAACTTCTAGAATTAGTGGGCTTATCTGAATACGATGAGACAATTTCTGAAAACTTAGCTTACGGGCAGCAAAGAAGACTGGAAATTGCACGGGCTTTAGCCAGCGACCCTAAACTATTATTATTAGATGAACCCGCCGCCGGGATGAATGAATCCGAAACCGATGAATTGTTTTTTTTAATTAAGAAGGTTCAAGAACGAGGCATTACCACCCTATTAATTGAACATGACATGCCACTTGTCATGAAGCTGTGTGATAAAATGACCGTTTTAAACTTTGGTAGAAAATTGGCTGAGGGCACGCCTGAAGAAATTCAAAACAACCAGATGGTGATTGAAGCCTACCTCGGTTCAGAGGGGGATGAGGAGATTGCTTAAAGTTTCTGGAATCGAGACCTTTTACGGAAAAATCCAGGCGCTAAAAGGGGTCAGCCTTGAAGTGGAACAAGGGAAAATTGTGGCCATTCTCGGTGCAAACGGGGCCGGTAAAACGACTACCATGAAAACGATCGCTGGGTTGCTGAAGCCTAAAAACGGTACCGTCGAATTTTTAGGGGAAAATATAACCGGGCTTAGGCCGGATCAGCTTGTGCAAAGAGGAGTCTCTTTAGTTCCGGAAGGCCGGGCAATTTTATCAGGCATGACGGTGTTGGAAAACCTGGAAATGGGTGCTTACCAGCGTAATGATAAGGAAATTGGAAAGGATATCGAAGCAGTGATGGAGAGGTTTCCGATCTTGCGGGAAAGGAAAGCTCAGCTTGGCGGCACGCTTTCAGGAGGACAGCAGCAAATGCTTGCGATTGCTCGGGCATTGCTGTCAAAGCCTAAACTACTGCTGCTTGACGAGCCTTCGATGGGACTCGCTCCTTTGATTGTGGCGGATATCTTTAAGATTATTAAAGAAATTAGAGATGCTGGAACCACAGTGCTTGTCGTTGAACAAAATGCGAAGCAGGCGTTAAAGATCGCTGATTATGGCTACGTGCTAGAGACCGGAAAAGTTATTATCCATGGCCCGGCACAGAATTTATTAGAAGACCCCAAAATTGTGGAAGCCTATCTTGGAAGAAAATCTGGTGCCTGATGAAGCAGAGGACGGTTCTTCCGCTTCACTTCGGATAGCGGCACAAAAAAATGAGCGGGAACGAAAAGTTCCGCTCATTTTTTGTCATTACGCAGCATTCGTGCCTTGTTTTTGGTGACCTTTAGCTGCAAAGTTCCTACGTACATAGGGCATTACAAATCGGTCTACACCGAATTTACCAGCATTTGCTCCGGCAACTAAGACGAAGAAGGCTAAAAGAATCATTTGTCCGTTTGTGCTCACGGTGCCACTGAACAAGAAAGAGAAATTCATGACCATCCCCATTAGGGTCGCAAAGTTCGTTAGAAGACCTAGGATTAAGGCAATTCCGACTAATACCTCGCCCCATTGCACTAAGAAAGAAAATAAATCCGCGTTTGGCAAGGCAACCTGTTCTAAGAATTTTGCCCACCAGCCTTGAACTGCTGGGTGTTCACCTGTGCTAGAAGCGATCGCTCCTTTTAAGAATCCACTTGCATCAAATCCGCCACTTGTTAATTTCCCATAACCTGCATGTAAAAATTCATAGCCTATATAAACACGAATGATAGCTAAAATCCCGGCGACAATAGTATTTTTTCTTAAAAGATTTAACATGGTACTCCATCTCCCTTAGGATTAATATAAGTTTTTACAAAATCTTGTTTGTTTCTGACTACACTTATATATTATCACCTTTCCAAAGGTAAGAAAGGTGTTTGTGATACTTTTCACAAATTCGCAACAAAGTCTTGAAGTAATTGTGAACTACCGTTAACTCAACATACAAATCACATTAAAGATCTACCTTGAAAAGTGTCAAAATTTGATATGTAGTTCCTCGTGCAAACAAAAAAAACCAGCCTCCACCCACGATAAGGGCTGAGACTGGTCCATCTTCCTGTGACGAGGACGATATTAATTTGTCGGCCTTCTAAACGGCCACCAGTTTGCTTCGCCAAAGGTTTTGACCATAACTGGAACAAACAGTGGTAAGATGACGAAGGCGTAGAGCAAGAGCCCAGTTAAGATGATCGAAGCAATCTGCAACAGGGATAGCATTCCTGATGGCATCATTGCCGCAAAGGTCCCGCCGAGAATAATCGCCGCAGAGATGATGACGGTCCCCATTTTTTTCATGGCCATCAGCATCGCATCACGTACCGTTAATTCTTTATACTCGTTAAAACGATCCATAAGGAAAATACTATAGTCAATGCCAAGTGCCATCAAGATGATAAAGGCAAAGAACGGAACCGCCCAGCTGATGCCTGTATAGTGAAGAATCTTCATAAAGATGACCTCATTAATCGACATGGCGGTATAGTACGTAAGAACTAACGAACCAATCAAATACACCGGCATAATAATCGAACGGAATAAGAAAATTAAGATAATCGAGATGCCGATGAGCATGTAAATAACCGTCCGGGTATAGTCCTGATTGGACATCGTTTGCAGGTCAGCATTGGTACTGGTGATTCCGCCAACCGCGACAACGGCATTTTCTAACTTTGTTCCTTTGGTTGCCTGTTTAATCGTCGACTTAATGGCCTTGACTTGATCAATCGCCTCATTTGAGTAAGGACTTTCTTTAAAAACAACATCCATCGTCATGACTTTACGGTCTGGTGAAAAATAAGTATCAAGAACTTGGGCGAAATCCTTACTTTCCAGCATCTCCTCCGGTAAATAAAACGCCGAGCTGACCGACAAACCGGACACGTAATCTTGGGCAGACGCTAAGCCATCAGAAATTTGGTCGAGGCCATCAGCACTTTGACCAAGACCATCCGTTAATGTGGACATTTGGTCGCCTAAACCGCCGAATCCGTCTAGTAATTGCTGCTGTCCCTTATTAATTTCCGTTAACCCATTCGTTACTTTCGGGAAGTTGTCAACAATCTGTCCTTGCCCATTTGCTAATTGATCAAACCCTGCCTGCTGCTGGGCAATCCCATCGATTAACGCTTGCAGGCCTGCTCCGATGCCCGCTTGGCCCTCCACCACTTTTTTATAATTGGACGTTGCGGTATTCAACCCTTCTGTTAGCGGCGCAAGGCCGGCATTTAACTTTGATAGATTGGTAGACAGTTCAGCCAGCGGACCCTTAACCCCTGAAACAGTGCCTTTTATTTTTCCATATTCAGGGGAATTTGTAATCCCTTGATATTCCAATTCTATTTTTGAAAAATCATCATTTGTAATTTGCTCAAGATTAGCAGAAATCCCCGCTAAGCCGCCGCCAATTTGCAGATAGCCTGTGTTTAAAGTAGTGAGATTGGCGCCAACATCTTGGTAGCCTTTTAAAAGTGCCCGATGATGACCCAGTAACTCCTCTGCCCCAGCTTTAGCCTGAGCCAAGCCAGCCTTTATTTGGGTAGAACCCGCTGATCCTTGACGAATTCCATTCTCAATCTTCGCCAAATTGCTTTGAATTTCAACGAGACCTGATTTCAACTCATTGGTGCCTGACACCAATGAGCCAATCCCATCGGTCGCCGTTTTTAATTGCGGAGAAGATTTGGCTAGTTCACTTTCAGCCTGATGCAAACCATCGCTGATTTTAACCACGCCATCCTTCCCTTCCCCAAGTCCTTCCGCCAATGTTGCCGCTTGTTTTGACACATACAAATCTTCAATCGGCTCACCAACAGGTCTTGTTGCCGAACGAACCTTATCGACTAAATTGACCTTTTCCAGATCCTGTGAAAGAGCTTCAACTATATTCAAGTATTCCAGAGAATCCATTTTTTCATCATTCTTAATCACGACCTGTGTAGACATTGCCTCGCCGGGACTGAAACTTTCGGCAATGGCATTGAATCCTTTTATCGCCGGAATATCTTCACTTACCTCTTCAAGTGAGTTAAAGGATAATGTCCCATCGTACGTGACGAGAAAAGGCACGCAAACGGCAGCAACAATTAACAAGGCAATGAAGGGTCTAGCAAGTGAGAATTTCCCCGCTCCCCCCACAGCTTGCTTTCCCCATGCTCCGCTGTCTTTTTCGATGGCCAGTATATTTTCAAACCAAGTACCGCCATGAAAAACGGCACAATTGTGAACAGGGCAATCAGCAGTATCGCGACACCGACAGCGACGGCTGCTGCTGATTGATACAATTGAAATTGTGAGAAACCAATCGCGGCAAAACCAATCATGACGGCAACCCCGCTAAAGAACACGGTGCGGCCGGCATTTTTATACGTCGCCACGATCGCATCCGTAATCGACTCCTGGTCAGCTAACTCCTCTTTAAACCGGCTTAAGAGTAAAATACAATAATCCGTTCCGATTCCGAATAATACAGCCACCAGGAAAATCTGCGTGTAGCTGGAAATCGGAAAGTCGAGTTTATCAACCAAAAAGGCGACAATCGATTGGGACGTCAAATAGGTGAACCCGACCGTAATTAACGGAATGAACGGAGCAATGACCGAACGGAAGACAAGCAGTAATACGCCCAAAATGAAAACGACCGTAATTCCCTCTGTTTTTTTCAAGCCTTCCTGTGAGCTGGTCATTAAGGCTTCACTAATCAGCCAGCTGCCTGTGTAATAATGCTCAACTTTCACATCATCAGTCGTTTTATAAAAAAGCTCACGCAGTTCTTTATCCGTTAACTTCTTATTCCAGGTATGCTTAATGGATACCATTATTGTTTTTCCGTCGTCAGATACAAGTTGATCCTTTAAATTTGGTTCGTTAAAGTGGGTTAAAATCTCGGTAATACCGAGCTTCTTTTTAGCCGCTTCGAGCTCGCGAATGGCGCGTTCCGCTTCGGAAAATTCCTGTTTTGTCAGCTTTTTATCGCTGTGAAAAACAAGCGCAACGGTTGCCGTATCCCCCACATTCTTCTGTCCCTGGACTTCATCCATAATTTGTCCGGCTAATGCCGATGAATAGCCCTCAGGAACTTTAATATCCCCTTTTTCCTTCACAAGGTCCGCCATGTTTGGAGCGACTAAAAACAAACTAACCGCCACGACAATCCAAGCAAGTAAAACAAACCATTTCCCCTTAATAATTGCTTTCACCGTTATTCCCCCAACCTCTCTTCTTTGGTTGCCAAAATGATTCGATTCAACTTTTCATATGTTTTCATAAACGTTTCGATCTCTTCCTGATCAAATTGCTTGATTAACGATCCGACAAGCTGATTAATACCTAATTCTGTTTCATGAAATAATTCCTGCCCTACCGCTGTTAACGTCAGGTAGACCACGCGCCGATCATTTTCATCACGCGTCCGCTGAATGAACCCTTTTTTCCACAATCGTTCAATCATAGCCGTAATCGCACTCTTTTTAACATGAAATACCTCGGCCAGCTCTGAAGATGTACATTCTTCCTTCTGGTTGATATACCTAAGTATGTAATGCTGATCATTTGTTAAATCGCTTCCGATTTGACATTTGACCAATTGCGCAGTATTTTTCTCAATCGAGAATGTCAGATTAATATACTGATCAACTAATTCCTTGATAGCCGTATTTTCCATAGATTGTTCACCTCGCTAATAGTTAATCAATTGAACTATTTTCCTTTTTTAGATTAATATATGCCTAGTTGCTTGTCAATAGTATGAAGTGATTAATAAAAGCCACTGAATATACTGCCAAAACATAGAAAGGAGCGGCTGGCAAACCTGCTAGAAAAATTAAAGAGAGGAATTCATCACGAATCCCTCTTGTTTATCTTTATATAGTTCCCCCAAATATCGCCACATTTTGCCGATCATGATCAAAAATATGCCCATTCCATTTTAATACCGTTTGGACAATACCGAGCCCATCGGCATTATACCTCCCGGCGATTCGCTGATAGGTTACAAGTTCATACACACCATCCCGATTGAAATCAACCGGATATACTCCCGACAAAGGATTTACCCATCCTTGGATCGGTGCCTTCAACCTGCCAGTAGAGTCATAGATTTCAGCTAAGTAGGTCCTTCCCTTATATGTTAAATCCAGAAGATATTTTTCTTTTAGACGATGACTAATCACGGCTGCCTTGTATTGATTTTCATAGTTTACATCGTATTGATAGGTTTCATTAAAGTGATCGGAATCAAGGATCCGTTGGAATTGACCGTTCATAAATGAAAATACATCTGCATAAATAGCGCCGCCACTGCCACCGGTATCAATCACGATTAAAATATCATCAGCCTTATTACCGGTCAAATCACCAAGAAAGAGTGTGGGATGGTATCCGGTGTTATTTTTTAAAGGGATATGTTGTTGCCGTTTCGTTCTTCCATTCTGAACAACCAGCGTGATATGTTGCCAAAAAGGACTGTCGGGCGTTTGATTGGCCGTCAAAAAAACATGGTCGATGACTCCATCCCCATCAATATCTCCATTCTTGGCCGCTACAATGGTCGCCACATTTTGGTGTGTTGATGTGCGAAGCATCCCCCACGGTTCCTGCCTGTAGGAAAAATGGGACCACCCATTATGAGGATGAACCATTTCGTTTATGAAACCATATATGCCCATACGCCTCCCCCTTTTTCTCGAAATTCTCACTCACGTATCCTATGAGGGCTTTCGTAAAATCGTGACACGCGCAACATGGACGATGGGCACACAACATACCTGGACCATCCATGAAAGAATTGAGAAATTGTGTAGCTTAAAAAGTTTCATAAGAAAATTCAGCTAAATTTGGGAAGGTCCCTTATATTTCATTCGATTCCATTGTGTACTATGATATAATTCATTCCCAAGAGGAAAATGGAAAGAAGTGAAATTGATGTCTGCGGATTATACACCGGCTGTTCATTTTCGGAATGTACATTATTCCGCCTACAATCGGCCCATTTTAGAAGAAATTACCGGATCGTTTCCTGAGGGTAAAATTACCACTTTGGTTGGGCCATCAGGAGCCGGAAAAACAACACTGCTTAAACTATGCAACGGGCTGCTGTCGCCTGATTCAGGTGAAATTTTTATAAAAGACCAAAACATCGACAGCTATGACCCTGTCAAATTGCGGCGATACGTGGGAATGGCGCTACAAAGTGCCCCAATGGTCAGTGGAAGTGTGTTCAAAAACCTGGCACTCCCCATGGAACTGCAAGGGAAACAACTAGCGGAGGATGAGGCCCGGGAGCTGTTGGTCCAAGTAGGTCTTGATGCCACGTTTTTGCACCGGAATAGTAAAGAGCTATCCGGCGGTCAAAGGCAAAAGGTTTCGATTGCCCGCACACTTGTGAATCGTCCCCGGATTATTTTGCTCGATGAAATCACCTCTTCACTCGACCCGGCATCCCAGAAGGAAATCGAAGCATTGATTGTAAAAATTAATCGAAAATTCAACACGACCATCATCTGGATTACGCACAATTTGGAACAGGCGCTGACAATTGGCGAGTACACCTGGGTGATGATGGATGGGAAAGTGATTGAAACGGGGGAAAGCATGTTGCTTGATGCGCCGGTAAATGAAAAAGTAAAACGGTTTGTGAAAGGAGAAGGACAATGAGTTATCTGGCACTAGCTATCGCGCTTATTTTCGTCCTGATCCCGCTTTTTCTATCGAAAACACTACATTTGGGGCTCGAAAAAGACACGTTGATCGCTACCATCCGTTCCATTATCCAGCTATTTGCGGTCGGCTATATTCTCAAATTTGTTTTCGAAGCGGATAGCCCTCTCTATATTCTGCTGATGGTGGGAGTCATGATTGGCGCTGCCACGCAAAATGCGAGAAAAAAAGGAAGTGTGATCCAAGGCATCACCTGGAAAGTAGCAATTACCTTAATTTTTATAGAGGTACTGACGCAAGGGATTATACTAGGCTTTCACATTACGCCGTGGGCGGCGCAATATATTATCCCCATCAGCGGTATGGTCATTGGCAACTCGATGATTCTCGCCATTTTGTTCCTTAATCGTTTTTCTGCAGAGATTGAATCACGGCAAGACGAAACCGAACTCATTCTGTCCCTTGGGGGAACACCAAAACAGGCCATCCGTAACCAACTGATCACCTCCATTAAAGCGAGCATGATTCCGACCATTGAAAGCCAAAAAACCATTGGGCTCGTCCAGCTCCCCGGCATGATGAGTGGCCAAATCATCGGCGGGGCCGATCCGATTCAAGCCGTGCAATTCCAATTGCTTATTTTATTCTTGCTTTTAACCACTGCATCCGTCACAAGCATCATGATCGGGACCTTATCCTATCCATCATTGTTTAACCAAAGGATGCAGCTGTTACGGGCGCGGCGATAGACAGTTTCAAACCCATTGATCGGGAGCCTTTGCTTCTAAAATATCTTGTTAATGGTAGCCAATCGATGCCATGGTTTTTTATTTATCAACCGTATTTTTTTGCATATAAAAAAGGACAATCACAGTGATTGTCCTTTTCATGTGCCTGGCAACGTCCTACTCTCACAGGGGCGCATGCCCCAACTACCATCGGCGCTGAGAAGCTTAACTTCCGTGTTCGGTATGGGAACGGGTGTGACCTTCTCGCCATTGTTACCAGACTAATTTAATTGAGAGATCGTTCTCTCAAAACTAGATAATGCAGAAGAAGTTTTTGTAAAAACGAGTTTTCTTATTATTTAGGATAAGTCCTCGAACGATTAGTATCAGTCAGCTCCACGTGTCGCCACGCTTCCACCTCTGACCTATCAACCTGATCATCTTTCAGGGTTCTTACTAGCTTAGAGCTATGGGAAATCTCATCTTGAGGGGGGCTTCATGCTTAGATGCTTTCAGCACTTATCCCGTCCGCACATAGCTACCCAGCGATGCCCTTGGCAGAACAACTGGTACACCAGCGGTGCGTCCATCCCGGTCCTCTCGTACTAAGGACAGCTCCTCTCAAATTTCCTGCGCCCACGACGGATAGGGACCGAACTGTCTCACGACGTTCTGAACCCAGCTCGCGTACCGCTTTAATGGGCGAACAGCCCAACCCTTGGGACCGACTACAGCCCCAGGATGCGATGAGCCGACATCGAGGTGCCAAACCTCCCCGTCGATGTGGACTCTTGGGGGAGATAAGCCTGTTATCCCCGGGGTAGCTTTTATCCGTTGAGCGATGGCCCTTCCATGCGGAACCACCGGATCACTAAGCCCGACTTTCGTCCCTGCTCGACTTGTAGGTCTCGCAGTCAAGCTCCCTTGTGCCTTTACACTCTACGAATGATTTCCAACCATTCTGAGGGAACCTTTGGGCGCCTCCGTTACTCTTTAGGAGGCGACCGCCCCAGTCAAACTGCCCACCTGACACTGTCTCCCACCCCGATAAGGGGTGCGGGTTAGAATTTCAATACAGCCAGGGTAGTATCCCACCGACGCCTCCACCGAAGCTAGCGCTCCGGTTTCTCAGGCTCCTACCTATCCTGTACAAGCTGTACCAAAATTCAATATCAGGCTACAGTAAAGCTCCACGGGGTCTTTCCGTCCTGTCGCGGGTAACCTGCATCTTCACAGGTACTATAATTTCACCGAGTCTCTCGTTGAGACAGTGCCCAGATCGTTACGCCTTTCGTGCGGGTCGGAACTTACCCGACAAGGAATTTCGCTACCTTAGGACCGTTATAGTTACGGCCGCCGTTTACTGGGGCTTCGATTCAGAGCTTCGCGTGAGCTAACCCCTCCTCTTAACCTTCCAGCACCGGGCAGGCGTCAGCCCCTATACTTCGCCTTGCGGCTTCGCAGAGACCTGTGTTTTTGCTAAACAGTCGCCTGGGCCTATTCACTGCGGCTCTTCAGGGCTATGAACCCTAAAGAGCACCCCTTCTCCCGAAGTTACGGGGTCATTTTGCCGAGTTCCTTAACGAGAGTTCTCTCGCTCACCTTAGGATTCTCTCCTCGCCTACCTGTGTCGGTTTGCGGTACGGGCACCTTTTATCTCGCTAGAGGCTTTTCTTGGCAGTGTGGAATCAGGAACTTCGGTACTATATTTCCCTCGGCATCACAGCTCAAGCGTTGTGAGAAGCGGATTTTCCTACTTCTCGCTCTAACTGCTTACACGCACGTATCCAACAGTGCGCTTACCCTATCCTCCTGCGTCCCCCCATCACTCAAACGATAAAGAGGTGGTACAGGAATATCAACCTGTTGTCCATCGCCTACGCCTTTCGGCCTCGGCTTAGGTCCCGACTAACCCTGAGCGGACGAGCCTTCCTCAGGAAACCTTAGGCATTCGGTGGATGAGATTCTCACTCATCTTTCGCTACTCATACCGGCATTCTCACTTCTAAGCGCTCCACCAGTCCTTACGGTCTAGCTTCAACGCCCTTAGAACGCTCTCCTACCACTGACACCTTCTGGTGTCAATCCACAGCTTCGGTGATACGTTTAGCCCCGGTACATTTTCGGCGCAGAGTCACTCGACCAGTGAGCTATTACGCACTCTTTAAATGGTGGCTGCTTCTAAGCCAACATCCTGGTTGTCTAAGCAACTCCACATCCTTTTCCACTTAACGTATACTTTGGGACCTTAGCTGGTGGTCTGGGCTGTTTCCCTTTTGACTACGGATCTTATCACTCGCAGTCTGACTCCCACGGATAAGTCTTTGGCATTCGGAGTTTGTCTGAATTCGGTAACCCGATGAGGGCCCCTAGTCCAAACAGTGCTCTACCTCCAAGACTCTTACTACGTGAGGCTAGCCCTAAAGCTATTTCGGAGAGAACCAGCTATCTCCAAGTTCGATTGGAATTTCTCCGCTACCCACACCTCATCCCCGCACTTTTCAACGTGCGTGGGTTCGGGCCTCCATCCAGTGTTACCTGGACTTCACCCTGGACATGGGTAGATCACCTGGTTTCGGGTCTACGACTACATACTAAATTCGCCCTATTCAGACTCGCTTTCGCTGCGGCTCCGTCTCTTCAACTTAACCTTGCATGTAATCGTAACTCGCCGGTTCATTCTACAAAAGGCACGCCATCACCCATAAACGGGCTCTGACTACTTGTAGGCACACGGTTTCAGGAACTATTTCACTCCCCTTCCGGGGTGCTTTTCACCTTTCCCTCACGGTACTGGTTCACTATCGGTCACTAGGGAGTATTTAGCCTTGGGAGATGGTCCTCCCTGCTTCCGACCGGATTTCTCGTGTCCGGCCGTACTCAGGATCCACTCAGGAGGGAACGAAGTTTCAACTACAGGGCTTTTACCTTCTCTGGCTGACCTTTCCAGGTCGCTTCATTTACCCCGTTCCTTTGTAACTCCATGTTGAGTGTCCTACAACCCCAAGAGGCAAGCCTCTTGGTTTGGGCTATGTCCCGTTTCGCTCGCCGCTACTCAGGGAATCGCGTTTGCTTTCTCTTCCTCCGGGTACTTAGATGTTTCAGTTCCCCGGGTATGCCTTCTATACCCTATGTATTCAGGTAAAGATACTGTTCCATTACGAACAGTGGGTTCCCCCATTCGGAAATCTCCGGATCAAAGCTTACTTACAGCTCCCCGAAGCATATCGGTGTTAGTCCCGTCCTTCATCGGCTCCTAGTGCCAAGGCATTCACCGTGCGCCCTTTCTAACTTAACCTAAAAGGTTTGTTTCTCTATTAAATAGAGAGAAAACTAAAATGGCGATTACTCGATGTTTACTTTGCTTCTTCTTACGATTATCTAGTTTTCAAAGAACGAATTTTTGAGAGAATTGCACTCTCAAAACTAAACAAACAAGAAACGTCAACCTTATGATCAGTCCGAAAGGACTGCATATTCCTTAGAAAGGAGGTGATCCAGCCGCACCTTCCGATACGGCTACCTTGTTACGACTTCACCCCAATCATCTGTCCCACCTTAGGCGGCTGGCTCCTAGGACAAAACTTAACTTCCTATAAATATAATAAGAGGTTAAGTTTTGTCCCAGGTTACCCCACCGACTTCGGGTGTTACAAACTCTCGTGGTGTGACGGGCGGTGTGTACAAGGCCCGGGAACGTATTCACCGCGGCATGCTGATCCGCGATTACTAGCGATTCCGGCTTCATGTAGGCGAGTTGCAGCCTACAATCCGAACTGAGAATGGTTTTATGGGATTGGCTAAACCTCGCGGTCTTGCAGCCCTTTGTACCATCCATTGTAGCACGTGTGTAGCCCAGGTCATAAGGGGCATGATGATTTGACGTCATCCCCACCTTCCTCCGGTTTGTCACCGGCAGTCACCTTAGAGTGCCCAACTGAATGCTGGCAACTAAGATCAAGGGTTGCGCTCGTTGCGGGACTTAACCCAACATCTCACGACACGAGCTGACGACAACCATGCACCACCTGTCACTCTGTCCCCCGAAGGGGAACGTCCTATCTCTAGGAGTGTCAGAGGATGTCAAGACCTGGTAAGGTTCTTCGCGTTGCTTCGAATTAAACCACATGCTCCACCGCTTGTGCGGGCCCCCGTCAATTCCTTTGAGTTTCAGCCTTGCGGCCGTACTCCCCAGGCGGAGTGCTTAATGCGTTAGCTGCAGCACTAAGGGGCGGAAACCCCCTAACACTTAGCACTCATCGTTTACGGCGTGGACTACCAGGGTATCTAATCCTGTTTGCTCCCCACGCTTTCGCGCCTCAGCGTCAGTTACAGACCAGAAAGCCGCCTTCGCCACTGGTGTTCCTCCACATCTCTACGCATTTCACCGCTACACGTGGAATTCCGCTTTCCTCTTCTGCACTCAAGTCCCCCAGTTTCCAATGACCCTCCACGGTTGAGCCGTGGGCTTTCACATCAGACTTAAAGGACCGCCTGCGCGCGCTTTACGCCCAATAATTCCGGACAACGCTTGCCACCTACGTATTACCGCGGCTGCTGGCACGTAGTTAGCCGTGGCTTTCTGGTTAGGTACCGTCAAGGTACCGGCAGTTACTCCGGTACTTGTTCTTCCCTAACAACAGAGCTTTACGACCCGAAGGCCTTCATCGCTCACGCGGCGTTGCTCCATCAGACTTTCGTCCATTGTGGAAGATTCCCTACTGCTGCCTCCCGTAGGAGTCTGGGCCGTGTCTCAGTCCCAGTGTGGCCGATCACCCTCTCAGGTCGGCTACGCATCGTCGCCTTGGTGAGCCGTTACCTCACCAACTAGCTAATGCGCCGCGGGCCCATCTGTAAGTGACAGCCGAAACCGTCTTTCAGCATTTCCTCATGAGAGGAAATGGATTATCCGGTATTAGCACCGGTTTCCCGGTGTTATCCCAGTCTTACAGGCAGGTTGCCCACGTGTTACTCACCCGTCCGCCGCTCACCCTAGGGAGCAAGCTCCCAAAGATCCGCTCGACTTGCATGTATTAGGCACGCCGCCAGCGTTCGTCCTGAGCCAGGATCAAACTCTCCAAGAAAGTTGATTAGCTCATTTGTTACGTTGGCTCATGCTCTTCTATTTAATAGAAGAAACACGATTAATATTGTTTGTTGACGTTTTTGTTTGTTTAGTTTTCAAAGAACAAATGTTCTCATCGCTCGTAAGCGACTTTATTATTTTACTAAATTATCAACTGAATGTCAATAACTTTTTTTATAATACTTTGTCGCCTCGGTGACGACTTGTCCTATACTACAGTAATATTCGTGGATGGTCAACACCTTTTTTACGTTTTTTTAAAAGATAAAAATCTTTCTTTCTGCATAAATGAGCGGCATGCTCTCCATCCACTACGTTTCTCACCTAAAAGGGCAGAGAAAGACTCTCTGCACTCGCACCGTCATGGAGTGAAATGAAAATGAGACAAGAGAACCGTCCCCTGCTTTATTGAATACAAATCGTGAATATAGAAGATACTTTTTACTAACAATAAAAAAGGAGTTTTGAATTATGCGGATGGAGTATTTGATCCTGGCAGCAATGTGGTTGTTTGGCATTATTGCCTGGATTCTGTTTATTCCAAGCAATGATCGGCGTAAGGGATTCTTGGCATATTTAATGTTTCAAGGAATAGTCTGGCTCTGCGATATGCCTTCTTTTACATTTGGTTTGTTACGTGCGCCTGTTCGGGAGTTTCCAAAAGCGACAGATCTTCCCCTAACCATCAATTATTTTTTTTATCCCGTATTGTTTTCCATTTTATACGTTCATAGGAAGGTAACGGGCAGGATAAGAACTAGAATGACCTATTTTTTTGTCTGGGTCACTGTGATCACGTTGTTTGATATTGTTCTCGAGAGATATACCGATTTATTAGAATATGAAACATTGACGTGGTATGGGATGTGGATATACATGGTGTTTCTTTTTTACGTGAGTCAGGTTTGCTGTAATTGGTTCTTTAAAGACAAATCCTTATTTCAAGCAGAGTGGGAGAAGGCTAATGAGAATTGAATGGTGGGTCTTGCTGGCGGTGTACGCTTCAGCGGCAGGAATTCTTTTCTTCATACCCAAAGATAAAATCCGACTTGCGGTTGTCGCTTTCTTATTCAAACAGGTCATTACGTTTTTTATTGGTTTAGTAGTCGTGGAGTGGGGGCTGCTTGAATATCCCGTTCGAATATTTGCTTCAATTAACCGGACGAGCTTCACGTTTGAATATCTTGCTTTTCCAGTTGTTTGCGCCCTCTTTAATGTAAGGTATCCCAATGATCGGAGTGGCCTTATTCAATTTTGCTATTATGTCGGATTTAGTTCTCTGTTGACGGCCTTTGAGGTCATTGTCGAAAAATATACAGCACTCATCAATTACCTACACTGGGAATGGTATATTTCTTGGGCTACAATTTGTCTATCGTTTTATATTTCGCGTTTATTTTGTGTCTGGTTTTTCGCAAAAGGAAAAGCTTACTAACACCACACTCCAGATGTGTCTGACAAAAAATAGAGAAACCCTCAAAAATTTGGGTTTCTCAACATTCTTACTTACAATTACTGCCACGCTTCCATTATTGTTTAGATATCGATTGGAACCCATCGATCTTCGTAAACCAATAAGCAACGTAAAACAAAAACATATAAATGCAAAAATCATAAATGGATAACCAATTTTTCGGTTCATAAAAATGAATCCAGACAAAAAACTTCATGCCTCCGAAAGCAGAAATAGCTGCCAATATCGCTCCTTTTACAAGTAAATTCGCCTTAGGCTTAATTTGTATGGTAAACATAACGGCCACTGGGACTAGCGAAAGATGATAGGGAAGTAAGAAAATGGGGCCAACAGGGATAAACTTTACCGGATAACGCCATAATCCTAATGAAATGGCGATAAGGTCAATAATTAACGATAGAATAATCGTTACCAAACCTCCAAGAAGTAGCCTTCCGGTGATTTCCTTTTTTCTAAAGAGGAGCCAAATAATCCAAGGAACAATAAATAACCCAATTCCGAACCACCATTGCCAGGTAAAAAGAAAGTGATCAACAACAGCTTCAGACATGATCTTGTTTGCTTCGATAAAAAGTTGGGTGCCTTCTTTAGATTGTTCAATTCCTTCAGTAAATGCCATGCTAGCCCACCCCTAATGACAAATATATACCTCTATTACCTTAAGAGTATTTTTCGTTCATATAGGTAATTATTTGCCATTAGTCTTCTTAATATTAGTCTTTTCATAAATATTTTAGGGTTTCGAGTGATAAAGAAAAAGAAGCAAGAGAACCGTCCCCTGCTTCACTGCTTCACATCACACATCGGAATCCCATATGGCCACTTGAGGTGTCTGGACTGACGGCACTGCGTGCGGATACTCGGTATCGATTGCAATAGGATTTGTGGCAAAGGTAGGAGCCGCCTTTTATGAGTTTATCCCTTCCATTTGGCGGGCCTTGGGGATTTTTCTTTGTTCCTTCTATATGATAGGAAGCACTAAACCAGTCTGAACACCATTCCCAGACATTGCCGGACATATTATAAAGACCATATTGATTGGGCGGGAATGATTTCGAGGGGGCCGTTCCGAGATATCCATCCTTGCCATGATTGATTTGCGGAAACTTTCCCTGCCAGATATTACAGACATGTTTGCCATCTGGATGGAGTCTATCTCCCCAAGGGTATCTCTTTTGGGCGAGGCCTCCTCTTGCGGCATATTCCCATTCCGCTTCAATAGGCAGCCTTTTTCCTGCCCACTTGCAATAGGCCATCGCATCATTCCATGAAACATGGACAACTGGATGGTCCAAACGATTTTCAATGGTTGAACCCGGGCCCTCGGGCTGATTCCAAGCAGCACCTTCGACTACCAGCCACCAAGGTGTGCCGGGAACAGATTGTCTCACATTTTTATTCTCAGGGTGTAAAAATTGATAAAAAACAAACGACCTGCCATATTTTTCAGCATCTGTTTTATAGCCTGTGTCTCCAATAAAATCACTGAATTCCCCATTTGTAACGGTACATGCATCAATGAAAAATGGGGCGAGCTCAACCTCTCTCACAGGGCCTTCTCCATCTTCTGAAAATGTTTCCTTATCGTTTGAACCCATTAATGTCTTACCGCCACTAAGAAAAATCATCCCTTCCTTAGTGAGGGCATTTTCATTTTTGATTGCAATCGACTACCAAAAGTCCTAACAAAAACCCGCCTAACACACGGTAGATACTGGCAACGATATCCGTGATTAGATTCTTATTCGATAGTTCTGTAACAAATGTTTTGGCAATCGTGATCGGATTCGTTAAGATCGCATTAACCGATGGAATCGTAGATAAAAGCGTCCACACAAGGATTCCTACCACTAAAGATAAAAATACCATGAGTCTATGATCGACACGTTTCCAAAACGGCTTTTGTTTTTCTTTTTGTACCTGGATGACTGATTCCGTATTTACTTCACCCTGCATTCTTTTGTTCCCCCTCGTTTGTATACGTTACTTGACTGCTGTTGCCTTTCCATAGGCTGATGATACGTCATCAGCAGGATTATATTTGTTTAGTAGTTGATCTGCGGCTTCCTCCCAGCCTGCTGTTCGCAGATGATTCACCCACTGTTCAAGCGTGACATATTTCCAAGGCCCCGTTTCAACCACCTTTTGTAACGGATCCACCATATTCCGTGGAAATCCTAGATGCTCTTGCTCCCACAAGGCTAATCGGTGATTCATTTTCTTCACCATTTCCGGATAGTCGTCAGCCACATTTTTCATTTGATGTGGATCATGGTCAAGATCGTATAAGGTGACATCGTCAAAGCGATACAGACCTGGATGATAGGTTCGGATATAGTACCAGCGTTCATCCCGAACGGCCCGCTGGCATGTGTATAAGGCATGGTCCTTGTGAATCGCGGGATTGCCGGGGTTATGTGGAAAACCGTTTCAGAAGCCTGCAATCTTGCTTGTGACTATTGTTATTACAGTAGATGTAATGGAAGACCCGAAAAAATAGAACGAATAGATGATGTATTACTGGAAAAATTTATACGGGAGTATATGGCGATAAAAAAAGGAATCGTCCCCTTTGCCTGGCAAGGCGGCGAACCTTTACTAGCTGGCTTGGACTTCTTTGAGAGAGTGGTTCAACTACAAGTGAAATATGCCCCTAAAAATACCGTGATTAGTAACGCCATTCAAACAAATGGGACATTACTCAACGAAGAATGGGCCTCGTTTTTCAAAAAGTATGACTTTTTAGTGGGAGTCAGCTTGGATGGTCCAGAAGAAATCAATGATGCGAGAAGAGTGACCGGCTCGGGAAAAGGAAGCTTTACGTCGATCATGCAAGGTATTCACTATTTAAAAGAAGCAAAGGTTGATTTTAATATATTAACAGTTTTACATGAAGATAATATTTTTAAAGCAAAGGAATTAATGAACTTTTACCAAAGTGAAGGCTTTAGTCATGTTCAATTTATTCCCTGTATGGATTTTCAATCACAGGATATCACTCAACCCGGAAACTATTTCATTACGCCGAAACAATATGGAGACTTCTTTTGCGAGGCCTTTGATGTTTGGTATAACAATGGAGACCCTCAGATCTCCGTTCGATTCTTTGATAATATTCTAGCAGTCTATCTTCACCAACAAGCCGAACTTTGTACGCACCAACAGACTTGCCCAAAAACAATTATTTTTGAACAAAACGGCGACGCATACCCTTGTGACTTTTTCATCCACGATCAATATAAATTAGGGAATCTCAGGGATCAATCCTTAGAATCTTTCATCAACAATGAACTAATGGAAGAATTTTTAGCTAAAAAACCGGCCCTTCCCGCTCAATGCCAATCATGTAAATTTCTGCAATTGTGTCACGGCGGCTGCCCGCGAAATCGCATTGGAGAAAATAATCAGCTTGTCGTGGAGTATTTTTGCCAAAGTTACAAACAATTGTATCGTTATGCGCACGAGCGAATGCTAGAAGTGGCTACAAGTGTGAAGCGTCAAAAAATCAATCAGTATAAAAAAGCGGGTCACCCACTACCCGGAAGAAATGAAAGTTGTATTTGTGGAAGTACGAAGAAATTTAAGAAATGCTGCGAGGCCTTACTAGAATAGGAAAAGGGGAAGAAGCAGGAGAACCGTCCCTTGCTTCCTTTGGAAAAGGGATCCAATAAGCACCATTGGGGCTCTTTTCTACTAAACGTTCTTGGATGCGGGATCCAATAAGCGCCATTGGGCCCCTTTTCTACTAAACGTTCTTGAATGCGGGATCCAATAAGCGCCATTGGGGCCCTTTTCTACTAAATATTCTTGGATGTGGGATCCAATAAGCGCCATTGGGGCCCTTTTCTACTAAATATTCTTGGATGTGGGATCCAATAAGCGCCATTGGGGCTCTTTTCTACTAAACGTTCTTGGATGCGGGATCCAATAAGCGCCATTGGGCCCCTTTTCTACTAAACGTTCTTGAATGCGGGATCCAATACTGGAAGCAGGAGAACCGTCCCCTGCTTCACTGCTTCACTTGCCACGGATAAAGTCAATAAAGTGTCGTAAGCCTGTTTTTTGGAAGCGATGGACTTTTTGTACCATCCACAAATCTCTTGTTAGGTGAAAATCGGCTATTTTGATCTCACACAACGTTCCGTATGTTAATTCCTTTACAACTGTAAGCTTTGGAAGAAGGCTTACACCGAGATCCGCTTCGACAGCACTTTTAATCGATTGCATACTTCCAAGCTCCATTGCACTCTCTATCTGATCGAGGATCCCTTTTTCTTTGAACGCTTCCTCTACTATTAGACGTGTACCTGAATCTGTCTCTCGCCAAATCATTTTCTCTTCAGGCAGCTCCGTAATGTGAATCTTTTCTCGGTCTTTCCATTTGTGTTGAAAAGGTGCGACTAAGATCAACTCATCTTCAGCAAACTTCTCGATGATAAAGTTCTCCTTTTTAACAGCACCTTCAACCAAAGCAATATCAATATCGTTATTATCAAGCTTTGATAAAATGGTGGGTGTATTCCCAATGGTTAAACTAAATTTTATATCCGGAAAACTTTTACTAAAGCTCCCAAGTAAACCCGGTAATAAATACTCCCCAATGGTTAGGCTTGCCCCACTCGAAGGACTGTATCTTGAGATCCCCTTAGCACATCAATGGCCTCAACGGATCTCTTCATGTATTCGATGATTTCCTTTGCATAGGGATAGAGTGTCTTCCCCGCCTCAGAAAGGAGTAGCTTTCCGTCTACTCGCTCAAATAATAACATCCCATACACTTCTTCTAACTGATGAATTTGTCTAGTAACAGCTGGCTGCGAGACAAATCGCAAGCGTGCCGCCTTACTAATACTTCCTTCATCCACCACAGTGCAAAACATTTTTAAACTCTCAATATTCATTGCTCCTCCCCCACCCCCGTCCGTCATAAATGGCTTTAGATCCATCTTAGCGTAACTTAACAAAAATTTTATCATTTATTTTAAATTAATAAACCTATCGAAATGGTTGGTATTACAATTGCTGATAGCCCATAAAATAATTCAACTATGCACCCCCTCCAACCTCTGTTAGGTTTAATATATCGAGTAAGGGGGGGACCACTTATGGAAATAACAACAGGTTTGCTGCTTTTGGCGGTTGGTGTCATTGCGGGCGGTTACGGAACAATAGTTGGAGCCGGAGGAGGATTTATCTTTGTCCCGGCACTTCTCCTTTTATTTCATATGGAGCCCACCATTGCAGCAGGATCCGGGATTGTCATCATTTTAATTAACTCCTTATCAGGAGTATTTGGATATGCGAAGCAAAAAAGGATTAATTATCGAACAGGAATCCTTCTCGGGATTGGTGCTTTCCCAGGTTCCTTACTGGGAGTTTATCTGCTTCACATGTATTCATCCAGTTATTTCTATGTCGTCTTTGCCAGCTTACTTGTTGCACTCGGCGTCTTTTTATTTGCAAAAAACTCCCCGTTTGCTGTTCGAAAAGTGAGCAGAGAAGGCAGAACCTTGTCGGAAGACGTAACCGCAACATCCCCAACAGACAAACCACAGCTTAAGGTAACATGGCTGTTCCCACTTGGTTTTCTCATGGGCGTGTTATCAAGTTATCTGGGGATTGGCGGGGGCTGGCTACTTGTTCCCATTTTAATTTATATCTTTAAAGTTTCCACCCATTATGCAACAGCCACTTCCATTTTTTCGCTCACCCTTTATTCATCGGTTGGCGTCGTTTCACAGATGTTTTATAGTAACATTGATTGGATAACGGTCATATGGGGAGGCGTGGGGGTTATCATAGGATCCCAGATTGGTGTTTTAGTAGCCCAGCGAATTCCCGGAAAAATGATTATTCAAATGCTTTCTGTCCTCCTAATGGTGATAGGGTTCCGTATGTATTTCACCTAGATGAAATAATAATGGATGCTTCTCAGGCAAAAAAAAGAGCAGATACACCTATCCGCCCGATTTCCTTCCTATACTCCTAAAAAGGACCTTCCTAAATGGCCACAGCTTACGGAGTAGGAATAACCTCGCTATTTTGCTGCTGATCATCCTGGCTCACGATTTCCTCTTGATCTTTCGTGACATCCTTCATGTCGCTGCCGACAGATGGGGGCGGAATCATTTGTTTCATTTTTGTCGGATCAACGGATACGACAAAAGGCTCATCCACAAAATGAGTAAAGGCATGAATTCGGTATTCAATCTGAACCGCCTTACATTCATTTCCGAGAATTTTAGTTAGATCAGCAGGGTTTGTTACTAAGGTTTCATGAGGATTTACATGCTGCTCCCTTAGAACCACCTCTCCGTCGGTAGTCCTAACAGAAACACGGACAGTCGTATCGAGATCCGATATATTCTTGATCGAAACAGCATTGCCAAGTGAACAATTTTCTTCATATGTAACTTCAGATGCCTGAATCGTTAATAAATCAGCAGTCGTAGCATTTTGAATAGTCCCTGTTGCCTTGGTTTCTGAGGTAAACCATGCAAAGGTTCCAGGGATTGATGTTACCGCCACACTACATATCGAGAACAAAAGGATACCTGCAAAAGATGTAAAAAAATGAATCTTTGTATTTCGTTTTCTCCTTTGAAGGCAAGTTCTCTCTACCCGAGTATTCATTTCAATCTCCTTTCTGCTATCGAAATTCTATTAAAAATAAGGGCAGCCAGCCGACCGCCCCTACCTTCTACTATTTGTATTTAGCTCCGTTATCTGTTTGCTTAGCTTGAACCGTCAACGTCGCATCATATTTTGCACCTTGATACTCATTCCCTGCATTTTGATCAAGCTTAACATCAAACACAACCCCAATATACTCATCCTCTTGCAGTGTAAAGAACTCATCGTTTCCAAGTTTATACGTTTTGGTATTTTCCGATTTAGCCGCTTTAGAAAGTGCCGCCATTGCTTGCGCTTCCTCAACGGTAGCTTCACCCGTCACCACTTCTACGCCCTTTGGTAATGCATTAGATTTTGCTAAAGCTTGAACGGAACGCTCATTATGGTTTCCATCGAAGAAACCTTTCTCCCACTCCAATCTCCAATCCTGGATTTCATCCATATCAGGCGTTACCTTGTATTTAAATGCTAGATAATAGATTTTATAGGGATCTGCAGATGCCTTGTCCACTGTTGCCGTATAGTTCGCTTTTAAGGTTTGAGCCATATCGCCCGTGTTTTGGATTGCGATATAATCCCCTTTCACAACTTGGGACGGGGCAAATTTGCTAGCACTAAATAATTTAGTAGAGATATCCTGGCCATTATTTACCGATAATGTACCATTATCAATGGCACCGCTTGCTTTTGTACTGGACGTGAACCATGAATATGTACCGTATCCTGCACTTACTGCTAATGCACCCGCCAAAGATGTTGCTAACAACGCTTTTTGTACTTTTTTCATTCTCAGTTTCCCCCTAAAATGGTTATATAGTTTAATCATTACTACCAATGGTTTATCTCGGAACCGTTGATGTTCCTTTGCTTTCCTGTTTCTCCAAATTTCGATAGACTCTTTGATACACTTCAATTAGGAAAAACAACAATAAAGGAAGGAGGATGAATAAGGCGAACCCAATTTTACCAGCCAAAAACTTCGCTATGTAGCCGGCATTCGGGAGTATGAATTTTACCTCACCAATCATGTTGGCAGGGTCTACTACCCACTCGTCCTCCACATTGTTGTTATCCCCTTTTGTCAAAAATCCTTCATGTGTAACTGTGGCTACTCGGTGCGTGATCAGTTTATCTTCAGAAAGCTTAAAGGTGATAATGTCTCCCTTTTTGACCGCAGCAGCCTGTTTGGCTTTAATAAAAATCATATCTCCTGCGTTGATGGCAGGCTCCATACTGTTTGTTAAAACAGTGAGTGGCTTATATCCAAAGTAAGTGGGGATTTGATTTGGATTTCCTTTCCCCTGAATAGTAATGAATAAAAGAAAACCAATACTTCCAATAACGAGGGTTATGAGAAGATAGGTGAATACTTTCATTCTTCTAAACAACGAACCACATCCTTCTCTCGTAATTTCACTCCTGTATTGACAAATCTACTAAACTTAAACGAACAAGTCAACGTTATTGAGAACAAAAATGTTCGCTAAATAGCGACAATTTTTGGCATAATCTTCTTTGTTTAAGAGGAAATTCATTGATATTTTCAATGGTGCGCTTTTTAGAACATCCCGCCTTTCCCCTGTTTTAATCATGTTTTTACACCTTTTTTCTAGTAATCTATCTAAAAAATGTATATTTTCATGCTGTCAAAATTTGATGAGCGACTCTTATTTTATTCTCTTAATTTTTAGAATAATATGTATTTGTGACAAAAATAAATTTTAGGGGGTTTTTCATTGAAGAAATTGATCAAGTCTGGTCTCACAACCATGGTAATTGCCGGAACCTTATTTTCAGGGATTCCGGGAAATCTACCCGTCTCTGCTAGTGCTAGTAGTCCTAGTACAGCAAAGGCCCATTTATCTCATGCAAAAAGCGCACTCGATCTAGCACTAGTAAATGACGAAAAAATTATTGCGCTTTTGATCAAGCAGGGGAAACTATCTGCTGATGCTTCCGAGGCTGAGAAGCAAAAAGCCTTAGCCGATTATTTAGCGTTTAAGGGAAAACAGGTGGGCACCAATACAATTAAGGACCCGCTTGCACCAAAAGTGAAGGCGGCGGAATCCCAAAAGCACGAAAAGTTCAAGAAGGAGACAAAAGCCGGAACGAGTGGAAAACTACAAGGCAGTAAGACTCATCCGGATCCAGTGAAGGAATCTGCTTCACCAGGGATTAAGAAAAAAGGGAAACTTCTCACCTTGATGGTTGAATACTCCGATTTTGCGCACAACAAAATCAAAAAGAATGAAACGGATAACTACTATACGGACTATAACACCCAGCATTTCGAGGATATGATTTTTGGAAAGAATGGCGTAAAAGGTCCAAATGGAGAAAATTTTGTTTCACAAAAGCAATTCTATGAGCAGCAATCTGGCGGTACATACACCGTTGAAGGGAAAGCCTATGGCTGGTTGAAAGTACCTGGAACAGCAAAATATTACGGAGCAGATTCACCTTCCGGCGGTCATGATAATCTTGCACCAGGCGGCGCAAGCAAATTAATTGGCGATGCTTTAAATGCAGCGAAAGCAGCAAATGTTCCATTGCAAGATTATGATTTAGAAGATCCACATGATTTAGATGGTGACGGCAATTACTGGGAGCCAGACGGTTTAGTTGACCACTTACAAATCATCCACTCCGGAATGGGTCAAGAAGCTGGCGGCGGTTCCCTTGGCGATAACGCGATTTGGTCCCATCGTTCTGCTGTGTTCGTTGATCCGGATGGACTTGGCAAAGGGCTTCCTGGTTTTTATGACTACACTGTTATGCCGGAAGATGGTGCAACAGGTGTATTCGCACATGAATACGGTCACGATTTAGGCTTACCGGATGAGTATGATACCATCTACTCTGGGGCTGGTGACCCGATTGAATACTGGTCGATTATGTCTTCAGGTTCTTGGTCTGGTGACATTCCTGGAACAGAACCTACTGGATTCTCACCATGGGCTAAATCTTATTTCCAATCCACATTAGGCGGAAAATGGACAAACCCAACAAAAATAGACCTTGCAGATATTAATAAAAAAGGTGTTAACTTCTTATTAGACCAGGCCAACTCTCCACTTGGTCAAAACAATCAAGCGATTCAAGTGAATCTTCCTACAAAGAAATCACCGGTTAACACACCGAAAACCGGAAGCTATGAATTCTGGGGCGGACAAGCAGATGAAATCGATACCAACATGGTAACGGATGTTGACTTAACTGGTAAGTCCTCTGCAGAATTAACGTTTGATGCTTGGTTTGATATTGAAGAGCAATGGGATTATGCCTTCGTTCAAGTATCTACGGATAACGGTGCGACTTGGAAATCGTTAGGAAATGCGGATACTAATTCTGATGCCGTGGCTGAAGCTTACCCTACTATTTTAGAATCTTTACCAGGGTTTAGTGGAAATTCTGATGGCTGGAAAGAGGAGAAATTTGATCTTTCCGCATATGCAGGCCAAAATATCAAGTTACGCTTACGTTATATTACCGACTGGGGCTCATCGTTCACAGGCTTCTTCGCCGACAATATTAAAGTGGTCGCTGATGGTCAAACCATCGTCGAAGAGGGCGGTGAAACTGACACTCCTGCCTTTACTTTAAATGGATTCGAGAAGTTTGACGGAAACAAATACACAGATCAATACTATTTACTAGAATGGCGTAACCAAAAAGGTGTAGACGCAGGTCTTGCTCACCTTCGCCGCGGAAACTCTCTCATGAGCTATGATGGTGGATTAGTGGTTTGGTATGTTGATGACAGCTTTACCGATAACTGGACAGGTATTCACCCTGGAGATGGATTCCTAGGCGTTGTCGATGCCCATGATGATACGAATCTCTTAATCAAGAATGGTAATAAAGTACTTGGTCAAGCGGTTACTAAATTCCATCTTGCCGATGCTGCGTTTAACTTCTTCCCAACATCTGGATTGAATATTTCCTACCCAGGGCAATCGTTACTCTTCCCTAGCCAGCCGGGTGTGAATCTATTCAATGACAGTAAAGATTACAACAATGCATTCTTACCGGATGCAGGACGTAATATTGGCCATTACGGATTAAAAGTGCTTGTTAATGACCAAGCAAAAGATAAGTCCGTTGGTTCCATCACTCTATCAAAATAGGATTCTATCTAATGGATCTGCCACTTTCTGATGGTAGATGAATACTAGAAGCCGATTTCCTTTCCATCAGTTTGGAAGGAATATCGGCTTTTTTATCCTTTCAGCGAGTTTTTATCTAGCCACGAAGTATTTAAGGTCTGCGGGGATTTTTAGCTAAAAAATCACTGAAACTTCCAAGTAGACAGGGCCGCATTTATTGGTTGGGGGAACAGGTTAAGCGCCCGAGCTGATAATAGACGGAGAGATTCCGCTTAATCGGTAATTATTATTAAAAAAGGCTTAAATAGTCGGAGAGATTCCGCCTATTTACTCGAAAAATACGAAAACGAGGGATCTTTCTTTGTATAACCGGAAAACCTCCCCTTATTTCCTCCGAAAAAGTCTCCAGTATCCATTTAACCGGAAAGCCTCCGCTTATTTACCTTTTGCTGGTTGCTTAGTAAAGGACAATCCATTTATTTAAAAAGGAGAGAGGTTTATCGCAACAATCCAAGAAATAATGCAATACGGTGAGGTTTTAGGTGTATTGTATTCCTAATAAAGAAACTCGCCAATAATGACGAGTTTTACTTTTTTATATACCAATAACTACTGTCATTCTTTTACGCTTTTCTCTTTTTAAAAAAATGAATTACGTATGCGACACAATCAATTCACAGTTCCCATCCAATTCAAACTCGCCAAATCCGGCAGGAATAATAAGATGCGTCCCTTTCTTCAACCCAAACCGCTCGCCCTCATGAAGCAGCGCCCCGTCTCCCTTAATTACACTTAGCAGCAAATACGGTTCATGTGCGGGAAACGATGCCTTTCCGTGAAGATCCCATTTATAAACAGAGAAAAAGTCAGACTCCACAAACGTTGTGATCGTCACATCGGCACGTTCATCGACCCGTGGCGAACTCACAGTATCTTTATGCGGTACAGTCGTAACTTCGATGGCTTTTTCTAAATGCAAGTCACGAAGATTTCCTTCTGCATCCTTACGGTCATAATCATAGACCCGATAAGTAGTGTCGGAGCTTTGCTGGGTCTCTAACACAAGCGTCCCTTCA
This sequence comes from Neobacillus sp. OS1-2, assembly GCF_030915505.1. Lineage (GTDB taxonomy): Bacteria > Bacillota > Bacilli > Bacillales > Cytobacillaceae > Neobacillus. The sequence goes on from NZ_CP133265.1 coordinate 1,489,073, forward strand.
CATAGAGCATGAATCGTACCGCTTGGGACATAGAAAAAGTCGCCTGGCTTGATTTTCACGCGGCGTAGTAGCTGGTTCCATTTTCCATCATTCATTTGCGCAACCAATTCTTCCTTCGAAAGCGCATTATGGCCGAAAATCATATCGGCATCTTCTTTACAGTCAATGATATACCAGCATTCTGTTTTTCCGAGCTCACCGTTCTCATGAACCTTGGCATAAGCATCATCTGGATGTACTTGAACAGATAAATCCATGTTTGCATCTAGAATCTTCGTTAACAGTGGAAATACTTCTCCACTAGGATTCCCAAATAATTCAGGATGCTCTTTCCATAGGTTATCCAATGTCATTCCGGCAAATGGCCCATTTTCAATCACCGATGGACCATTCGGGTGTGCAGAAATAGCCCAGCATTCTCCCGTATGTTCAGTCGGAATAGCATATCCGAACTCTTCCTTTAAAGCGGTGCCGCCCCAAATTCTTTCCTTAAAAACGGGTTGTAAAAATAACGGTTGCATAAAAAGACCTCCTCAAATCTAATCCGTCATAAACTTGTAGCGTAAAACAGCAGCAAGTCCTGCACCATGCTTGAAATCTCCACTCGTAATCAGGTCTTTCAATTCCTGCATGGTGACTGTATGTAATTCAATTTGTTCACTGTTTTCCAGATTTTGCTCTGTGGGAGTGAGGCCAGCCGCCGCAAACAAATAGATTTCCTCCGTCGTGGAACCTGGTGACGGATAAAAGCTTCCTAAATCAAGCCAGTGCTCGGCCACATAGCCTGTCTCTTCCTCTAGCTCTTTTTTCGCAACCTCAAGAGGATCGATTCCGTCGTGATCAATCATCCCCGCAGGTAATTCCCATTGCCAACTGGTAAGCGCATGACGATATTGTTTTAAACAAACTACATCATGATCTTTCGTAATAGGCAGAACGCAAACACCCTTTGCAAAATCTAAATAGGAAAAGTTCTTTTCCTCGCCATTTGGCAGAACAACCCGATCAATGGTGATCCCAAAACGATCCACCTTTGTTTTAATAGAAGTAGCAATACTCCAAGTCATTTCTCCATCACCCCTTACTATCCTACTTATGTACTGATTCCTCGTTCTTCGCAAGCCCCAACAACACCAGGTGCACACTCCGCCACCCAGAATAATCCTTTTCGGTGAAAGAATCAAGATATATGGCATGAAGGCTTGCGCTAGATAGATAGTACCCCTCCATCTGATTTTAACTCAGAATGAACGTCAATAATAGTAAAAAGAGGGGTACGAAACCTGTCGATTAGCTTTTCGTTGATCACGACAAATTTCTCATTATTTCTCTTCAATTATTTGCTACTATTACATTACCAATAGGTATAAAACGCTCCAAGATTCGTTTCATTGTAAGCGATTACATCCGACATACAATTGAAAAACATAACAAGATTCAGGTGCAACTATCAAACTCGGTGGGAGTGGATTTCATGGAAAGGGATGGAAATCTATTAGTTGGATTACTTTGGGGTACATCACTAAGTATCCCCTTATGGGTTGCGTTTTTCGGTTGGATCAAGCTTATTACTCATTTCTTTGTGCACTAAACCGACCAGGATTCCACCGGGCGATTATGATTTAGTCATGTCCGCCAGCAATACTGTCCCTATGATTTTTTAGACCAGCAACTTTTTCTCCCCAATCTCCTTTAGACCAGCCCGAATGAGCAGGAACACCGCTACCCATGATGCCAACGTTAAAAAGATCTGTCCAAAAGGAAACATACCGTTAATCGGTGTATCCCATAGTGCATGCATCACCACGACTAAGAGGAAGACGCGTAAGAATTTTATTTTGACTAACATATTCAGCCTAAAGGGCTGATCCCCTTGTACCCGGCAAAAGGCCGCGCCTGTCAGAGCCGCCCAGGCCACATGCCCGCCGGGAGCTAAAAGCCCGCGCCATAGAATGGTGGTATAGAGATTTTGGGCATCCCCGGACATAAGCGATCGGAGGGCGTATCCCGCTGTTTCAAATGCAGCAAAACCGGCACCAACAGCGGCACCAATGAGGAGTCCATTCAAAATATACCTGTATTTTCGATACCGGACAAAACTAATGACCATTATCGCTTTGGCCAGCTCCTCGGTAATGCCAATCGTGATCGGATTGATATTATTTTTTAATATATCGAAAAATACAAGCGCCACTAGCATGGAGAGGATTCCGCCGATGAACCCAACAAAAATAACGCGGTAAAAGGCAATATTCTGCGGGGCGTTCATCTCCCAGAAGAAGATTAACGTGGTCAACGGAACCGCAGATGCCCCAATCATGAGAAGCCCCGGGATAAAGTTGATATTTCTAAAATAGTCGACGCCTATATAAAATCCTGCGAATGCAAGCAGTGCAATGACGAAAACCCTTGCAAACAGCCATGGCTTTGGCCATGTATCCGTTACTTCGGTAATTTTAGGTGTCGTAAGTGCCGTTCCCACGATAAAAAGCCGTTCTGCTTCCAGTTCACTGTGTTCTCGGAAAACACGGGAAAAGACATTTTGAAACTTTGGTTCAATCGATCGTTCCATTTTCGGAACCATATCGACATAATGAGCAAATTCATAAAAAAAGCTGTTTTCGTCCACTTGCGAGGTATCCTTCGCAAATGTTTCACCACAATTTATGCAGAACTTGACTCCATCCGGATTTGCGTAAACACATTGCGGGCATTCCAACTACTCTCACCCCTTTTGATGTAATGGTGTCCAAGGTTTGTTGGACAAGCTGTTCAACTACCTTCAAAAGTAAACAGCAATCTCAAAAAGAGTATGCCCAACTATTGGACATATATTTGAAAATGCTGGGCCAAAATTTCGATGAAAATAAAAATGGAAGCAAAGGAATCCTCCCTGCCTCCATCCGCTTGCATATAAGATCAGAACAGCCCTTTAGAGCGGCATCCGTCCCCCACTTTCCATACTGAATACCGTTTTAAGGCTATCACCGCCCTGAATAATGACAAGTTCTTCACCGCGATTAAACTCATCATTCTTTGCCATCCATGGTTCAACACAAATAAATTCCTTATCCTTTTCCGTCCATAACACCACGTATTTAAAGGAAGAACCATAACGTAAAGTGATCGGTTTCTTCTGACCTGGAGGCTGGAAGGAAATATTCGGCTGACTCGAATTTAACAACAGCACCGATTCTTTTAAGTTTGTTAAATCGACGCTACCCGTAAACTCCTTTTCTACCCCATCGTTATAATCATAGTAGCGGGTGGCATCGGTGGTATAGGAAAGATGCTTTCCGCTTGTTTTAAAATATGGGTGAAATCCAGCAGAGATTGGCATACTCCGGTCTCCCTTGTTTTTATATTCTTGGTCAATCGTGAGCTTGCCATTTTCAAGCGAATAAGTAAAAATAACCTCAAAATCAAACGGATAGGAAACCCTTGTTTGTTCATTACTAGCCAACCGAATCGTAAGCGCCGCTCGATTCGTGGTATCGATCTCCACCACTTCCCAGGGAAGATTACGGGCAAACCCGTGGTTTTTCATCGAATAGGTTTCTCCTTCCCACACATAGGTTCCATTCGACAATTGACCCGAGATAGGAAATAAAATAGGAATGCCCCCTCTGACATTGGCATCCGGATTAATAAACGTTTCTTCATTTAAATAAAGGAACTCATCCCCGGCAACACCATAAGAAAGGATGATCCCGCCCCGTTCAGGTGCCACCTTCACCCATGAATCGGTATCCGTATCCTTCAGCACATAAATCTGATAATTAGAATCCATTTCGACGTTAACTTGATACATGTCTTTCCATTCCTTTCAGTGAAAAAATCATCCCCAACTCCCTTACTTTATTCGTTCTAGGGCCAAGATGCAAAAAGATAGGAGTCATTTTCCACTTGAGGGAAAATTCCGTTGCACAATCACTCTTCATACTTATGAAAACCAAAACGCAAACCAGTCTACCAAAATGATCGTCATCAAATCATCGGAGATCAGTTCGTCCTGGCCCTTTGCCTAGGATAATGAATAAAGGGGCAAGCCCCCTGCTCAAAAGCAGTAGAACTCACCCCTTAAAACATACTGCTATACTAATTCCCGCGCCGCACCGGCGATGTCTCCGGCTGTGAGTTTGTAAAACTTTTTCAGGTATTCGGCTTTGCCGACTTGGCCGAATTGTTCTTTTATGCCGATTCGTCTCATTTTTGTTGGGCAGTGTTCACTTAGAACCTCAGCCACTGCGCTGCCTAAACCGCCAATAACATTATGGTTCTCAGCCGTGACAATGGCACCTGTCTTTTTAGCGTATTTCACCATCAACTCTTGATCAATCGGCTTGATGGAGTACATGTCAATAACGGCTGCCTCTACACCTTGTTCGTGAAGCAAATCAGCAGCCTTAAGGGATTCCGCCACCATAATCCCACTGGCAATGATCGTCACATCGCTGCCATCGCGGAGAACCTTTCCTTTTCCAGCATCAAAGATCTCATTCTCGTCGTACAGCTTAACGGCATTCTTTCGTATCGTCCGGATGTAATGAATTCCATGCTCTTTTTCTATTTTTCTAAGGAGGAATCGGAGCATGGCGGCATCGCTAACTTCGTACACAGTAGCGTTCGGGATCAAGCGGGCAAGCCCTAGATCTTCAAAAGCCATGTGTGTGCCCCCGTTATGTTCAGCTGTTACGCCTGCATCAGATCCGAGAATTTTTATATTCGTTTTCGCATAGGCCCCTGACACAAAGAGCTGATCAAAGGCACGGCGCGTGGCAAATTGGCCAAACGTATGCACATAAGGGATTTTGCCTGTGATCGATAATCCTGCTGCAACCCCCGTCATATTGGCTTCCATGATGCCACAATTGATTAATTGCTTAGGAATTTGCTTGATGATTTTATTCGTTGTAATCGCACTCATCAAATCTGCTTCCAAGGCAATGATATTTGGATTTTCCTTCGCCAATTCTAAAATGGTAGTGGCATACACTTGCCGCATTTCCATTTTGTCTAGTTCATACGTTTTGGATGGTGCTTGCATCATGACTTCACAACCCTTCCAAGTTTATTTTCCAATGTCTCAATGGCATCTAAAATAGCGGCTTCATCGGCTTGATTGGGACGGATATGATGATTGTCTGCCTTTTCTTCCAGGTAGGGAACACCTTGGCCTTTAACGGTATCAAGAATAATCGCAACCGGCCCAGCCGTTTGCGCTTTTCCTTTTTCGATAGCTTCATAGATTTGTTGCAATGAACTGCCGTCTACTTTCAATGTATAAAAACCAAACGCGGCAAATTTTTCCTCAAAATCAAGTGGATCAATGATATCCTTTGTACGGCCATCCAGCTGCTTCTTATTGTCATCGATAAACACAAAGAGGTGATTCAATTTGTGATGGGCGGCAAATTGAAAGGCTTCCCAACACTGGCCCTCATTTAATTCACCATCACCCACGATACAATACGTAAAATTATCCTTAGCTGATAGTTTATGAGAAAGGGCTACGCCAACAGCCGCTGAAATCCCTTGACCTAAAGAACCGGTTGTCATATCCACACCCGGTGTTAAATTTCGATCAGGATGGGAAGGGAGAGTCGTTCCATTTTGGTTTAAGGTATAAAGCACTTCTTCCGGGAAAAAACCTTTCACCGCCAAGGCGGCATAAAGCCCTGGGCCTCCGTGACCCTTTGATAAAATAAAATAATCACGATCCTCCCAGTTTGGGTCTTTTGGATCCACCTTCATGACTTGCCCATATAACACCGCCAACGCTTCAACGATCGACAAGCTTCCGCCATAATGACCAAAACCAAGATGGGATAACTCCTTTAACGTCATTAGCCGAATTTTATCGCGAAATGTCTCTAGTTTTTGAAGATCCATACTCATGAATAATCCTCCCCTTTTCAATGTTGATACCGTGCAAGAAAAAAGGCACTCTTAGAGTGGGTCAGAAATCGACTGGAACACCCCAAGAGTACCTGAGATTTTTGAAAAATTAAGCGCCGATTTGTTGTGAGTTATTCCCGTCTTTGCCTTTTTTGAAAATACCGAATACCACTGCAAGTAAGACCAAGCCCACAACGGTAACCGTAACGCCAGTTGCTCCAAACGATTTAGCCATATTTCCAAGGAAGATGCCCGATGCAGCAAAGTCTGCATCTGAGAAAGTCGTGCTAGCAAATCCTAAGTCGCCAAGAACAGGCATTAAGAAGACTGGCAGGAAGGTAATCAGCAAACCGTTTGCGAATGAGCCAAGGGTTGCACCGCGGACACCGCCTGTCGCATTACCGAATACACCAGCAGTTGCTCCAGTGAAGAAATGGGGAACCACACCAGGTAAAATAATGACTTGACCTGTAAGACCGAGGATAATCATCCCGACAATTCCACCCGCGAAGCTTGAGAAGAAACCGATTAGAACAGCATTTGGTGCATATGGGAAGACAATCGGACAGTCAAGCGCCGGTTTAGAGTTTGGCACAAGTTTATTTGAAATCCCTTTGAACGCAGGAACAATTTCAGCTAAGACGAGTCGAACACCGGCAAGGATCACAAATACCCCTGCTGCAAACGTAACCGCCTGAATCAGCGAGAATACAAGATAATGTGTGCCACCGCTCAATTCTTTTTCGATATAAGATGGACCTGCAAAGAGGGCAATAACCACATAAAGAATAATCATCGTCAACGAAATCGTGACAGAACTATCACGTAAAAAGCCCAACCCTTTAGGGAAATTGATTTCTTCAGTTGACCGTGAATTTTTTCCGACAGCCTTTCCAACAAGACCTGAAAGAACATAACCTAAGCTGGAAAAATGCCCAAATCCAACGTGGTCATTACCCGTAATTTTTTTCATAAACGGCTGACAGATGGCCGGGAATACGGCCATGATTAAACCTAAGGCCAGGGAACCAACAATCACAAGCGGTACACCTTTTAAGCCTGAAACCATTAAGATTACAGCAAGCATACAAGCCATATATAAGGTATGATGTCCGGTTAAGAAGATATATTTAAGTCTCGTAAAGCGTGCAATTAAGATATTGGCCAGCATACCGAAGAACATAATAAAGGCGGTCGTGCTGCCATATTTCGTTAAGGCCATCGCCACAATTGCTTCGTTGTTCGGTACCACCCCATTTACGTGGAACGCCTCTTGAAACATCTTTCCGAAAGGATCAAGGGAACCAACAATAATCCCGGCCCCGGCACTAATAACGAGGAAGCCTAAAAAGGTTTTGACCGTACCTTTAATAATGTCACTTAAAGCCTTTTTCTGAATAATAAGTCCAACAAAGGAAATTAACGCAACCAAAACAGCTGGCGTACTCAAAATATCCATGACTAGTTTAAGAAATCTTTCCCCCATGGGTAACCCTCCTTTTAATGGCGATGATATTTTTTTAAAGCAATCCTTTTTGAGCAAGAACCTCTTTTAATTTAGAGCGCAGGCCATCCATATCAATAATGCTTTCGATGACAATCACCTCTCCTAAATGACCCATTCCTTCGGCAATGTCCTTGGCGGCAATAAAGAGATCCGCTGCATCAGGCGTTGCTGAACTGAGGTCTGAATGTTCGACTTCAATCCCACTAACCCCTAATTCCCCTAAGATTTGTTGAACATTCATCTCTAACATAAAGCTGCTTCCTAAACCTGATCCACATACGGCTAAAATTTTCATCCTACATTCCTCCTCATTTTTACTTACACAACTGCAGAATATTGTTTAAATAAGGCAAAGATTTGATCTGTTGATTCCGTTTCCTTCAGTAAGTCAATGTTGTTTTTCTCACTAAGAAGTTTGGTTAATTGTGAAAGCGCCTTGAGATGTGTGGTATTGTCAATGGCGGCAATGCAAAACAGCAAGCGGACAGGATACTTTTCATCCTCTAAAAAATTGACGGGCTGGTTGAGCTTTAAAAAACTCATGCCCACATGATGAACACCCATTTCCGGCCGTGCATGCGGGATGGCCACTTCTGGACCAATGACCACATAGGGACCCAACGTTTTAATATTGCCAATCATGGCCTCAATGTAAGAAGACTCAATGATCCCTGTCTCTAGCAGCGGTTTCGCCGCTACTTTTACAGCCTCCTCCCAATCCGATACCTGTTCCACAATCTGAACAGTTTCCGCTGTTAATAAATCATTTAACACTGGCTGATTCCCCCTTTGATGCTCCACTTTCTTTTGAAAGGTTAATTGACTTAAAGCTGTCTTTAACCCTTTCTCATCATATACATTGGCAAATTTCCCAATGGTTTGGATGAGCTCTTTTACCGAAATATCCTGGTATTGAATCCCAAATAAATGCTGATATACCTCATTGACCAAACTGTTCTTTTCATTCGGCGTCATGATCGGCTTCACATAGAAGCATGGAAGGGTCGTGTCAAGCGCAACGGTCGAAAAAAGAAGATCATAGTGGTCAAGATTCTGTTTTTGGAATTCCTGTAAGGACAGATTTCTTTCAACAGTTATTTCTGAGAAAAGCGATTCCAGCTGGTGTTTAACCATGAGAGAAGAACTGATCCCGCTCGGACAAACGACAATGGCTCGTTTCTTTTTCGGCATTTCTTGCTTCGGCCTTTTTAACATGGCCCCAAAATGCATGGTGATAAAACCTATTTCCTCTTCAGGAATCGTGATACTTAACAAGGTGCCAAATGGCTGGAGCATTTCTTTTACAATCGTATAAAGTTCCTTATGCTCATGTTTAATTTGCTCAAGAAGCGGATTGTCAATGGGTATTCGATATTTCATTCGAAAATAAGCCGGTTTTAAATGCTGATACAACGAATGAATGACTTCGTCTTTTTTCTCAAAAACAATACAGGCTTTAGATTCAAAATCAAACACAAGCTGTTCACATATTTTAAAAAGTAGGTCCCGGTTCATGTCTTGCACAAAACGGTTTCCTAAGGACAAGCCAAGTAATTGGATGGTTAAATAACAGAGCTCCGTATCTACTACTTCAAAACGAAGCAGCTCCGATAAGGTTTGTGATACCCTCCACATCGGATCCATTTTTACTAATTTCATTTCATCAGCATGGAACGGGACAAATTTTCTCTCCTTTAACCGATAGTGGTAGAAAAGGAGAAAATAGGCGAATTGCTTAATCCGTTCTTCGACAAAATGCAACTCGAACTGTGTCTCCATTTGCAAAAGCGTATGATGAATATCCTCGAACGGAATGTGGCCCGTCCTATTCTTTACTAAATAATCGATTAGTTTTTCAAAATAGGGAACAGATAACACTTGGGATAAACAGTGCATGACGATTACCCTCTTATCAAACTCCGTTCCTTTTAAATGGTAGCCATTCTGCCGGGAATAGCGGATTTCTACTAGGAATGGCCGGTTCATTTCATTCGCCTTTTTTACATCAGATATAACCGTGTTCTTACTCACCTGTAATAACTGTGTTAAATGGACTGATGAAATGGGCTCTTCCCGTATAAATAGATAAAGAATGATGAGATTCAATCTTTCCTCTTCTGTTAAAATAACCTCATGATCCTGGCTGTGATCTTGCTGCTCCCTAAAATAGGCCCCCACCTCTTTCGGTACCTCGATATAGTGGATTCCACGAAAGGGAATGGCGGGAAGATCTCTTTCCTTTAACCAATGGTTGATTTTCTCTAAATCATAGTAAATTTGCCTTTTCGTTAATTGGGTGTGTTCCATCACCTGATTCATGGTGGTATTCTTCATTTTTAAAAGGTAATTCAGCAAAAAGGCGGGACGTTTATCAATCATCATTGCCTTACCTCCTGTAATCATCATACAATAGAGCGTTTTCATATAGGTTGCACATTGGGGACAAATGATGTCAGATAAATCAGACAAAATTGGACTCAACCCTATTTTGTCTGAAGCAGGGGACGGTTCTTGTGCTCCAAGGTTGCCAAGATCGAAAGTTTAATAAAAAATAGATACATAGATATCTTTCAGGGGGAAGCATTATGTACTTAATGGATTATCATCATCACACCAACCATTCATTTGATTCTACTGCCATAATGGAAGAAGTTTGTAGGAGAGCATTAGAAAATCATATAAATGAGATCTGTTTTACTGAGCATTTCTCCGTTAACCCGCTTGCACCCACCTATGGTCATATGAATTTCGCAAAGTATTTTAGCGAAATTCGCGATTGTCAGGAGCAATTTCACGGCCGATTAACCATTAAGGCTGGGATCGAACTGTGCGAGCCTCACCTGTTAATGGATCAATATGCGCAAACGCTTAGAACTCTGCATCTAGATTTCATTTTAGGCTCCGTCCATAATATCAACAACCAAAAGCTCCGACTTGTTGGGAAAGAACATCACCAACATGCCTATCAGCTCTATTTTGAGGAACTGTTTAAAATGGTATCAGTTGCAGATATTGATGTGATCGCGCATTTTGATTTAATGAAACGCTATAGCTATAAAGAATTTGGAAACTATCTATTTGAGGACTATCAGGAGATTATCGAGCAAATTTTAAAAAAGTCGATTGAACGGAATATTGGCATTGAAATCAATACTTCTGGTCTTAGGACAAGTTTGAAGGAAACCCTGCCATCCATGAATATTATCCGACGATACAGAGAATTAGGTGGAGAAATCTTAACCATCGGCTCAGACTCGCACAAAGCTGAAACAGTCGGTGCTAACCTAGTAGAAGCCTATCGCATGGCGAAGGAATGCGGTTTTCATACTATTTACAAGTTTGATAGAAGGAAAGCCATACCCGTAGAGCTTTAATAGACTCTCAGTGATTGGTCCTTCATCAAGGCTATGATGGACTAATCTTTAATAGACTCCCTGCGATTCGTCCTTCATCGAGGCTATGATGGACTAATCTTTAATTGAATGACTGCGATTTGTTCTTCATCGAGGCTATGAAAGACTAATCTTTAATAGAATCCCTGTGATTCGTCCTTCATCGAGGCTATGATGGACTAATCTTTAATAGAATCCCTGCGATTCGTCCTTCATCGAGGCTTTGATGGACTAATCTTTAATAGACTCTCAGTGATTTGTTCTTCATCGAGGTTATGATGGACTAATCTTTAATAGACTCTCTGTGATTTGTTCTTCATCGAGGTTATGATGGACTAATCTTTCAGAAATGGCCTTGTCTGTTGCAGGTGAATCATTCCATAGACTGCGAGGATAGTCCATTACACTTATAGGTGGGCATGTATGAGCAACGAATCTATCCTCCGTTTAAGTCATGTGACCAAACAAATTGGCAGGAAAACCATCTGCATTAGTTGGTGGGTTGCTTAGAAACTACCTGCTCCTTTCTTTGCTTGAACAATTGCCGTCTCTACTTATTTCTCAGCAAAAGCCCATTAAATCATCCGCACAACGGCTACAGATCTTTTTTGAGTTTCATTTCTCCATCTGGCGCTTATATTAGGTAAGAGAATGATCCCACTGGGGTGACAAGTAGTAAAAAAGGGAGTATAATCAAAACATAAGTTTTGGTTTTAAACAAAAGTTTACACAAACCCAAACTTACCTTTTTATTTCATACATCATAGGGAGGCATACTATTTTGAAAAAGCGTAAAGTTGGAGCGGCACTAGCACTAGTTCTTGCTGCAGGTACATTATTAGGTGCTTGTGGAAAAAGTAATGATAGCAATGGCGGAGACAATGAAAAAGGTTTCTCCGTAGCAATGGTTACCGACGTTGGTGGTGTCGATGACAAATCGTTTAACCAATCTTCTTGGGAAGGTCTTCAAAAATTCGGAAAAGAAAATGGACTTAAGGAAGGTAAAGGCGGTTATGAATACCTTGCCTCTAAATCAGATGCTGATTATACAACCAACCTAAATGCTCTCGTTCGTCAAAAGTTTGACTTAGTATACGCGATTGGTTTCTTAATGCCGGCAGCGGTTGAGGAAATTGCCAAACAACAAAAGGATAATAAGTTTGCCATCGTAGATGCAGAAGTAAAGCAGCCAAACGTAGCAAGCATTCTATTCAAAGAACAAGAAGCAGGATTCCTTGCAGGAGTGGCAGCTGCCCTTACCACAAAATCGAATCAAATCGGATTTATTGGCGGGATGGAAGTTCCGGTAATCGAACGATTTAATGTTGGCTTTTTAGCTGGCGTGAAAGCGGCAAAACCAGAAGTGAAAGTCGATGTTCAATATGCCGGTGCGTTTGACAAGGCGGAGGTTGGACAAGCCATCGCATCTAAAATGTATTCCTCAGGTACGGACGTCATCTTCCACGCTGCAGGCGCTACGGGTGTCGGTCTGTTCAAGGAAGCCAATGACCGCAAGAAAAAAGACCCAAGCAAAGATTTTTGGGCAATTGGGGTAGACCGTGACCAAGCAGATATGGGCGCAGACATTGTCCTTACATCCGCCTTAAAACGCGTGGATGTAGCGGTTAATGACCTTGCAACGAAAACAAAGGATGGTCATTTCCCTGGTGGCAAGGTTGCGCTTTACGGCTTAGCAGAAGATGGAGTTGGCCTAGCACCAATTAACGACAAAGTAGCAAACAAAGCTGAAATTGAAGCTTCTGTAAAAGAATGGATAGAAAAGATTAAATCAGGCGATTTACAAGTTCCAGAAACACAAGATGAATTAAAAACATTTAGTGTAAAATAAGAAGAAAAGCACAAGCGCCCTAGTCGCTGGAGCTGGACATTCTCAAAGTCGAAAAATTTATACATTTTTAAAGAAAAACCTGTGTAGATAATGATTCTACACAGGTTTTTTAATGGGATTCCTTTTTATCATGAATACTCACTTATGATTTCATCAATTTTTTCAGGCTTGAGAAAGGACGAGATAGATTCTTCCGTTTGAAGGGTAAGAACCGCACCAGCTAGGCCTAATTGGCAAGCACGAACGAGCGATTCCCCATTCATCATGCCGTAAATGGCACATGACGCAAATGCCTCCCCCGCTCCAGTGACATCGACAACATCCCTTTTGAAAGGAAGCAAATGCCCAGATTCCTCAGTAGAAAAGTAATAAACCCCCTGATCAGCAAGTGTGATCATCACCTTTTGAACGCCACGCTGACCTAGTTTTCCACAGGCTGTGTGACAATCCTTGACTGCATCAATTTTCATATCCGTAAGGGTCTCCGCCTCTTCACGATTTAAAATCAGAAGTTCGACACCGTCAAGACGAGCAGGAAGTTTTCGTGCCTTAACTGGAGAGACAGGTTCAATATAAATAGGGATATGTACATCGCTGCAGCGTTTAATGACGTAACGGATACATTCCTCAGGGATATTTGTATCCAAAAACACGGCAGTCGAGGCACTGATATGGGACCATTTTTCCTCAAACATGGAAGTGGTTAGTTTCTCATAGATATTCATATCAGCCATGGAGACCACGCTTTCACCTGTAATATCCAAAAGGGTAGTAAACGTCCCTGTTTGTTCGGTTGGCAGCACCCATACCTGACTAACATCCACTCCCTGACTTTTCGTTTCCTTCAGGATCCAGTTCCCTTCTTTGTCATCTCCGACACAGGCCATCAGTGAGGTAGTCAGCCCAAGCCGACTTAAACTTTCAGCCACGTTGCGTGCTACACCGCCACACGCCTCCGTGATTTTTACGGGGTTAGATGAATACAGTCGCACCTTTTGATTGGTCCGCGCTTTCCGGTCTGTATTGGCTCCCCCAATACAAACAATTGCCGATTCCTCGCGAAGAATATAGCCACGTCCTTTGATCTCACCGCGTTTCATCAGACTGGCAATATAATTAGCAACAGCAGGCCGTGACAAACCAACCTTATTTGATAACTCCTGCTGTGAAATGAAAGGATTCATTTTTATGTAATGTAAAATTTGAGCCTCTTTATCCATGGGATAACCTCCTTGAAGCTGTGAAGTGAAGCAGGGCACTGTTCTTTTGCATCGTTTTTCCCTTCTATTGGAACAACCTGACAGTTATTTCATTATAATGAAAAAAGCCATTTCAAAAAAGGATTTCTGTAATTTATTTAGCGAGGTGAGCGATACGCACGTATTGTGGAGCGGGGAATAGCTATAGCTTCCTCTCAAAAAAGGTGTTAAAATGGGTGGAATTCATCTTAGAAGGAGCACGGGTATGCAGCAAAAAATATCATTTTCAACCTATGCCATTATTGGTACAATGCTATTCGGCATGTTCTTTGGGGCAGGAAACTTAATCTTCCCTATCCAAATGGGGCAACTCGCTGGTACGAACTTTTGGCCGGCTTTAATTGGCTTCCTTGTAACCGCGATCGGTCTGCCATTTTTGGGGATTTTAGCATTCGGCTTATCCGGGAGTAATGGATTACGTGATTTAGCGGGGCGCGTCCATCCCTTATTTGGAGTCGTCTTCGCCATGGCCCTTTACTTAACCATCGGACCATTTTTCGCCATTCCACGGACAGCAACGGTTCCCTTCGTCGTCGGGTTTGAACCGTATATGAACCCAGCGCACGGCCGTTTATATCTCGCGCTTTTTAGCTTTGGATTTTTTGCAATCGTTTATTATTTCTCATTGAATCCAGCGAAAATTATCGATTATATCGGAAAGTATTTAACCCCGGCATTTTTACTATTTTTATTCATCTTAATTGTCATTGCCATCGTGAAACCGATGGGTCACTTCGGTAACCCGACTGGTGACTATCGTGACCTGGCTTTTATTACCGGTTTTAAAGAAGGGTACAACACGATGGATGCGCTCGCCTCCCTTGCCTTTGGGATTGTCGTCATCCATGCGATTAAGGGACAAGGTATCACCGATCCGAGAACAATCGCGAAAGCCACATGGAAATCGGGCATTTTCGCCATGGTCCTAATGATGCTGATTTATGGACTGATTACCTATATGGGTGCATCGAGCGTATCAGCCATCGGGACATTCGATAACGGCGGGTTGATTTTCGCAGCCGTTGCACAGCATTATTTCGGATCCTTCGGCTCAATTTTATTAGCGATTATTATCGTCCTTGCCTGTTTAAAAACAAGCATCGGGTTGATTACGTCGTGCAGCGAGTTTTTTCACAGTATTTTTCCAAAAATAAGCTATAAAATCTTCGTTCTAGTACTGTGCCTTGTCTCATTGATCATTGCCAACTTCGGGTTAACCAATATTATTCAATACGCGGTACCGGTCTTAATGCTAGTGTATCCATTAGCCATTGTCCTGATTGTATTAGCCCTTTGTTCGTCATTGTTCGGCCATAAACAGAGCGTTTATGCATCTGCCATGTTTTTCACTTTTTGTGTTAGCTTCTTCGACGGCTACAGCACGTTAGTCGCCAGTTTACCAAGTGCAACTGTCCCTATATTCGATTCCATTAAATCGTTCTACATGGATACCTTACCACTTTACGATATTGGGCTTGGTTGGATGCTGCCGGCTTTAGTTGGTGCGGTTATCGGCTATTTCTGGCCAACGAACGCTAAAAAAGTGGCTGGTAACTAAATCAACTGAAGAAATTGGAGAATATCCGCAATAATGCATTGACTAATTTGTTCCTCAACAACAGTATGCTAAACAACCCATAAATGTGGGTTGTTTAGTCATTATTCATACCTATCTACTACCAAATGGAATGATTGAGATCATCGTTTCCCCTATTATGGCATCCCTAGAGATTTGACCAATTTCAGTACTTCTGCTGTCCAAACTTTCACCTGGTGTACGATTATCCCCCATAATGAAATAAAATCCCTTTTCCACTTTCGTTTCAGGCATATCATTTGATTTGCCAGTGGTAAAAGGCTCCTTCACTGGTTTTCCATTTACATATACAACGCCACCCTTTATACCCACTGTCTCACCAGGTAATGCGATAATTCGTTTTATGATATTAAATCCGCTTTGGTTTTTTACGATAACAACATCATTTCTTTCTACTTTATAGAACAGATTACTGGTTAGGACAACATCCCTATTATCATATGTTGGATTCATCGAGTTTCCATCAATGATTGTTATGCCAAAAACAAATCGGAAAATAAAAATGACTACGATTAACGATAGAATAAATTTGATCCAACTTAGTATGGATGACATCTGCTTTGGTCTAGACTTTAAAGTAATATCAACGGACTGTATTTCATCCCCAACGGTTCGCATTAATTCCCACCTGCATTTACTGGTTTTTGTTCTTCATATTTAATAGGAGTTTCCTCAACCACCTTGGTTGGGTTTTTTTTCTCCCTTATCAGCTTTTGCGATTGTATCCATTTTTTCAATTGCCTCATTTTGGATAGTATTGAGTTGATTTATAACGGCTGCCTTTTCTGAAGAATGATCAACCTTTAGATTTTTTATTAATTCATCCGTATGAGCTTTCAAGTCTTTTATTCGCTGCTTTTTTTCTTTCTCTGTGAATTGGTCCATCTGTTGTTTCGCATTGGTCATTTCTAGTTGCAACTCTTCTTTTAAACGCTGCAGTTGAATTTCCTTTTCAGACATAATGGCCTTTTCAATGGTCTCAATCGACTTCGCTTGTTGATTAGCAAACCAATTTCCCAACGATCCCTCGATATCCTGGTCTGCAAATGCAACGGTAATACTGCTGCCTACCCCCATGCTTAAAAAAAGAGTTCCAAGTAGTAACTTTGCCCTTTTTGATATTTTATTCTGCTTGAATTGTTCCTTCCTGCTTTTCATCATTTCAGTCCTCCTTTAAAACAGCAGGGGCTCAACTAATATGAGACCCTGCCAGGTTTGCTTCCATAACCTATATTTATTAAATACCAGCTACTGCTGCGGCCAAATCAGCTTCTGCTTTAGCTTGAAGTTCCTGAGCTTTAGCAGCGATTAGATCCTGTTGAGCCTTTACTAAATCATTTTTCTTTGCAGTGATGGTACCACGTAGTTCATCAATTTTGCGGTCGATAATGTGTTTAATATTATCAACTCTTGAAGCTGATGCATCATCAAGTTGTTTTTGAAGATCCGCTTTTGCAGCCACAATTGCTGCTTGTAAATCTGATACAGCTTGTTGACTAGATGCATTTAATTCATTAGTTAATTGTGTTTTTGCAGCAGATCCTTTATCACCAGTAAGTTTTGTTAAATCTTTATTTGCAAAATCAATGGCTAGGAGCCCTACTTGGCCAATAATCGTGTCTGCAGCCTGTTGAATTCCATCAAATTGACTCTGTAGATGATTTTGAATGGCTAGTTTCTGAGCCGCTAATGCATCAAGATGTTCATTTTTAGCATTCGTGATAGCTGTATTTGCCGCAGCTGTTTCTGCAGTTTTTGTACCATTGATGCTAGTAACCGCAGCTGATCTTAGGCCATTATATTCGTTAATTAATGCAGGAGCTTTTTTCACAGCATAATCTGTTGTTTGTGTTTGAATAGATGCTGCCGATTTCCCGAATTGTGAATTATACCAGTTTTGTAGGTTTGTTCCTGCATCCGTACTTGCAAATGCTACTCCTACACTTGAAAGTAATCCTACTGCTACCGCACCTGATAATACTTTTGTTTTAAATGACTTTTTCATTTTTAAATCTTCCTCTCTTATTTGTGTTTTATATTTTAGAATTTGCGATAAACAAATTCAGGAATACCTTATTCCCCTAATACTTCTGAAAGCATTTCTTCAACATCAGCTGTCATTTCAGCATCTAATGTCACTTTTTCATTTTCAGCGTGCACATCAAACCCATTTTTCTCAAGCTCAGCTTTAGCCTTATTTAATCGAGATTGATACTCCTTCTGATGGTTTTCAATGCTGCTTTTCGACTGATTAAGAGCAGTCAGGAGGAATGACCCAATATCGGACGCAGCTTGATTCTTTTCAACACGCTGCAGTTCTTTAGTAGTGTCTTTTATTTCCTGCAACCCTTTTTCTTCCACCTGTATAGTGGTATCGCTGCTTATTTGGTAGGCGGTGCTATACCATTTTTCCAGTTGTGCAGCTACATCTTGGTTTGCCATAACAGAAACAACAGAAACTGAGGAAATAGCTACGAATGTCAGTATGGATTTTTTTAATTTATTCATCACGATCCCTCACTTTCTCTTTATGGACTTGTATAATGAATGGATGAAGCCGTTCTTTTTAAGCTATACCTTTCAATACACACAAAAATCTAAGCAAGTCGTATGGAAGTAGTCATCCTCCTTTATCACACCTTTTGAAAATAATGTTTGATTTAACGAACATTATTTTCCCTTTCTTAAATATTCTAGGATGTTTTGTTCTTTTTAAAGAACTTATGAATTGAGTATAGTTCAATATATCGAACTTGGAAACCACCGGATTTAGTCATATTTTCCTATTTGGGGTGATTTTCGCCTCTTTTACTCCAATTTTCTTCCTTTTTCTTAATATTTCTCACTTTATTAAGAATATTTATGTTCGTTATATTGAATTATCATAAAAAGCAAAAATTCTTAAGAATACTAGCAATACTATTTGTCATTTGCAGGTCTACTGAATTGGGAAGATTTTTATGTTGCCAAAATGGAGGTACTGATGATATTATGGTGAAATGTTATAACTAAGGTACAAAAAGTTGTACTATTAGTTCAAGGAGGACAAAATGGAAAACATCAATTCAACTCATACACGCCCGCCATATGGGATCCTTGCCATTCTCATGATTGGGGCATTTATTGCCATGTTAAACGAAACACTCTTAAATGTGGCACTCCCTTCCATCATGAAGGATTTAGATGTCGGCGCGTCGACTGTACAATGGCTCTCGACAGGTTATATGCTTGTTAATGGAATTATGATTCCAGCCACTGCTTTTTTAATTCAAAGATACTCTGTAAGAGGTTTATTCCTAACTGCCATAAGTTTATTTACTGTTGGGACCTTTCTTGCGGGATTCTCCACCGTCTTCTCTGTCTTGTTAGTTGCACGACTCATCCAAGCGGCAGGATCTGCCATCATGATGCCGCTATTAATGAACGTCATGTTAACAAGCTTTCCACCTGAAAAAAGGGGCGGAGCGATGGGGCTTTTCGGTCTGATCTTTATTTTTGCACCGGCTGTCGGTCCAACATTGTCCGGCTGGATGATTGAACATTACGACTGGCGGATGTTATTCCACTTTGTTTCGCCGATTGCCGTCATTGTTTTACTCATCGGGATTTTCTTACTAAAAGATAAGAAGGAAAAAGTCGAAATCCAGCTTGACTTCCTCTCGCTATTGTTATCAAGTCTTGGCTTTGGCGGTTTGCTTTATGGATTTAGCTCTGCCGGTGATAAGGGCTGGGATAGTCCACTCGTTTATGGCACGATTATCGTTGGCACCATTTCATTAATTCTGTTTATCCTACGTCAATTTAAGCTGGAAAAACCGATGCTGGAATTCAGAATCTATAAATACCCAATGTTTGCCCTATCGTCAGCTATTTCAGTTGTCATTGCGATGGCGATGTTTTCAGCGATGTTGCTTTTACCCATCTATGTTCAATCATTACGCGGGATCTCTCCAATGAAATCGGGCTTGATGATGCTTCCAGGGGCTATTTTAATGGGGATCATGTCACCGATTACGGGGAAATTATTTGATAAGTTTGGTGGCCGTGTTTTAGCGATTATCGGTCTTACGATTACAGTTGTAACCAGCTATTTCTTCAGTAAGCTGACACTGGATACCTCTTATTCTCACTTAATTTTATTATATTCAGCACGTATGTTTGGAATGTCGATGGTCATGATGCCTGTTATGACCAATGGCTTAAACCAATTACCGGCGCGGTATTATCCGCACGGGACAGCAATGAATAGTACATTGCAGCAAGTGTCGGGCGCAATTGGTTCAGCACTGCTCGTCACCATCATGACCAATCGGACAAAAACACATGCGGAGGATCTAGGTGCAGCTGCCATGAAACACTTAACAGGGAAACCTACCCCAGCTGTGTTAGCTGAAATGAAGCAACAAATTGCCACGAAAGCCATGCTGGAGGGAATTAATGATTCCTTCGTTGTTTCTGCAGGAATTGCTTGTGTGGCTCTCATCCTTGCTTTCTTCATTAAACGCGCTAAACAAGCAGATGATCCAGTAGAAGTGAAACCATCCGAACAAAAAGTTGTTAATACATTAGTTGAAAATTAAATGGAAGGAGAGGTGACAATTTGTCACCTCTTTTTTCATTTATTTGAACCCAAGTTCAGCCTAATTATTTCAATCGAGTCTACTAAAAAATCACCATTGGAAAGCTTTTTCTACAAAAATAAAACTTATTCTACAAATTCGAGAAACAATTCTACAAAATTTGGAAGCACTCTTCCAAATAGGGGTTAGTCCCTCCAGAAGGACTAACCCCTAATCTCCAAGTATAAGAACCACCCTCTACCACACACCCAACGTCACAAACGATCGAACCGACCCCAAACTCGAGTTATAGAAAGTCCTTTGGTGGGTAGTAGATGCGGCCTTTGGTTGTACCAGCATAGGGGAAATTCAGAGTAGACAAAAAGTAGGTGGTGGCTCTGGAGGATGGAAGATGAAGAAAGGAACGAATTCCCTCGTTGGTAAATGTCGGGTTACCTAATAAATAATAATCCTTTATATCACCAATAGGTACATGTTGGGAAACAAAACCACAAAAAGGGCATATCCAATTTTTCCTTTTGTATTTCATTGGAATAAATAAGCAATTTGAGCATTGTGCGCCTGTTATAACATCAGAATTGGCTACCTCAAACTTCTCAAGCATGTTGATATCCAGCGGAGTATGTTTTTTTAGCAACAACCTTTTTATTTTTTCTAACGTTTTATGGTCCACCCACTCTCTACTGTATTGCTGATATAGTTGATCCATTTTTCCCAGCACATCGCTCGCCCAATACACCTTTTGCTCTGCTTCCCTATTTCCGGGACTGATCACCACTTCGGTCGAAGATTTACTAACCACAACAAGAGACGCTATCGGAATGTGCGGCAATTTATATTTTTCCAAAGATATTTCAGCAACAATTGATGGCGATTTGCCTGTGAAATAGGATTCTCATAGATTAACCGCTTATCCATATACTCTTGGATCATCTGATTCTTTTCAAAAATAAGCTTACCGGAATGGTTTTTGCCATCAAGGAGGATAATGATTTGGGGAGATAAAAGAAGAAAGTCCAGTTGAAAAAAGGCATCCTCATAGGGAAGGCGTAAATCGTGGAAGATGTAGAATCTTTGTGTGGGAATTTGACCTAAATAGTAGCTAATGGTCTTTTCTCCGTTGTAACCGGATTTTAAATTCTTAATATACGGGATTAACTTAGCTAATGCAGGGTGCTCTAAGGGTGTCCGTTTCTCTAAAACCTCTGCTTTTAGAAGATTTTTAGGTATTTCAAGTGGCTTTACGAACAACTGATACCCTCCTTTTTCATAATAGAGTGTATTTCGTTGTTTTTTATACGATTACCTTTATTTTTTATGTGGAGGCTTTGTGACCTTTTGATTTTTTAATCGAGTATTTTACCGATTCGGTAGGAATTCTACAAAATGTAGGAGGAATTCTACAATTGGAAAGCTTTTTCTACAAAAATAAAACTTATTCTACAAATTCGGGAAACAATTCTACAAAAATTGGAAGTGGCCTTCCAATTAGGGGTTAGTCCCTCCAGAAGGACTAACCTCAAATAACGAAGCAGAAGAACCAGCCACTATTACAAAAAGGTACCTTTTTAATTTTCTCATAATCTATTTTTACGTAGTTCGTACAAGATTGTAATGTACCTTTCTAAGTCAAAAAGGCTAGCAAAGTATTCCTAGATATCAGCTTACTTTTGGACATATTGCGGGAAGTTTTCCTTTACCAACTCTTTTTCTTCAGCCAAACCTAGAACTCCGTATGCTCTGCCCACTGAACCCTCTTGTTGCTCCCAAAGGAAATTGTGGTCAGCGGCAATATAATTGAACTGGCCCTTCTTCCAATTTCCCACAATCTCAAGCATTTTCTCTTTATTAACAAATTTACTGCTGGAAACTACTTCGACCACTTGATTAACCGTGTCCTCAACCATTGGAATGGCACCAAGTTTTTTTTCTGCCCTTACCTTCTGATGCGTCATTTTATGCATCACATTCATTACGTCAACTTCGGTAGATTCTGGAGTAAGCCCAGTATCATATTCAATCTGGTCAATAAAACCAACTTGTTCTGCAAGTTTTTTAAGAGCCTCTTCTTCAGCACGTTTAGCATCTTCCTTTTGCACCTTTTCTAATTCAGAAAGCTGTTCTTCTTCATACTTCTGCTTCTCTTGCTGTTTCAACTCATACGCACGAGCATTTGCATGAATCTTATAAACGGCTAAAGCAGCAATTAACAGCACAAGTACAAGGATTCCTAAAGACATCAACAGCTTTTTACTTTTTTCATTTTGCAAATCAGTTCTCATAAAAATAGCAACCCCAGCTTCTTTTATTTGTTCATTTTCTGTGTTTTATGATAATCTCTTAAATTATCAAAATCAATGATCTCTGGCACCGAAACCCCTGAACCATCCAACAGTTCCCTTCAACGAATCAACGTCCTTCGCTTGTCCTTAGGTCGCTTCTTATTCAAAAAGAGCAAGGTAAAAATCTGTCTTGCCAAAAGATAGGCAAACGCCCCGATTGGGATGGCGAACAAATCAAGCCACAGGCCATCCGGATATTGGTCAGGGTGGTTTATCAATGATCGAGACTGAATTGCCCCAACGATTAAAGCGGGAACAAAAAACAACAGCCACGTGTTGCGAAGCCATTTCAAATTGAACTGCTGGTTCAGTCCTTCGTAGATTGCTTCCGCTGCCCCAGCCACAAACAAGACGATAAAGAATCCCCCTACCACACTTTCGACGGGGAGAGTATTGGCAAATTCCGGATGGTAAAATTCCATTGAAAAATACGAGACCAAGCATAAAAACGCAGTAACAAAGAAGACGCTCCAGACAAAACGAGCAATCTTCAACCAAGGAAACATCGCCCGCTTCAGTTCCTGATTTAAGCTTTGCTCATTTCCGAAGGATTGGATTACCAAATGTGCAGCCTCCTTTTCAGAATACCCATTACTCATTAAATCGTTCATATGCTCCACGAGATGGGCATACAACTCCTCGTGCATTTCCTCCCTTTCCACCTGCGGCAAGTCGGCTAAGATTTGTTGTAGATAACGCTCAAGTTCGTTCATGCTAACCCCCCTAACGTTCGATCGATTAACTGATTGATTTGCTTCCAATTCTTGAGTTTCTCCGAAAGCAATTTATGTCCTGTCTCCGTTATAGAATAATATTTTCGCCTCGTCCCATCCGTCTGCTGGCTCCAGTAGGATGTCACACATTCCTTATTCTCTAAGCGTTTTAAAGCCGGATATAAAGTACCCTCATTCATGTGGTAGGCATCGTCGCTTAAAATGCGCAACTTCTTAGTCATTTCATATCCGTAACAGTCACCCTCAACTAACAAAGAAAGCAGGAGAATCTCAATACTCCCTTTCAGTAATTCCCTATCCATAAAATCTCCCCCAAATATTACTAATAACATTGTATAACAATGTACCTTGTTATACAATGTCGTTAGGAAAATAAATACAACTACCAAGGAGGAACTCCGGTGGATGGATTGATTTGGTTGATAATTTTAGTCTTGCTTGCGTTGTTCAACAGCGTAGCAATCCAGTTATACAAAAAGAACAAACTGCATTTTTTCTGGTCAGGGATTATAATCGGGATTCTTGGACCGATGATTGCGTTTTCCCTCGGGGCCGTCTTTGTAAAGGTTGATCATAGTCAGGGAAGCACTGGAGAAGGTGGGGCTATAGCCGCTGCGTTTATCGGACTACTCATCGTCGGCAATGGGCTTCTTTATCTTTTGATTGGGATTATATTAAGAATAGTGAGCTGGGTTAAGAGATAAGTAGACTGGCTCTAATCGGAGGTAATGCTTGAAAAACAAACAAAAAAGAAGTGCTACTAACACTTCTCACTACAACCCATATCTCTACCCTCCGAGTGGTGGGTGTTGTATCGAGACATAACAGGCAGGCACCGCTATTTCTAGATTTTATATTTCTCTTAACGAAATAATTTCAATGTCTGTACAATAGAAGTGAAGGGTATCATCCTCGTAGTCGATGACTTCATATTTCTTATTTTCCCAGCCTCTGTCCCCTATATCGTAAATCCCGATTGTTAATGGATGATAGATTCCTCCACTTTCAAAATCGATACTATTAGGGTGGGAGAAGCGAAAGCAAGCAATGTATTGTTTTTCTTTATCCTTAATCATAAAATCGATGTCGAGATAACAATGGTCTTCAAACAACTTATTTTGAAAGTTCAAAACGAATTTATCAATAAACGCTATATTTTGTAAGGAAAAATCCTTTATTTTATCCGTTATCAGGCTAACATTCTTTATCAATGTACATCCCTCCTTGGTGAATGTATATGAAGACCCGCTAGTAATCTTAGCTGTCTTCATCACTTCGGTACTCTAAAAGATCTCCTGGCTGACATTCTAACGCCTTACAAATTGCCTCTAAGGTGGATAAACGAATCGCCTTTGCCTTTCCATTTTTTAAAATAGATAGGTTAGCCATGGTGATTCCTACCCGCTCCGAAAGTTCTGTTACACTCATTTTCCGTTTAGCTAGCATCACATCAATATTGATTATTATCGCCATTATTTTCACCTCAGACCGTTAAGTCATTTTCTGATTTTATATCAATCGCTTCTTGTAACAGTCTTTGGAGAACAGCAGCAAAGACGGCGATGACCAGGGAAGCAAAGATCGGGACCATTCCGACTAGTATCAGACCTGGTGCATCATCTAGATCTGCAACGAGAAAAACAAATGGCAGAAGGATCACATACAAACCACTGATGATGATGGCACAGAATTTGATTTTCTTTAACGCGATAACAGACAATTCCGAGAAAGCATGGTTCTTGTCAATATAGCCTAAAAGTGAAAAAGCCTGATACAATGCAGCGAAAAACGGGATCATCGATACATACATCCCGATGGCAATCGGATAGAGGATATGGTCATAATCTGGATTTACTAGATGATTAGGTAACCAAGTCAAGCCAAATATGCCCAAAGCAAGAACGGGAGTTCCAATCAGAATAACAGCTATCTTTAAAAAGAGGGTTGTTCCTCGATTCATAAAAAGCACCTCACTACATTATTTTCAATTTATTCTAATACATTTTTTATCGTTTTACAATAAATAATTAATGATTTTTATGGTAATATTATCGTTACCTAAATTACTCTTGCATTTTAGACTCAAAAAAAGCACTCCTTATTAAAAGGAAATGCTCAATAAATATTGAAGGTTACTTTTCCCCTTCTCGCAAGACGTTTCGCAAAAGGGGCTCGGTTCCCCTACACTATAAAGCTGCAAAACATGCATTGCTCTGGTGCAGGCGGTGTAGAAACTTCTGCGCAGGCTCTCATCGCCATATACATACTCTGATGCGTCATAAATAATAACAGCATCAAATTCGATCCCTTTAGCCAAATAAGAAGGTATGACAACCACTCCTTGTTCGTATTCAAGCGAGCCACTCTTCACAAGCTTAATGTCATGGATGGAGGATAGAGCTTCGTAGGCACGCTTACTCTCCCCAGCAGATTTGCATATGATAGCAATGCTATGATAATGATGACTCCGCAGATCAGCGACTTTGGCGGCGATGCAGCGGTGTAATTCTTCATGATCGGCCAGTTGCTTCAGTACGGGCCGCTCGCCGTCCCGTTCGAACGGGATAATTCGCTCCCCGCCAGCGACGAGTCTGCGCGTAAATTCGATAATCGGTTTAGTGGATCGGTAGCTGCGTGTCATGTTGATCACTTCCGTTTCACTCTGCCCATATAGGCTCGTAAGTGCATGAAAATCATCCATTTCGCTGGCATGGGCGAATATCGCCTGATGAAAGTCACCCAGCACCGTCATTCTCGCCTTAGGAAACAAACATTTTAGAAACTCGAATTGAAACGGCGAATAATCCTGCGCCTCATCCACAAGCACATGCTTGATCGAGCCATTCGTCTGAAAGCCTCGAATCAGCTCATTCATCAATAAAAACGGAGTAGCGTCCTCGTAAGACAGTTTGCCATCTTCTAGCATTTCTAGCGTTGCCTGACAAATCTCCTCCCATTCCACCGGTGTATCCCCGTCTAACCACGGTTGGATTTTTTGTGGATCAGCAAAAAGCTGTGTGTAGATCCCCTTCATGTCAAGGAAACGAAATGCCCGAATCCGTTTTCGCAACGGCTTCAATTTCTGATGAACAATCAATCGGGCAAGTGCTTTCGGCTCCATTTCATAATCGGCAATATCTTCTCTTTTAAAGCCTCGTTTTTCCGCTAAGTAGGCATGTGCCTTATGATAGTCCTCGTTGCTCAGCAGCTCGATTTCCTCCTGTACCCACGGCTTATTCCGTTCCACCTTTTCCGCTTCAGCTATTTGCTTCATGAGCCAATCCTTCAATTTTTCTAGTCTGTTATGGAAGCGAAGTGAGGTGTCACTACTATAAAACCTGTCAACCATTTGCTCCGCGGTTACGATTGGCTTTCCTCTGAAAATGATGTCCTTAAATAACATTCCAGATAACTCGAGCGACTTCCGGTAGGCATGGATCACCTCAAAAAAATGAGCGGATGCTTTGAATCGGATGCCCGCAACCCTTGCGCTGTACGAAGGGGTATTCGCTGCCGTTAACACATATTCCAATTGCTCGTAGGGATTCTCAACCTGAAACTCCTTACTCAACCGATGGTCCAAGTATTCTTGAAAGGTGACCTGCTGCATATTCTCTTCGCCGAGTTCCGGCAATACATTGGACACGTAACTGTTAAACATGGAATTAGGTGAAAAAAGAATAATTTGATCAGCATTCAGATTATCTCGATGTTTGTAAAGCAAATAAGCAATTCGCTGCAGGGCAGCTGATGTCTTACCGCTGCCTGCTGCACCGTGTACAATCAGCAGCCTCCCGCGATCATGACGGATGATCCGGTTTTGTTCCTGTTGAATGGTCGCTACGATACTGTGCATATGTTTGTCAGTACCCTTGCCCAGAACCTGCTGTAAAATCTCGTCTCCAATTGTGAGACTCGTATCGAACATGGATTGAAGAACACCGCCGCGGATAAGATACTGCCACTTTTTCTCTAAACTGCCTTCGATTATGCCTCCTGGTGTGGCATACTTTGCCGGACCTGGCTGGTAATCGTAGTAGACACTCGATACCGGTGCCCGCCAGTCATACACAAGGAAATGATCGCCACTTTCATCTGTTAGCGAGGAGATGCCAATATAGACTTGTTCCTGAGTTGAATCTCCGTCCTCCATAAAATCGATACGGCCGAAATAGGGGGACTCTTGCATACGGCGCATGGTTGACAACCTCTTAGATGCGTGTTTATGCGTGCTTTGGCTGATGGACAGGGCTTGAGTCTCCTGCCTTAAGCCGATGATGGTTTCAAGAAAATCATCAAAGGTATCCGTATTCACCTTGATTTCATCCCAGAAATGTTTGCGAATATGAACCACTTCGTTCCGGCGCCGGGTCGTTTCTTCCTCCAATTTGCCGATTTGCTCCGTAATGATGTCCATTACACTGTCCACTCGCTCTTGCTCCTGCTGATAGGCTGACTTCATCGCAAACACTCCTTAAAAAAATGTTATAAAAAGGTTGACTAACGAATTGATTATACTGTATACTTAAGATAGGGATAATATATTAACTTTCACTCTAAAAATATCGATCTATATAAATTTACCACAGGCGCTCCTTTTTTTCAATGCTTTGGACGCATTCTGTTTAAAGAAGAGTAGTGTGTACGTTAATAATGTACACACTACTCTTTTTTCATTTCTAAATGAAAGAAAACGAAAGAGATGGGTCTGCTGGCTTTCCTGGTGAAGGAACAGTGAATGAAAAATCGCCCCTATCGTTCTGTTCTTGCAAATGCCTTTGCAAAATGGTAAGCTTTAGTGGAATTATTTTTGTTCGGTGTAAAGGATAGTATAAGATTAACTTTTCGTCTTGATGATCACTGAGTGCAAGGATAGTAACACATTGTGTGCAAAGCACACAGCAGGAGGAAACAAAATGGAACAAGGTAAAGTAAAATGGTTTAACGCAGAAAAAGGATTCGGATTCATCGAGCGTGAAGGCGGAGAAGACGTATTCGTTCATTTCTCAGCAATCCAAGGCGAAGGTTTCAAATCTTTAGACGAAGGTCAAACCGTTACTTTTGACGTTGAACAAGGTCAACGTGGAGCTCAAGCAGCTAACGTTCGTAAAGCGTAATAAGTAGAACCACCTAAAACAGGCTCTTTAAAGAGTCTGTTTTTTTGTTGAAAGCAAGGAGCCCCACGCACTTGCTGGGCACAGGTACCTTGGATGCAAGAGAACCGTCCCCTGCTTCATTGCCTATTTCTTATAGAATTGTGGTAAATAGTCTTTATGGGCTTCAAGCATCTCGTCTAGAATTAATTTACCAACCCGATCATTTGAGACAAGGGGATTGATGGTCATGGCTAGCAGGGCTGTTCCGTAATCTCCGGTAACGGCTGCCTCAATGGCCACTCGTTCAAATGATTTAATTTGTTGAACCAGGCCGCGGACCGGCATTGGCAAATCACCCATGGCCATGGGTTTGGGGCCATCCTTTGTAATAATACAGCTGACCTCAACAGCCGAATCATATGGAAGGCTGGCAATGGCTCCGTTATTCATCGTATTGACGGGTTGAATATCACGTTTATCCGTATATATAGAATGGATGAGCCGCACGGCAGCGTCACTATAGTAAGCCCCGCCGCGTTTTTCCAGCTGTGGCGGTTTGATCGCTAGATTTGGATCTTTATAGAGCTCAAATAGATCATTTTCTAATTTTTTGACTATTTCTGCACGTGTGCCGCCATCTTTCGCAGCCTTCATTTCATCCGCTACCATATCACTAGTTTTATAGTAATAGTTATGATAGGGACATGGCAGGACGTTCAATGCCCGTAAGAACTCAGGCTCCCATCCCATTGCATGGATATTTTGCATGGTGATGGACTTCTCAGGATCCGTAATCAAGTCCATGACCTTCTCCTTTACGCTGACACCATCCACAAATACATCCAATCCGTAAACCATGTGATTGAGGCCGGCAAAATCAATGCGAACACGGCTATGCTCGACATCTAGGAGTTTTGCGACACCCATTTCCATTCCGATCGGAACATTGCACAGACCGACAACCTTGCGAATATGGCTGTAACGGAGTACCGCTTCGGTAACCATCCCGGCAGGATTTGTAAAATTAATGAACCATCCTTCGGGGCAAAGCTCCTCCATTTCACAGCAAATGTCTAAGATGACAGGAATGGTACGTAATGCTTTGAATAAGCCGCCGGGTCCATTTGTCTCTTGTCCCAAGACGCCATACTTTAAGGGAATCCGTTCATCTATAGCGCGTGCCTCAAGCTGCCCCACACGAAATTGTGTTGTCACAAAATCTGAATCTTTTAAGGCTTCTCTTCTATTTAAAGTTAAATGGATGTCAATCGGAACACCGGCTTTTTCCACCATGCGTTTCGCAAGATTTCCGACAATCTCTAATTTTTCCTTCCCTGCTTCCACATCCACTAACCAAATTTCACGAACTGGCAGTTCAGCATGATAGTTGATAAATCCTTCAATTAGCTCAGGGGTATAACTGGATCCACCACCGATTGTGGCTATTTTCAATCCCTTTTTCAATGGAAAGCACCTCTTTCTTATTTACCATACACGATGCAAAAATTAACGTCATTTCTAACATAATCATGGGCTTAAAGATCTCCAGGCAAATAAACATGGACAAAAAATAAAAGCACTCCTCATTACAAGGAATGCTCTTACTCTCTAACCTATTCCATTTATCACTTTATTTAAGAAGCTGTACCAGGGTCTACTCTGATAGCCCCCCTTTTGCTTCCTTTAATATTCTCCTTTAATGACAAAGTACGAACCCCGAATGGTTCCAGCTAGTTTAGACTTCTGTCTTGCAAACTTAAACTTTCCTTCTAACTCTTTTGGTACCTCCATCCCCTCCGAAAGCTTAAAACCAACAGCTCGCTTCGGTTTAGGATCATCCACCGTATACATGACATTGACCGCAAGACCATCCTCATAAAAGACGTAGGCCATTTTGATATTTTCCACTTGAAAACGGGATGTTTCTAAAGGTTTGGCTGCAAACTCAATATCACGCTCTTCCTTCAGAATTCTGTTCACATAATCGAGGGTCTCCTGGCTTTCACTAGCCGGTACCACCGTAAATTCATGTTTATATTTATTCATAAAGTAACGGGCCTCGTTCGCACGTAAACCAGCAAGCGCATCTACTACAGGTGAGGACTCTAAACCAACCGTAGACACATTTTTAAAATCAACGATATAAGACATTTTCATCCCTCCCTTATCTCTTTATTTCCTAACCACCGGAATCCAGATTTCACCATAAACAACGCCATCGCGCTGCCCCATCTCCACCGTTGCATTGGGCCCGCCCACATAGGCAAAATTCTTTGCTTCTGGCAAGACTTGACCAAAGGCAATGCCAGTTAGCTGATTACTCAACTCTTCAGACGTTTTCCCTTCCCCTTTCACAACCAAGTATTCCCCTTTAGGAAATTGGATCACGCGGTCGGCTTCAGGTAACTCCTTCTCTGTCATGACACCAGCATAATGCATCATCTTGTTGTTCACCGCTTCGTTCACGGCGAAAATGTAGTCATTTGTGGCTAAGGCCTTTAACGTGTCAAGTCTTCCATCTTGGCTCACAGCCTGCCAAAAGTCTGCCTTTTCCTTGGTTATGCCAGCGAAGTCTGTGTAATGGCTCTTAAGCTCCGTTCCAATACCTAAAACGGTAAAGCCATCTTTTTCTTCAAGGGTATATTGTGCCATATTCAAAACCATCCTCTTTTTTTAATTTCAAATGACTTGTGTTCTTCACCTGATAGATATATCATAGCCTTAAATCATGTCAGAAAATGACACTGTTTAGGAGTCCCCATGAAAAAAGTTGAACGAATTAATATCATCATGCGGTATATCAATAACCGCGCCCACTTTACCATTTCTGAAATCATGCAAGAATTTAACATCTCTCGTTCGACAGCGATTAGAGATATCAGAGAAATTGAGGCCATGGGGATGCCACTTGTTGCTGAAGTGGGAAGGGATGGCGGTTATTTTGTCATGCAAAATTCTGTCCTGCCCGTTGTTCGCTTTACCGATAATGAAGTCAAAGCTCTTTTTATCGCCTTCATGGCCACACGAAATCAGCAGCTTCCCTATTTAAAGAGTCGCCAGTCGTTAGCTGAAAAATTACTAGGCCTCATCTCAGAAAACCAGCAGGAGATCCTCGTTCTGTTAAACCAACTCTTGCTTTTTGAAGGGACGAACCCGCATAATCCCGACTTACTGGAACTTTCAGATCTCCCCCATCCCATGTTAGAAAGACTCATCCAAATCCTTCTGTTGGATCGCTATTTATTCATTACCATCCAAGAGGAGACGGTCATAAAGTCTTATCCCATTTATCTCTTGCAGCTTTATCATGAAAGAAGCCTTTGGCTCATAGAGGGCTTTGACTTACAGGAAGAAAGGAAGCATATTTTTCCTGTCGACAAACTCACCCATATCGAACCCTACTCGGCGGAAAAAAGACCAAGTAAGAAAAGGATTTTAGAAAAAATAAGGAAACAGGAGGAAGGAATCAATCTAGTCCTTGAACTTGGTCCAAAAGCGATTGCCCAGTTCAAAAAATACCATCCATTAAAAGTTTCCATTTCCTATACAAACCCATACCAAACCACAGCCATTCTAAAAACTTTTATCAATACTACTATGCCCAAAGAATTGGAAGAGATAACAAATTGGCTACTTTTCCTCGGTGAAGATATCAAAATCAAGGAAATACCAGAAGAAATCTTAAAAGGGATACAAAATAGAGTAGACCTATACACCCCATGAAGCAGGGGAAGGTTCTCTTCTCCATACTGATGAAGGCCAAAACTCAAAATAAATTCTACCTAAGTGGAAAATATAAGATTCAGAGATGAGTACATTTGTATAATCTATGAAAAAAGTGTCCATCCTAAAGCTATAAAAATACTTATTATATAGGGGGATGGACTATGAGTACGGAAGAATTAACAAAAATAATCGCGGTGAAAAAAATGGATTTAGAGGAATGTGAACAGGAGCTTAACTCGCGATACTACCCATCCGTTGTAAGATTGGCCATGATGCATTACATAACAGAGTTGCGGCACCAATTAAATATTGTGAATGGTGATGAATGGAACAAGATTGAAAATGGATAATGAGTGTTAAAAGATGTCAGGCACTATGTAAATATTTACCATATGGTGCCTGACACCCCCCTTGATCTACTATTATGCTTTTGAAATATCAATAAAGCCTTCACCGAACACATCACGAACATCGTGGATGGCGATGAATGCATTGGGATCAGTCGATTGAACAATTCGTTTCAACTTGATGACTTCTTGCTTACTAATCACAATATAGAGAATTTCCTTTGGGGTTTTTGTGTAATACCCGTGCCCCGAATAAACGGTTACCCCTCTGTCCATGGATGTCGTCACCTGCTCAGCAATGTCATTCGGTTTATCAGAAATAATCGTAATCGCCTTCTTGGGATTCAAGCCTTCAATGACAAATTCCATCACTTTTGTCCCAACATACAACATAATAATGGTCAGCATCAACTTTTCTGCGCCAATGATAAAGTAAGAGGAAAGCGCCACAATTAAATCAAAGAACAATAAACCATAGCTAATACTCCAGCCCAAAAACTTATGGGTAATCCTTGCTAGGATGGTCGTGCCCGCTGTTGTTCCACCCACCCGAATAATTAAGCCAATTCCGGCCCCTATAACAATTCCCCCAAAAATGGCATTCACCATCATCTCATCAGAAGCAATCGTCCAGCCCTCTGTCAGATGAAGAAAAAGCGAATTAAACACGACGGCAATAATCGTATAAATCGTTGTGACCTTATTCAAAAATTTATAACCAACAAGTAACAAAAAGGCATTTAAAATTAAGTTGACTAACCCTGGTGACCACTCAAATAAATAGTAGGTAATAATCGTGATCCCCGTTACCCCGCCTTCCCCAAACTCGTTCGGAATAACAAATACATTCACACCTAACGCAAACAGAAATGCCCCAATCATGATTATCATCATATCTTTGCTTATTTTTTTCATATACTACCTCACAATTATTTCTTAAGCACAAACTCACATCATTATAGCGCGGAACATTTGCACGTACAATACACTTTGATAAATGACTTGGAGCCAATGTCCACAGGACTATGGGAAAAAAACGCAAGATTCGTAGGCAAAACCCCTACATATATAGCCGTTTTATCCGCTTGCTTATTTAGGAAAAAGTAGTCACTATTTATCCTGTTTTTTTGTGACATAAATCACATTTAATTTTAAAAAAATCAATTAAAATGAGGGTAAGTTTTTAAACAAGGGGGACCATAAAATGTTTGTTGCTTGGTTTACTGTCATCACTGTTTTTGTCATTTGTACGTATTTAACCATTTCTATTTTTGATGGAATTGAAGAAATTGATGCACAGGATTTAGCTGACCTACAATCAACACTTAAAAACATGGCCGGAAATAAAGAACATTTGAAACAAGCCATCTAGTCAATATAAGGCAGCTTCCAGGTGAAGCTGTTTTTTTATTGTTGTTATAATACCCACCTGGATGTCTACTTGGTTCCTTAAAAAGCAGCCTTACCGAACTACTTTTCACTCGTTATTACAAATCCGCCTTTCGACAAACTTCGCATCTGAAAAATCACGCAATCCCCTCAATCACAACATCCGCAGCACATCCAATCAAACATTTGATTAACACGAAATTACCTAATTAATCGTTTGATTAAATGTGGACAAAACCCTTATGTAAAAAGAACTATAGCCAGTTTGTCAGTAAGGTTTCTGTCGATGATTGGTCTCAATCTTCGCTATCCTTCTTCTATATGAACTCATAAAAACTACGAACCTACAAAAATCAGTACGATTTGATATTAACTAAACAATTAATTAAAACTACCCCTAGCACCGATAAATAGGGAGTTTCTATTATAAAATGAGTCGAAAAACGCTACCCGATACACGACGAAATCTCCACTAACACATCACCCTAAAGTTTAGTTTTTTTGAGAATTTCCTAAAAAGACACAAGCCTTCTTTTCCCGGTAAAATGTCCTTACCCATAAAAAACGACATCCCCCCTGCTTTCTATAAAGTCTCTGCCATGTAAAAATAAAAAAGGTTTGGGGTTCTTTATATGTACCATGCAAGAACCCAAACCTTTTATTGAATCAATGTTACAAATTACAATTCTATAACTCCAAGTAGTCAGCCTATAGCCTAATAGCTTATTAAAAATACCGCCAGAAATGTTTTATTGGGTCCATTTGGGTTATTCACCCAACACGACTCTCACATATTGATGTTGTCTGCCTAGTAGTGTGATGTTGATTGCCCCATTTATGATTTCAATTTCACTTAGGTCTTCTTCCAGGATGCTGACATTGGAAGAGGATATGA
Organism: Neobacillus sp. OS1-2; assembly: GCF_030915505.1. Lineage (GTDB taxonomy): Bacteria > Bacillota > Bacilli > Bacillales > Cytobacillaceae > Neobacillus. The sequence continues at coordinate 1,523,684 of NZ_CP133265.1, forward strand.
TGGTTTTACCCGGAACTGAGAATGTGTATGTTCCTTGTTTTTCTGTAAGGTTGCGCAGCGTAAGAATGAAACCGTTATTATCTGCTGCTGGCTTAATGTATAGTGGGACAATCCCTTCTCCTTCTCCAGCTAATAATTGGCCGCTTTCCTCTGATGCACAGGAAATGGCCATATTTATCTCGACGGGATCAGTTGCAGAAACACCTGCTTTATGGGCTTCCACTTGATCAAATTGAGCAAATGGGGTGAGCTCGTATTTGAATTGGATGCGGCCAGGTTGATTGATCCAGAAGTTCGTATCCCAATAGTTGTTCATCGGCCATGCCAGTAGCAAGGGATTCTCATTACGTTCAATTTCCTTGCTCTCTTTTCCGAAATTGAAGTCGCCAATTTGGACAAGTGGCGCATCTGGACAAGCCAGTGTTACACCTTTTTGCTCATCATAGATAGAAACGGTTTGGTCCACGGTTACCCAATCCTTGCTGACAGTTCCAAGCTGCTCGCGATCTAGTTCGACAAACATTCCAGCAGTATCAAATTGACTCTTCCATCCTTGTTGTAATTGTAAGGGGAAGGCAAAATAGATGGATTCTGGTGTACGAATGTCTGCTTTATCTAGAGAAGCAATAAGTTCAATTTTTCCGTCGTTCACATGGAAAGTAATCTTTTGTTCCATGCGGCTTACTCCTGGTGCTTCTACATGCATAATATAGGAAACGGAATCGTGCCTGGTTGTATCAATTTCATACGAAGTCACACGTTTTGCACCGGTTCGAATGCTTTTCCAATGATGGTTCCATACACTGATGCTCTTATTACCAAGATCGACGTCACGCGGGAAGAAGGTTGACCGTTCTTGTGTATGGTGTAATGGACTAATGCTTTCATTTATATATTCAAACAATGTCCATTCACTATTTTTGTCTAGCATATCCCAATGTCGTTTTTTATCATGAAGTTGAACGATACGTCCAGATTTAGGATCAAAGGTCATTAGATAAAAAGGCGTTTCAATTGTATTTTCAGTAACCGAAAAATGGACTTGTTCTTTTTGAACGCTAGTTAATTGTTCTTCTAACTGTCTGAAAGGAATCTTCTTATAGGAGTATGGAGCCAATTCAATGGTACCAAAATATTTCGTCGCCCCTTCATCCTTCCCATATGGAAGGAATTGCTTCACACGTGCAGCTGCTAAATGTCTGCCTTCAATGAAAAACTCTTTAGGCACATTTAGTGGGACCGTTTGTGAAACATCCGAAGTATTCACTACTAAAATACCTTCAGGCTCCCATGATTGTAGCGGGTTGGCCGCAAGCTTTTCCATTTGCTTTCCTAGCAAATAGGCAGAAAGGTCTGCCCCTTGGTATGCCATATGTGACTTATGGTTTCTTTGCGAATATACTTCAGGATGATCGGGATCTGTAATCGAATGGGCAGCTCCCCATGTATGCTCATCAAAAAGGTTCACCTGTAAATAAGATTCGGCTTTGATATTGTCATAGTGTTTTCCAGGGCTGCCTTGCAGTGCTTCTAATAGTTCAGATTTTCGTAAAACATGTTTGGTTCTGCGATTTAGGCGTACTTCCCTCGCTGAGCTCCCTGAACCGAAATTCCAAAAGTCTGTCCAATCTCCAGAATACGTTGGAATGGTTTTAGGATCAATTCCTTTTACTTTTTCTAAAAGCATTTCAGGTGTCACGAAACGAACCTTAAATTCATGACCTTCTTCATTATACTGTCTGATTAAATCAGCAAGCTGGGGATCTGGGCAGTTGTTATCAAATAATGGCGGGTTTGTCGCTGTTAAATAAATAAAATCATGCTCATACCCGTTGCTTTCAAGACGATCCACATATTCTTTAATCCCTTCGTGCATGCGATTCGTATCTGCCATAGACGTATGGAAAAATTGGCTAAATAACGAATAATGCTCACCTTGGAAAGTTAGTAAAGAACGTTGATCAGGTGTTAACCAGTTGAACACAGCCGGACGTTTGAAAGGAATTCCGCCAAAATGGACATTGATGCCAGTGATATAAAAATCAACACCTGCATCCAGTAATAACTGGCTTATTGGCCATGGCTGTCCATTCACATCATGGTTGATGGCGGTGTTAATTTTGATATCAAATTTTTGGCGAAGCTCGCGTATCGGGGCTAAAATTCTAGCCACTTGTTCTGCGTTGACTAACGGTGTTGTGTGCATCATCATCGCTGCAATACCGATTTGTCCGTTGGTTATCATGCGCTGAAAAGCCCCCACACGTTCTTCAGAGGCTGTTTCTAGCCATTTAAGAACAGGATAGGTTGCTTCACAGGTCCAACGAAAGCGTGATTCTTCGGGGTAGTCTTCTGTTTTTAAGCATAAATCGATAGCTTCATCAATATAATCACGCTGTAATTCCAACAATAGTGGCTGGGGATGCGTATAACCTATATCAAGATGACTATGATGCAGACATAAAATTTCTTTCACTTTGCTCACAAGTTACACTCCTTAGAAATAATTTGTATCCTTACCCTTTCACTCCGCCAGAAGCAAATCCATCCAAAATTCTCTTAGAGAAAATCACAAATAAAATTAAGATCGGTACAGTTGACATAACGGAGGCAGCTAATGCTAAATCCATATTATTAAATAATTGATTCGTATATTTTACGACTAGTAAAGGAATCGTTTTGTTTTCTTCACTTTGCAGGAAGATTAACGGAATAAAGAATTGATTCCAAATTTGCACAGACGTTACAATACACACAGCAAAAACAACCGGTTTGGCGAGCGGGAACATGATTTGCAAGAAGATTCTCCACTCACCGCCCCCATCAATAATGGCGGCTTCATATAATTCATTTGGTAATTTCGCAAAAAAGTCCGTTAACATAAAGACAGGCATGGAGATCGCTGTTCCAAGAATTAACACAACGGAAGTATACGTATTCACAAGATTTAAATCTTGCATTAATAGGAAAATCGGTACAATCCCCAATTGAACGGGAAACATCATTCCTAATAAGAAAAACACTCGCATTGCTTTATTCAATCTAAATTTATATCTCCCTAAACCATACGCCACCATAGAAGAGAGGAAGGTTAAGAGGAAAATACTTAAAATCAAAATGATGACACTGTTTAAGAAGTAGTTTTCAAAATGGTCTTTTACGAAGAGTTCAAGATAATTTTCAAACGATAACCCTTGAGGTTTTCCCATTGTATTAGAAAGGATATCAGAACGAGAACGCAATGAGTTATAGATTAAATAGCCAATAATCCCAACGATGACAAATGAATAGATCCACATGAAAATGGTGACTAGATTAGCAGAAATACCCCTCTTTTTATCTATCATTTAGTTCTCCTCCTTCCGAATAATCGTATACATTTGAATGATAGCAACGATAAAGATGACGAAGAATAGTACACATGCTACCGTCGTACCCATTCCAATTGAGTTTTCACTTAGATTTCCACCTAATGGATTGTTATCACCAAATGCGATTCGATAGAAGAATAAACTCATTACATCCACACTGCCATCGATTCCTCCAGCAACACCGCCAAGGATGTAACTAAAATCAAAGATCGTCATAGCCGAGATATAAGAAATTAAAACTAAGTTCAAAATCGTGACTTTCATTTGCGGGAGAATAACAGATACTAATCGACGCCAATATCCTGCACCATCTAGATAAGCTGCCTCCAGACTGTCCGCTGGAATCATCTTCATCGCACCAATAAAGAACATCATCCCTACACCAAAACCTGCCCAAGAGATCATTAACCACACAATATAAATTCCTAAACTAGGCATCCCTAACCAGGGCTGTGCTAAAAATTCCAAGCCCATCTTTTCTAATGTAATATTCACGACACCAATATTGGAATCAAGTAACAAGGTAAAAATAAACACAATAACCGGCGTAGAGATAAACTGTGGTGAAAAAATAGCAGCTTGTAGGAATGTATGTCCCTTTGTCTTTGTATGAATCATATAAGCAAAAATCAGTTGCAACGGAAGAATAATAATGACGGTAAGAACAAAAATTAAAAAACTATTTTTAAAAGCATTTAATAATTGTGAGACAAGTTCCGGATTGCTAAACAGGTCAATGTAATTTTGCAGCCCAATAAATTCCTTGGGACCGATTCCATTCCATTTATAAAGGCTGTTTTGTGCAGCAGAAATGATAGGATAAATTACAAATGCACAATACAAAAGAAACCCAGGCGTCAAAAACATTAAATAATGATACTTTTTTTTATGGGTCTTCACGCTTCCATTCACTCCTACCTATGTGAAACTTAAGTAAAAAAGTAGCCACAAAATAAGAGCAGGGCATTTTTACATGCCCGCATCTCTTACTTTTAGGTTAGTTAACAAGTACGTTATTTTGCTTTTTTCGCCAACTCAGCTTTCATTAGTACAATTGCCTCTTTTGCCGTCATATCACCTGTCATAAGCTTTGGTGTTAGGTTAGTTAACAGTAAATCCTGAGGCTTAGAGCTTTCATTTGCTACTTGTGCTAAAGCGTTATAAATGTTTAATCCTACAACATCAAATTTAGCCATTTCTTCTACAAACTTATCTTTTGGCTTAATGTCATCATACATTGGGACAAGACCTGTTTCATCTCCCATAATTTGTTGCGCTTCTTTGCTGTTTAAGAACTCAAGGTATTTCACCGCTTCATCCGGATGTTTTGTTTTGCTGGAGATAGCATACGTATTTCCATTGTAAGGACCTGTTTGTGCATATGTTTTGCCGTCAAGACCTGGTAAGGCAAAGCTACCAATGTTGAGCGGCGTATCTTGATACGTTAAGTTGTTCCAAGTACCATCTGGAATCATGGCGGCCTTACCATTTGTGAAGGCAAGCTTCGCCCCATTTCCATCAATGGATGCTACGTCCTTACCAAAGTAACCCTTTTTAGCAAAATCACTGTACGCTTCAAATGTTTTTTCAAGACCTGTATAATTAACGTTCTCTTCACCTTTTACAATCGAAGTTAATGTCTCATTTCCAAGTGAAGCAGCCATTGCCTGCATCATCCAATAACGGTCAAAATCTCCGTTACCCCCTACTGCAATCGGAGTAACTCCTTTATCTGCTAATACTTTTGAGATTTTTTCAAATTCTTCCCACGTTTTTGGAACATCTACTTTGTTTTTCTTAAAAAGATCTTTATTGTAATACATCGTTACATAGGCAATGAAGGAAGGCAGTGAAGAATAAAGCTTACCATCCACCGTTCCATATTCAACTGCTTCCTCAGAAAATCGTGATAAATCCATTTTGTACTCATCTAATGGCAGTAAATAGCCATTACGTGCCATTTCAGCCATTTTTGTTGATTTATTCCCTTGAACCCAGAAAAGATCTGGCAGTGTATCTGATTGTAATGCAACGTTAATAGATTCAAGAGTTCCTGAATATTGATAATCTAATTCAATGTTGGGATATTTTTCCATAAATGCTTTATTGATTTTGTCAAAGGATGTTTCTAATGTTGCTTGGTTATCAGCGTCACCCCAAACAGTAAGTTTTACTTTATCCCCTTTATCTCCTTTATCTGAAGATGAAGTTTCGTTGTTTGAACAACCAATTAAAGCAGTGGAAAACAAAAACACACCAGCTAATAAACCTGCTAATTTCTTTTTCATAGGCTGTAACCTCCAATAATGTTTTTATTCTACAAAACAATCAAACTAGATTTCCCTCTATTAATGTATCCGCTTTCCCACAATGGCAAAAAAATCTAGAATAGAACCTTTGAAAGCCCAATAAGTGTGCTATAGGATGTCTCATCTGACAATTCAACCGAAACATGTTTATTTTTCAAAGCAACTTGAACTTCATTCATAAATAAATCGTAGCTTTTTGAGATTTGACCTCCCAAGACAATCGCATCTGGGTTGAAAAAGGTTGTAACCATTACCAGCATTTCTCCTACTAACTTTCCAAATAGTTGAAATACTTTGATCATATCCTCTTGTCCAGCTCTTGCTGCCGCAACAATTTGCTCCAATTCGAGGTTTGGATCGATCCTTAATTGCCTTGCAATCCGCAAAATCCCTCTCGTCGAGATATAGTCATCTACATAGGACTCATGAAAGGGCAGATGATAAACCCATCCATTCTGTGGAACATCCTGTCGATCTGTAACGATTTCCCCATTTTCTAAAAAAGCAGAACCTGTCCCATTTCCAATGGTTACATACATTATCTTCGCGTACTCTTTCTCTTCTCGTAAATACCATTCCCCGAGAGCGAACATATTCACATTATTTTTAAACTGGATTTGAAAATGTGGATCTGCCCGTTTGACAAACACCTTATGTTGTTTCAAGCGTTGTGTTAATTCAGTGCGCAAATCAACTCCATACAAAGAATCAAATTTATTGACACCATTGATCAAGCAAATTCCATGATCGTAATCAAAAGGTCCTGGAAAGGCAAAGCCAATTCCTTCGATTACAAAAGACTTATCCATAATGGTCAGCATTTGACGAGAAATGATATGGACGAAATTCGCTATTAATTGTTCACGATTTGCAGTACTGTTAGAAGAATAATAAGAAACAGTGTCGGTTATGAGTTCACCCTGGTGAGTAAGCACACCTCCTCGAATAAAAAATCCTCCCACATCGAAAGCCAGATAATAATGATTATTCAAATGACTTCACATCCTTCTATATCCAAAGTATAAGCCTGTTGACCTTTAAGGTCTTTACAATATCATGTCGAATTTTTATAAAATGGAGACACACTTTTTTGCAAGATTTGTTAGAACTTGAACAAAAACAACCCTTCCTTTATCATAAATCGTATACATCAAACAGAGCTGAGGGATGGCCGATGAAGTTAACTCAGAAGCAATTAGATCGAGGAAATTCCTTATTGAATCAACATGCAATATATTTAAATGGCGAGGAAATTTCATTATACATCCATTATTGGGGCGGTGAAACATCACTTAATTCCAACAAACCACATAAGCATTCTTTTTTTGAAATTTGTTACATTGTTGATGGGGAAGGAACCTATATTGAAAATGGAGAAGAATATCCTTTACGAAAAGGAAAACTTTTTCTGAGTCGGCCCAATATCAAACATCAAATCATTAGTATTAACCAGTTACATATCGTTTTTATTGCATTTGAACCACTTTATCCAAAGGCATCGGAAAAAGGGGCAAGCATTTACAAACATTTATCAGTGGTGGAGCCATTTATTCTGGATCTTCAGAATGAGGTTCATCCAGAGCTATTGTGGACCGCTCTACTTTTACAAGCACAGCAAACGAATACATTCATGAAGGATACGATTGTGAATTTATCCTCCTCTCTTCTTTTCTCCCTGACGCAATTATATATAAAGGGAGAAGATGAAACAGATTCCACTCAATCCAAAGGCCTGTCCACAACAGTCATCCATCGGGCAAAGCTTTATATTCGCGATAACTTATCACAACCATTACGGCTGAAGGATGTCGCAGAAAACCTGCATATCTCAAGCAGACATTTATCCCGCTTGTTCACCGAGGAACTAGGCGTCACGTTCACACAGTACGTCCGAAACGAACGAATCAATCGTGCCACAAACCTTCTCACAACAACTAAATTACCAATAAAAGAAATCGCAATACAAACCGGCTTTGAAACTGTCCATTATTTCACAACCGTTTTTAAAGACATCATTGGCGTCACACCAGGCGAATTCAGCAAACGGCTCATCTCGAACGAATGAATGTTCAAGATGAGTATTTTTTTGCCTAATGTCCTCTTTTTGAAAAAGTATGACTCTTTTATGTAAATACTATCCCAATTAGAATGATTATACTTAGGGTAATCATCTAGTAGAGGAGTGTATTTCTGTATGTTTAATAAATATCCTATCAACTCTGTAAAAAGAAAAATGAATGACCATGAACTAATAGAGGGTTATGAAACAATAATCAATCATATCCTAGCTAAATTAGAACAATCAGCTGCATCAGTACCCGTAATCGCAATAGATGGGACAAACGGTGCTAATTTCCATAGTGTCATCCAAAAAGTAATTGCTATTCTAGAAAAACACGACTATTCCATTGATGTTCAAAGCACCGCAAGCTTCCTAAAACCTGGCTCACAGCTCCGTGATCAATTTGCTGAAAACATTACAGAAAACCGTGCGTTTGGGTATGTAACAGATGCTGACATTCATGAACTATTTATCTCGGATGCACAAGAAGTATTTGCGGCTCACTCACAAAACAAAGCCTTTACCAACGCAAAGAAAGTTTGTCTTGTATTTGGTCCTGGTGCATACTGGTTAGCAGGTGCAAAGGCAGATCAATTATACTTCCTTGATGTATCACGTGAATATCAACAAGCTGAATATAAAAAAGGACTCCTTAACTTCGGAATGGATTGGAACAAGGATGGAGTTGAAAAATACAAGATTGCCTATTTCGTAGAATGGCCCATTCTTGAAAACTATCGAAAAGGCATTTTTGATAAAATTGATTTTTATGTAGACATGAACCAGGCGAATAAACCGATTAGCATTTCTTCAGCAGGATTAAAGGAAATCATTTCGGATGTTGCACGCCGTCCACTACGTGTAAAGCCGTTCTTCGCACCAGGTGTTTGGGGTGGACAACGGTTGAAGGATTTGGTAGATCTGCCTCAGGATTGGGTTAACTGTGCCTGGTCTTTTGAGCCAATTGCACCGGAAAACTCCATCTTAATCGGATATGAAAATCAAGTGATTGAAGTACCATTCCTAATTGTCATGGCGCTTGAGCATCTTGCTATTATGGGCGAACGAAATGTCAATCTTTTCGGTGACTACTTCCCTGTTCGTTTTGATTACCTGGATACAATGGATGGTTCCAATCTATCCTGCCAGGTCCATCCAAAACAGGAATATGTCAAAAAGCATTTTAATGAAAAAATGACCCAGCAAGAATCCTACTACATCATGGAGACACAAAACGATGCGAAAGTCTATCTTGGCTTAACGGAAGGAACACCAAAGGAAGACTTTGTAAATGCTGTGACAACCGCACAAGAATCAGGTATACCATTTGAATTTACGAATTATGTAAATGAGTTCGACGCAGACAAGGGCGATTTATTCTTGATCCCTACTGGAACTGTTCACTGTTCAGGAAAAGACAATCTCGTGTTAGAGGTTTCATCTACCACTTGGTGGTTTACGTTCAAACTCTACGATTATCTTCGTAAAGATTTAGATGGAAATCCAAGACCGCTGAACACAGATCACGGCTTTAAAAATATTGATTTCTTTAAAACAACCAATTGGGTAAAGGATAACCTTATTGCACAGCCGGTATTAATAAACAAGCAAGGTGAGAATGAAGAATACCTACTTGGCCAGCGCGATGACTTATTATTCTTTGTAAGACGAGTTCATTTACAGGATGAGTGGAACGATCACACCAATAATGAGTTTGTCATGTACAATCTGGTCGAAGGTGAAAAGGTCCGGATTGTTTCAGCAGAAGACGAGTCCGTCTATGTTGAGCTTGGCTATGCTGAATCATATATTCTCCCATCTGTTTTCGGAGCCTACAAAATTGTCAATGTTGGAAATACACCATGTAAACTAATTAAAGCTGGCGTTTCCCCAAACTGGGATGTGAAATTAATTTGAAACCGGACATGATTATCGCATTGGATGTGGGCGGGACATTTATTAAAGGGGCGGTGTTAGAAAACAATAGCATCATCGAGGATACCATGACCCAATATGACTCTCGTTCAAATGAAGATTCTGATACCATCCTAAATCATTTTGTTCGTGTCATTACATCCCTATCTGAAAGCTATCAAACCTACAAACAAGAAACGACAGAACCCTTCGCTGAAAAAACGGTCGGGATTGGCTTAGCCTTTCCTGGTCCGTTTGATTATGAGAATGGAATCAGCTATATCAAAGGGCTAAATAAATTCGAATCATTATACGGAATACCCTTTCGTGATGATTTAACAAAAATGCTGCAGCATGCAGGCGTTTTTCAAGGTGCAACCGATGTCAAGATCCTTTTTGAAAATGACGGCCGCCTTTTCGGACTTGGAGGCAGCACGCTATTCCCTCAAGAACGGATCATTAGCCTGACAATTGGCACGGGTCTCGGCTCAGTTTTTATTGAAAATGGAAATATCGTTAAAGAGGATGCTAGAGTTCCAGCCGAGGGCTATCTTTATAATCAACTCTATAACGAAAAAATCGTCGATGAGCAATTTTCACGTCGTGGCATTTTACAACTGGCTTCACAGAAAAACCTGTTGAATGAATATATCGATGTTAAGGAATTAGCAGAGCTTGCGAGAGATGGAAATAGAAAAGCCCTTGTGCTCTTTAATGAATTTGGGGCTAATCTAGGAGAAATGCTTTCTCCCTTTATCGAAAAATTTCAACCCCACCAGATCATCATCGGGGGACAAATTGGAAAAAGCTTTGACCTTTTCGAGAAAAGTCTTAATCAAAAAATAGCTTATACAGGTACCCGCGTCAAACAGCTTAACAATGCACTACACTACACCTTTGTTGGGATAGCAGAGATGTTTAAGTAGTTTTTATTACGATCATGATAAGACAATGAAAAAGTAGATGTTACTTTCATTGTCTTTTTCTGTAAAAAGGAGGACACAATGGCACAACTCGAAAGCTACCAATTAAAGCAGATAACAGCCTTCGCATCCCTGCTAAAAAAGCGTGTAAACAATCAACACATTACGGTCGTGTGTCAGGGGGACTCCATGACATATGGGCAGGATACCTTTAGTCCTGATAGAAGACTTGCAAAAAGTGATCCTACTTGCGAAATAGACTCTACCTATTCCGAACACGAGCAAGCCGGAACCACATACCCGGAAAGCTTACAGGAATTTTGTGATGATATATTTGGCAAGGGTCTCGTGACCGTCATCAATCGTGGGTTTAGTGGAGATTGGGTAGAGGCTTCAATGAATCGCTGGAAGCAAAACCCTCATGCAGATGTACATTTTGTCATGCTAGGAACGAATGATTCCACAACGAATTTCTATGTCGCTAAAGAAGCCCAGCAGAACATTGAAAAGTACATAACGGACATGTCAAAACTAATCGAACAAATCCTTAATTTTGGTTCTGCAGTGGTGTTGTTAACTCCGCCTAAGCACTCAAATGAGATAGATTTGATGCGTAACACATACCGGAAAACACTACAGCTAATCGCTAAGCACTACCAAGTCCCTATCATTGACACTACACAATTTTATAAGCCCTTCCCATTTCAAGAGGTACAGTCTGATAATGTGCATTACAATTCAAAGGGTTATCGTCTACTGTCTGCTAAACTAACTGGAATTCTTGCCAGCATGAGTAGTATTTATCATCCACTGCAGGTTCGTAATCAATCCGTCATGATTCCTTCCTTTGATGAGTATGGTATTGCGCTGCGAAATCAGGTAGATTTACAAGAACAGGGGCATGCTCTTTTCGGAGTAGGTTCCTCTGCTTCAAAGGGAATTACATTTCATCTTCATGCCAACAGCAAACTAACCTTCTCCTTTATGACAGAAGAAGATGAATTAGTCATCTATCCCCTTTTTAAAATCATCCATGAAGATTGTGCACTTACAATTGAGCTTGATTTTGGGATAGCACCTGGGCAAAGCTCCGCCGGGAAGTTAGCGTTTTGCGGGATTCAAGAGCAAAAACTGCCTCAGGACGGCAATCAATTTCATTTGCCAAGAAAAGGACACTACACGCTTTCTGTGGAAAATCCCGGTAAAGCTGAGGGCTCTTTTGTTTATGGATTCTTAGTGAAGAGAACATAAAAAAATACAGGGACTGGGACTGTTCTCTTAGGCGATGATCGGAATCTGAGCTAATAAGAAGGCACAACTAGCGGACGTAAAATTCTAAATTGAAACTTTTCCAAATAAATTGGGTTCAGCTCCCCCTGCACCAGCAGTGGAACTGAACCCTTTATTTTCTCTTACATAATTTACAGTTTTAGAACGATTTTCCGAAAGTGGCTAATTCCAAGGTTCTTTCATGATCCTAACCCCCGCAATCCGGTACCATTTCTCATTTCTATAATCATTCTTTCAGAGCCTGTATGGTAAAGGATGGTGTCACCCTTTGATTTGAGTAACTCCTTCGCAGCAGCTTTAGGGTCTTTAATTGTATTAATTAAGGAAACTTCTAACACAATCTTTTTCTATCCCTGCGGTAAAAATCAAGGATAATCATTCATTATTGAATAGAAAATTCAAAATTGCATAACATCCCCTTTCTTTCCAGGGCTAATTTACTGAATATTGCACCAATTGGATATTGGTATGGTACTTGCATATAAGAATATATCTACTATTTTAAGGAGGCGCAAATATGCAAGGAAATCAAAAAGATACAATGGGTGGATCCGCTGTAGAACATGTGGATAGCGATGCTTCACAACTGGCAGCACTTGGGTATGAATCTGAATTTCGCCGTGATATGAGTCCGTGGGCAAACTTTTCCCTTGGGTTCACCTATCTTTCCCCTGTAGTAGGCGTGTACACATTATTTGCCTATGCACTTGCGCAAGGCGGCCCACCCATGATCTGGGGTCTGATCATCTGTGGTCTCGGACAATTACTAGTCGCACTTGTCTTTAGTGAGGTGGTTGCACAATTCCCTGTTGCAGGCGGAGTATACCCTTGGGCCCGAAGATTATGGGGGCGCAAATTTGCGTGGATGACGGGTTGGGTGTATTTAATCGCTTTGTTTGTCACGATTGCCAGTGTGGTTTATGGAGCTGGACCATTTTTGGCACAGGTTTTAGGCTTTGAAATATCAGTGAACTCCACCATTCTTTGTTCAATAGGCATTCTTGCCCTATCGACCATCATCAATTTTCTTGGCACAAAGGTTCTTGCAGCCGCAGCATTAATTGGTTTTTCAGCTGAGATTATTGGTGCGCTTGCAGTTGGTTTTTGGCTGCTTCTTACCCAAAGACATCACGGTCTAAGTGTGCTCTTTGATTCTTTTGGTGCCGCGGGCAGCCATAGCTACTTTTATGCCTTTGCTGCAGCAAGTTTAATTGGAACCTTTCTCTATTTTGGATTCGAAGCTTGTGGGGATGTAGCAGAAGAAGTACCCAATCCGGGTGGACTAATCCCAAAGGCCATGCGCCGGACAATTTACATTGGCGGTGCTGCAGCAGTTTTCGTTACCTTAGCTTTAGTTCTTTCCGTTGCTGATATTCCTGCAGTGATCGCCGGTAAGGACGTGGCTCCAGTTGATACCATTTTGACGAATGCTTTTGGTAACATGGGTGCAAAGATCGTACTAGGGATTGTCTTGATTTCATTCCTTTCATGTGCCATTAGTTTACAGGCAGCAGCCAGCAGACTTGCCTATTCTTATGGACGTGATGACATGATTATAGGAAGCCGGTTTTTAAAGAAATTTTCATCTGCCCGTCACATTCCACCCTATGCGTTGCTTCTTGCCGCTATTATTCCAGCGATCATTGTGCTTGGTTCAAAAGTGTCAGAGGATGCACTCACTAAGATCATCAGTTTTGCATCACTTGGCATTTATATTGGATTCCAAATGGTTGTCCTTGCCGCACTTCGGGCTAGACTAAAAGGATGGAATCCTAGTGGCAAATACCATTTGGGCAAGTGGGGACTGCCTGTTAATATTGGTGCACTTATTTACGGAATCCTTGCCATGATCAACATGTGTTGGCCAAGAACTCCGGATGCCCCCTGGTATGATAACTACATCGTCCTCGTTTCAGGAGTCGTAGTGGTTGGTATTGGTCTACTATATATGGCAATTCACCGCAGCTACGGACATAGCAACATGCCATATAATGATGCGATACCGAAAAAACACCAACACAATGACATATCTTTTAAATCTTGATTTACAAGTTGATTTAACGAAACAATCAATAACGTGGAGTCTTACCCAATGTCTAAATGCATCTAATTGTCCGCTCATAAGTTATTAAAAGCGGATAATTAGGTGCAATTTTTTGCATAAGTATAGTAATTGATTGCGGGGCGGCCTAACTATAAATGGAATCTCCTTCTAGAGATATACCTGTACCAATTAAAGGTTTCCATCTCACTGCTTTCCGCATAATCCGTAAAAAAAGATGTGGACCATCTCATTGATTAAGTTCATATTTCCGCTTTGCTTGATCATAGTAAGAAACTCACCGGAAAATTTCATACTCATATTTATATACATGAGGAATCCTTGTACAGAGATCTTCTCCGAAATTTCCCCATTTCTCTTGCCATCCTCAATCAATTGAATAAAGACTGGAATCACTTTTCGTTATACTGTTTTCTAAAAATTGGATGATTTCTTTATCTGCAGTGGACATTTGATTGATCATAAAAGGTATCAAAGAATGGGAGATTACCTTTTTCGAAGGGATGACCGGAAAGAACTTCCTTGATTTCATGGCAGAAATGAAGTGCGTCAAGGATCATGCAAAACGCAATGAACGTTTAAGATTCTTTGATTCTACAAATCTCGGCATATATCGGACGGTGACAAGCATTGAGATTCGCTAATCCTCTAATATTGGAAGGGGATTTCCAATTTTTGTAGAATTAATTCCGAAATTTGTAGAATAAGTTTTAATTTTGAAGAAAAATCTCCTCAATTGTAGATTTCCTTAGCTTTTTTGTAGAATTCCAACCCATACCTTTTTTAACTGAAACAAGCAATCCAAGACAAATTAAGCTTGGTTCGATACTATTTCTTTCCTATTCATTTTTTTATATAACTTTATATAAACCCAAACCGCATTTATGAGTAATACAGCACTGGTAATAAAGAAGACAGATCTGATACCAAAATGCCCTGCCATCTGTCCCCCTAAAGTTGTCCCGCCAAAGACCCCTAAATACCCTGACGACATGGTAATCCCAAACACTCTGCCCGTCATAAAATCTGGTGTAATTTTCTTAAGCAACGTATTAACAGATGGTATTAGGCCTGCTGTGGCCAATCCTAGAATAAATCTTAACCCCATTAATTGCCATGGGTTCGTTACAAAGGCTTGCGGTATAAAGATAAGCCCTGCCACTATAAGAGCTGTAAGGATTACTTTTTGTGTTCCAAGCTGATCAGACAGTTTGCCAAGACTTGGAGCGGCAATCATACTTGCCAGTCCAGAAGCTGAGAAAGTCATTCCGGCTAACAAAGCCACATGGCCAGAACTCTTCGTTAATTGTGTAATATAGAGGGTAATAATAGGTTCAATGGAATAAAGTGCTAGTGTTAGCGCAAAAAAAGTCACAAACAACGTGATGGTTAAACCTTTTTCAGGAATCTGCCTCCATATCTCCTTCATGGGAAGAACCTTTTTAGCTTGACGAATAAACAATTCTTTTACAAATAAGGCAGTAGCAATAAAGGATAAAATCAGTAAAGCACCTGTTATGAAGAATACATTTTGCAACCCCGTACTCTCGACCAAATAACCGCCAATGAGTGGGCCGAGCAAAGAACCTGCCGTACTGGCAGTTGAAAGTGTTCCAAGTGCATATCCCGCATGTTCTTTATCTGTTTGTGTAGCGATTAACGCTGTACATGCGGAGCCATAACCGGAAATGACTCCCAGCAATAATCGTAATCCAATCAGCTCATAGACATTGTGGGCCATCCCCATCCATCCGATCACAATACCCATTCCGAGGCTTGCCCGGAGCAGCATCGGTTTTCGCCCATATTTATCAGCTGCACTTCCCCAGATAGGAGAGAACACAGCTGAAATGATAAACGTAGCCCCGAAAGCAAATCCCGAATATTGCGCAATTATAGCGGCATGATGAATACCGAGGTGATCGATATAAAGTGGCAGTATGGGAGCAATTTGACTCAAGCCTATGCTCGACATAAACATCCCAAACCAACATACCATTAAGTTCCTTTTCCAGATTGGCATGAATGTCACCCCTCCTTTTAAGCTGCAAAATAAAACCAACAAGCCCCCCCTGTATGAGATGCTTGTTGGTTCAATTCACTATATTTAAAAATTAACGCAGGGTATCAATCCAAGTATCAACCGTTTGAACACCGGCTTGGCGCGGAAAAACCTTTTCTATAAGCACACGGTGAACTTCCGGATCGGCATCGAGACAGGCATCCGATAGCACCGTTAAGGAAAAGTCCTTATCTGCGGCTTCCCTTACAGTAGATAGGACAACGCCACTTGTCGAAATACCGCTAAGAACAAGTGAGTCGATTTGCTGTGAACGAAGAATGAGCTCAAGTGTACTGCCAGCAAATGCGCTAAAACGATACTTCGTGACAACCGGTTCATTTGCTTTGGGTTGTACGGATTCATGAATTTGTGTCCCCTGATCATTCACGGTCATGCCACCAGATTTTGCAATAGCGGAGAAGGCCTGATTTTGAGGGTTGACCTCCGGATAGCCTTCGCTAAATCCCACTCGAACAAAAATAACCGGAATATGGTGTTGACGAGCCGCTTCGATCGCTTTTTGAAAGGGTGTAAGGATTTCTGTATTTTCAGCAAAACGGGAAACAATACCATTTTGCAGATCCATTACTAACAATGCCGTTTTTTTATTTTGCATAAGTTGTCATTCCCTCCAATTTCATTTAGAATTTAAACGGAGATATCTCCTCTTTTTTTATATTAAGTGGAGATGTCTCCGTTTGTCAAGTTGATAGGATGTGATAGCATGGTAAATAACGAGACTACTCCCCCTGCTCGGACTGAACGACGTGATGCCGCAAAGAATCGTCAGCTTATATTAGATACAGCACAACTACTATTTGAACAACATGGTGTAGAACAGGTAAGTATGAATCAGATTGCCACAGAAGCACAAATTGGTCCGGGGACTCTTTATCGCCGGTATAGAAACAAAGGTGAGGTGTGCCTGGATTTAATTAAAGACAGTATTGATCAATTTTTCGAGGAAATGGAAACCTATTTGGAAGAAAACAAAACCGTTCCGGCTGACCTAAAAATGAAAGAGATTATCCGCTTTTTTATTCGGTTCAGAGAAAGAAAAGCACAACTGCTCAGAGGAGTCGAGGAAACAAAGTCAACGAACCCACTTAAGTCCCGTAGCCAAAGTCCTCTATATGTCGAAATACACCAAATACTGGTTCAACTATTTGACGAAATGGCAGCAAACGGGGAAACCACTCATTCACATAGTGTCTTTAAGGCTGATATGGTGCTGACCGCTTTAAGCAGCGATTCCTACTTTTTCCAAAAAGATGTGCGGGGTTATTCACCTGAAGACATGTTGGAACTACTCTGTTCGACTTTTATTACGAATTAACGTAACTACAAAAAAGGTTCTTCCTAGGTAACTTTGGAATTAAAAAAGCACCCCAAAGGATGCCTACATTTGTATTAAATTTAATTCACCCACTACTAATAAATAGAGAGTTTCTAATATAGAATGCCTCCGTAACCTAGTATGCCTTTCCAACATGAAAAACCCAGCTGCCTTCACATGGGAAGGTGCGCTGGGTTTCTTTATTATTTATTTTTGTCAGAGACTAGGGTAACCCTCTATTTCATTAGTCTTACTTTCCTCGACCTTCTATTAAACAGTAATAGACCTGCCCCTACACTTATTAATAATAATCCCACTAATAATAGGTTATACATAGAGGTTGAAGTATTTGGTAATGTACCTTCTGCTTTGTTCTTTTGACTGTTCGTTGCAGCAACCACTTTATTGTCTGAAACTGGTTCATTACCAGATGGCTTTTCAGTTTCAGGTGTTTTGGCACCATTCGAAGGTGTTACTGTACCCGGATTCTTTCCACCTTCGGATGGAGTTTCTGTCCCCGGATTGTTCCCATCCGCTGGTTGTTGGTCTGCTTGAGTATCAATCTCAAAGATTGTAAATGTACTAAACTTGCTTACTAGGAATTTAATTCCGATCGGCTTTCCATTTTCATAAACAATTTCTCCATTGACAACCTCTTTTTCTCCATCTGTATGTTCAATAAACACACGAAGCATATCGAGGTTGATGCCCTCATATAAAACATCATCAAGCGGTATCGTTACCTCTGTTTCATAGCCACTATAATTTGTTTCGATTTCCCTAGGTGTTCCTAGAACGTTGACACCTTTACCATCTACTTCTTTCACTGCATTTTGAACCAAGTCATTCACTTTTGTGCGATCTATTACATTCTCTTTTTCTTTCTGTTGTCTAATCGGCACAATACGGAAAAATAAATCTATTCCATTGTGTTGCAGCTTCTGTAAGGTAGTAGCTGCTAAGTATAGATTCCCTTGATCCGTTTTTACTTCTAAATCTCCCGCCATTCTCGAAATGATGTGTAATGGCATTTCAATGGCAAGCTCATCTGCGATATCCGCTTGATCATCTGGCAGGTAGAGCTTAACTCCTTCTGTTGTGGACGCCGGTATAATGGCATCGTCAACGATTAATTTATCAATTTTATTACTAATGGAACCTGTTGTTGAATCAAGTAAATTAATTCGTTGAATGGCTTGTGGTGTATTTTCTGCCAATCCAATTTCTACATTTACATTTCTTTTTACTTTTTCAAATACTTTGGTTCCTACAATGTTACTTTTGACAACCAATAGAAATGTTTTTTCCAGGCTCTTGTTCCCGCTACTAACATTTGCTGTTAAAATCATTGTCTTATCCTTTTCTTGACGGTGGACAATGGCGGTATGATCATCGATTGAAACAACGTTTGGATTATTAGACTTCCATGTGATGGATGTTCCATATTCCCCCTTTGGCAGTAAAAGGAATTGAGAAGTAATACTTTCCCAAGAATCGTGCTCATTAAATGTAAAGGCATTGTCTTTTGTTAATGAGAGCGTGTCCACGTACAATTTATGGAGCTTTTTAAGTCTTTCCTTTTCAAGGAGATCAGTAACCTGAGCGATTAGTTGAACAATTTCTTTGTTTTCTTCTACTTGGAATTCCTCATCCTCTTTTGGTTGATCTCGTTTGGATAATTCTTCGATTGCCTTTTCTGCTAGACGTATATAGGCATCCTGTTTCTCTGAATCTGACTTTCCAGAGTTACCAATGGCCTGCTTGATCATTTCAGCATCATCGGCTTTTTCAGAAATGATCGGGCTATTTGGGTCGAGAACTTTATTTGCTAAGAGACTATACAGCTCTTTCTTACCCATCTCATCCAATTGACTACCTGCAATCTCCATTAGGATATCTCTAGCAGATTGGATATTTTTGGCCTCTTCTATTTCTTTTTTGATTTGTTCTTTATACATGGTATTCCATTCTTTATGAAGCTCTGTTATTGCACTCACTAAGGCCGCAGTTGCTTCGTGGATGGTATCGATAGTTGGTTGATTGTCTGTAAGGGCCTTTTCCAACTCACCTGCCGCTTTTTCGACTGCTTTATATACGTCAGAAGACTCCTTGCCACCTGAATGGATGTAGCGATCTTCCACCGTTTCCCCTTGCTTCTTCACCTCTTCTGCCGCTGTCATGGCATTGGTTAATTCTTTCGCCTTGCTGGCTTCGTTTAATGCATCGACTGTTTCTGTTACCGCTTTTGTGGCTTCTTTGATTTTTTTCGTATCCTGCGGGTTTTCTGCAAGAGCTGCATTTAGATCCGTTACGTCCTTTTCTACCGCTTTATATTCAGTCGCCGTTTCCTCGCCATTAGCTTTGGTGTAACGATCTTTCGCTGTTTCAGCCTGTTTCTTCGCTTCTTCTGCAGCTGCAATCGCATTGCTTAATTCTTTCGCTTTGCTAGATTCATTCAATACTTTGACTGCTTCTGCTAACGTTTTTGTCGCTTCTTTGATTTTTTTCGTATCCAGCGGGTTTTCTGCAAGAGCTGCATTTAGATCCGTTACGCCCTTTTCTACCGCTTTATATTCATTGGTAGTTTCTTCGCCACCAGCTTTGGTGTAACGGTCTTCGGCTGCTTTTGCTTGTTTCTTCGCTTCTTCCGCCACTGCAATCGCATTGCTTAATTCTTTCGCTTTGCTTGCTTCATTTAATGCCTTAACAGCTTCATTTAACGTTTTTGTGGCTTCTTTGATTTTTTTTGTATCCTGCGGGTTTTCTGCAAGAGCTGCTTCTAGTTCTGCTTTTGCCTTTTCTACTGCTTTATAATCAGTCGCAGTTTCTTCGCCACCAGCTTTGGTGTAACGATCTTCCGCTGTTTCAGCTTGTTTCTTCGCTTCTTCTGCAGCCGCAATCGCATTGCTTAATTCTTTCGCTTTGCTAGATTCGTTCAATCCTTTGACTGCTTCTGTTAACGTTTTTGTGGCATCTTTGATTTTTTTTGTATCCTGCGGGTTTTCTGCCAGGGCTGCATTTAGGTCCGCTACGCCCTTTTCTACCGCTTTATAGTCAGTCGCTGTTTCCTCGCCACCAGCTTTAGTGTAACGATCTTCCGCTGTTTCAGCTTGTTTCTTCGCTTCTTCTGCCGCTGCGATCGCATTGCTTAATTCTTTCGCTTTGCTAGATTCGTTCAATGCTTTGACTGCTTCTGTTAACGTTTTTGTAGCGTCCTTGATTCTTTTCGTTTCCTGCGGGTTTTCTGCAAGAGCTGCTTCTAGTTCTGCCTTTGCCTTTTCTACCGCTTTATAATCCGTCGCTGTTTCTTCGCCACCAGCATTGGTGTAACGGTCCTCCGCTGTTTCAGCTTGTTTCTTCGCTTCTTCTGCAGCCGCGATCGCATTGCTTAATTCTTTCGCTTTGCTAGATTCGTTCAATGCTTTGACTGCTTCTGTTAACGTTTTTGTGGCATCTTTGATTTTTTTTGTATCCTGCGGGTTTTCTGCCAGGGCTGCATTTAGGTCCGCTACGCCCTTTTCTACCGCTTTATAATCCGTCGCTGTTTCCTCGCCATCAGCTTTGGTGTAACGATCTTCTGCTGCTTCTGCTTGTTTCTTCGCTTCTTCTGCAGCCGCAATTGCATTGCTTAATTCTTTAGCCTTGCTAGACTTATTCAATGCTTTGACTGCTTCTGTTAACACTTTTGTTGCTTCTTTGATTTTTTTCGTATCCTGCGGATTTTCTGCAAGAGCTGCTTCTAGTTCTGCCTTCGCCTTTTCTACCGCTTTATAGTCGGTCGCAGTTTCCTCGCCACCTGCATTTTTATAACGGTTTTCGGCTGTTTCTGCTTGCTTCTTCGCTTCCTCCGCCGCTGCAATCGCATTGCTTAATTCTTTCGCTTTGCTAGATTCATTCAGTACTTTGACTGCTTCTTTTAACGCTTTTGTCGCTTCTTTGATTTTTTTCGTATCCTGCGGGTTTTCTGCAAGAGCTGCTTCTAGTTCTGCCATTGCCTTTTCTACCGCTTTATAGTCGGTCGCAGTTTCCTCACCACCTGCATTTTTATAACGGTTTTCGGCTGTTTCTGCTTGCTTCTTCGCTTCTTCTGCAGCCGCAATCGCATTGCTTAATTCTTTCGCTTTGCTAGAATCATTCAGTACTTTAGCTGCCTCTTTTAACGCTTTTGTCGCTTCTTTGATTTTTTTCGTATCCTGCGGGTTTTCTGCAAGGGCCATATTCAGGTCCGCTACGCCCTTTTCTACCGCTTTATATTCCACGGCAGTTTCTTCACCATCAGCTTTGGTGTAACGATCTTTCGCTGCTTCTGCTTGCTTCTTCGCTTCTTCCGCCGCTGCAATCGCATTGCTTAATTCTTTCGCTTTGCTAGAATCATTCAGTACTTTAGCTGCTTCTTTTAACGCTTTTGTCGCTTCTTTGATTTTTTTCGTATCCTGCAGGTCTTCTGCCAGGGCCATATTCAGGTCCGCTACGCCCTTTTCTACCGCTTTATATTCCACGGCAGTTTCTTCACCATCAGCTTTGGTGTAACGATCTTTCGCTGCTTCTGCTTGCTTCTTCGCTTCTTCCGCCGCTGCAATCGCATTGCTTAATTCTTTCGCTTTGCTAGAATCATTCAGTACTTTAGCTGCTTCTTTTAACGCTTTTGTCGCTTCTTTGATTTTTTTCGTATCCTGCGGGTTTTCTGCAAGAGCTGCTTCTAGTTCTGCCTTTGCCTTTTCTACCGCTTTATAGTCCGTCGCAGTTTCTTCGCCACCAGCTTTGGTGTAACGACTTTCCGCTGTTTCTGCTAGCTTTTTCGCTTCTTCTGCAGCCGCAATTGCATTGCTTAATTCTTTCGCTTTGCTAGATTCATTCAATACTTTGACTACTTCTGTTAACGCTTTTGTCGCTTCTTTGATTTTTTTTGTATCCTTCGGATTTTCGGCCAGGGCTGCATTTAGGTCCGTTACGCCCTTTTCTACCGCTTTATATTCTATTGCCGTTTCCTCGCCACCAGCTTTTTTATAACGATTTTCCGCTGTTTCTGCTTGCTTTTTTGCTTCTTCCGCCGCAACAATCGCATTGCTTAATTCTTTCGCTTTGCTGGCATCATTTAATACCTTAACGGCCTCACTTACTTTTTTCGTTGCATCTTTAATTGCCTTTGTATGTGATGGATTGGCTGTTAATGCCACTTCTAATTCTATTAAGGCTGTTTCAACGGCCATATACTCATCATCGGTATCTTTACCGCCGGCTTTTGAAAAACGTTCTTTTGATATTTTTGCACTCTTCTTAGCCTTTTCCGCTGCCGCAATGGCATTAACTAACTCTTTCGCTTTACTTGATTTGTTTAATGCTTTTACAGCTCCATATACCTTTTTCGTTGCTTCATTGATTGCTTCACTATCTTGAGGATCGGCTGCTAGGGCAGATTCTAATTCAGTTAGCGATTTTTCTACCGCTTTATATTCCTCATCTGTTTCCCCACCGCCTGCATTTTTATAGCGGGCTTTCGCTGCCTCTGCCTGCTTTTTCGCTTCTTCCGCAGCTGCAATGGCATTGTGCAATTCTTTTACTCTACTTGCCTCATTTAAGGCATTAACTGTATCTAGTAATTTTTGTGTAGCTTCTTTGATTGTTTGAAGATCCTGTGGATTTGCCTCCAAAGCTGCTTCTAATTCTGCCAATGTATTTTCTACGGCTTTATACTCTGCTTCTATTTCTTCCCCACCAGCATGGTTAAATCGATCTTTCGCTGCTTCCGCCTTGCTCTTTGCATCTTCTGCAGCTTCAATTGCATTGTTTAATTCTTTTATTTTACTTGCCTCATTTAGTGTATGAACTGCATCCACTAATTTTTGTGTGGCTTCTTTAATTGATGGAAGATCCTGCGGGGTAACACCTAAAGCCGCTTCCAATTCAGTTAAAAGCTCTGCTACAGCTATGAATACCTCTTCCGTTTCTTCCCCGCCAACATGTTTAAAGTAATTTTCAGCATCATTCGCTTGTTCTATAGCTTTATTAGCTGCCCCAATGATATCCTCTGGGATGATTGGCGCTGAAGGTGCCGATGCTTCCGACGTACCGATTGCATTTGTTGCCGTAACGGTAAACGTATAAGAAGTCCCATTTGTCAGTCCTGGAACTGTTACCGGACTGCTTGTACCGGTAGATGTGGCTCCCCCAGGATGGGCTGTAACCGTATAACCAGTAATATCGCTTCCGCCATTGGCAGGAGCTGTGAAACTTACGGTTGCTTGACCATTCCCTGCAACTACCGTTACATTTGTCGGTGCTCCCGGAACATTAGGAATCTGATCTATTGGCTTGGAGGTACTGCCCGGTTCAATTGTAGCCCCACCCTTAGGATTACTTAACTCAACAGTTTTTGTCGTCCCTGGAACCGTGATTACTTTTTCCGTTTCACCATCACCAAATGTAATTGTACCGTATTTCACAACCGTTCCGTTCTGATCCTTTGCTTTCCAATCTACTGCCGCCATACCATCACTACCACCAGTACGTTTGACAGTCACATCATAATCTTTCCGTGAGTCCAAGGAAACTTGTCCCGGTTGAACCTCCCGGTCGTTTAAGCTACCTGCTTTAATCAATACGTTGGAATCGTAACTACTATCATAGCCATCAGCAATGGCTAGTTTTATACTATTCTTCACACCTGGAGTTACTTGAACCGAAACAGACATAACTACGGTCAAACCATCCATTTCAGTATTTATCTTTTCTGCTTCCTTTACAGTACCGATTTCATTATTGCGAAAGTACTCTGGGTTATTAGCCTTAACCCCATAAGGTTTCCCACCATTCACCGTATTGATTGATACTGGTGTAGTCGAATTGGGGATCAGTGCGGCATTTTTTCCATTGACAAAAAAAGCAAAGACATCATTATATTCACTATTTGCGTATTCGTTGTATTCCTCAGAAGAAAAAACATATTGAAATGAAATATGATCTCCTTTAGGAATAAAATTAAACTCTAAAATAGCGGCATCCTTCGTAGCAATATTTCCTACTAATGTAGATAAACTTGAATCACCTGGTGTATTCCACTCTGTTGATTTTCTATTAGATATGTTTGGGCCCGCAATATCTTGAGCCTTCCCCGTACTCAACACAATCCCATTCTCAAAACCAACAATACTACTATCCCCGCTAAACATACCAAATGCCTGCGGGTTCCCCGTTAGCTTGATATCACTGACCGCTATCCCCGTTCCAACGATGTTTTGAACTAATTCTTCTTTCGTATGGCCCGTTGTGACCTGTAAGCCCCCAGCGGCTAAACTTTCCTTTGGAAAAAGGAAGAGATGAGTGCTAATGGAACTAAAAATCATTGTAACGAGTAGTACCCAAGTAAAGGCCTTATTCAGTTTCTTTTTACTCTTCAATTTCGTCTCTCCTCTTGTTTGAAATTTTCACACACACTACCAACCTAACACCCATATAAAAGGAAGAGTCACATGTGTCTTTGTACCTAAATGTAGAATCTAGAAATATCATTCTCTTCTTTTGCACATACCGAAAATAAAGTAAAGGGTATTTATTCTTATTGACAAATCTCTATATTCAACCCCGAATTTCTTGCTTAAGTGGTATAAACCTACTAGTATCTTAAAAAATCAACCCCCTTTTCGTGTGATAAATATCACGTTTCTACACATTTCAACATCATACGACATCCAACCTTAAAGAAACCTTAAAAAAAAAACGAATTACCTGTCGCGATTTGACAGGCCATTCGTTTTTTTGAGTTGACTTTTTTATTCCGGCTCACAAGGAATCCGCACAGATACTTTTGTCCCAACTTCGGGCTCACTTTGAATAGTCAAATCCAAACCATACTCATGCTTCATTCTTCTACGAATATTTTTTAAACCTACTCCATTGCTTTCGTTTGTATCACCATTTAAACTTTCGAGAAAGCTCCCTTTCATCCCTACTCCATTATCTTCAACTTCGAAATGATTATATCCCCGATCACGATAGGCAGTTAGTTTCACTGTTCCTCCTTCAAGCTGCTTTCCAATCCCATGCCGAATGGCATTCTCAACAAGCGGCTGAATGAGAAGTGGAGGAATCTTGACTTCGTGCATAACGGAATCAATCTTGTATTCAACTTGAATGCGGTCTCTAAACCGAGCCCGTTCAATCTCTACATACGATTGAATCAAATTTAATTCCTGGCTAAAGGGAACCCGCTTTTGCAAATTATTAAAATGAAAACTTCCTCGTAAATAATCAGCGAGCTTTAGCGTTAAATTTCTCGATCTTTCCATATCCTTGTAACTTGACGCAACAATACTGTTCAAAGCGTTATAAAGAAAATGCGGTTTAATCTGTGACTGCAAGAAAGCGATCTCTAAATTTAAGGCCCTGCTGAAAGAATCCTTCATCGCAAGCAAACTGCCAATCCTTGCCTTTAACTCATCAAGGTCAAATGGTTTTGGCAAGAAGTCATTCGCTCCCGCCGCAAAGGCGGACACCTTATCCTTCGGTTGAATGGCTGCTGTTACCATTAACACAGGGAACTCTGTTAAGGAATAGTTGGTACGAATGGCCTGGCAAACCTCATAACCAGACATACCCGGCATCATTAGATCCAAAATAGCCAAGTCAATCGCATGTTGTTTGTTAAGCTGCTCCATCACCTCATGACCATTTTGAACCGCAATGACATTACAATGAATGGATGTAAGGGCATCGATTAATATTCTTAAATTGGAAAAGTTATCATCCGCAATCAGAACAGTATATTCGCCTTGTTGTTCCAAATAATAGGGCGTTGCAAAGGTATACTCCGGCAGCTTTGCCGTTTTACCCGGATCCTGATTCTTTTTAGTTGGTTCGTCTCCTCTATTTGCAATCGGTAGAGCGATGGTAAATGTGGTTCCCTCACCCTTTGTGGATAAAACGCGTATTTCCCCATTTTGCAGTTCAACAAGCTGCTTGACAATCGTCAATCCCAGTCCTACTCCTTGCTGAGCTGTCTGCGACTCCAACGTTTGAAAGGGTTTGAAAATTAGCGGAATCTCTTCCTCTTCCATCCCCGCACCTGTATCGCGAACGGAAATCTCAATCATTCCATTTTGTGCTTCAGCTACTATTTGAACAACACCATTTTCAGTATGCTTAATAGCATTATCAAGTAAGTTGCTGATAATTTGGACAACACGGCTTTCATCCGCAAGCGCATAAGGAAGCTTCTCAGGTACCTGATTTTCCAGCTGAATATTTCGATCCGTCGCCAGAAAAGAATAGATTTGCAGATTGACGTCAATCGTTGAACGGATATCGACCGGTTCTAAGTGAATGGTCAATTCTCCTTCTTGTAGCTTTGAAAAATCTAAAATATCATACACTAACTGTGAAAGTCTGTCTGTAATCGTGGTAATCAATTGCAGCCGTTCCCGATGGCCCTCCGTTAATGGATGATCCGGATCATTCAGAATAGAACGTGAGATATTCATAATGCCATGCAGCGGCGATTTAAACTCATGGGAGGTTCTAGCAAGAAACTCATCCTTCATTTTATCCGCTTTAAGAAGCCGGACAGAGAGCTCTTTGTTTTTCTGAAAGGCATTTGAAAACCGCCATGACATAAACAACGCCAGCATGATTAAAAACAGGAACGGTTCAAAGGGAATCACCTTATATACCCGTACAGCAAAATAGGAATAGGCCGTTTGAGTGAGTGCATAGGCGATTAAAGCTACCGCAGCCACCGCAAGATAAATGCTGCCCTCTATTCGATGGAGAGCTGCTAATACGAAAACATAGGTAACATATAATAATGTCAACGTGATATATCCTGATATAATCGGTAAAAACACGCCTGTATAAAGATGAGTAAGAAAGACGAGCGCCAATAGACTCATGATGGATCCAGCAATCAAGCCAATTTGAATGATAACTCGTGTACAATACGACTGAAATGCTGTATAGACGAAAAGGACCATCCCCATCCCCGTGCCGATAGAAGATAAAATCTGTATTCGATAATATAACCAAAATGGAAGCTTGGGGAATAGGTCAAAGATGACTCTTTCGCCACTTACTGCCGCAAACAGTGCCGAACAAATACAGACCAGTCCGAAAATAATCAAGGAAGTGTCTTCCTTACGCTGTGAATATAACCCGACGAAATACAGACCCATAATCAGAAAGGAAACAACGATAATCCAATCATGGGAGAGTGCCTGATTGTCTAGAGCAGAAATTTGCTTGGCAGAACCTAGATAGAGTGGTCCGTTAATCCCACCGCTTCCCCGTAAGTCATAATTGGCCACTTGAACAATGAGTTCATTCCAACCCGGCTGTAAGTTGATATAGCTTGTATAAGGCTTATTCCTTGCTACATAGCCACCTTTTTCTGCCGGCTTTCCACTCTCTCCAATGGTTTTCCCATTCAGCATAATCCGATTGGCTACTTGTATTGAAGATAATTTCAAACCATAAACTTGATTGGTATCCTTTACTTTTACATGCAAGCGATAAGTTGCCACACCCAGCGACTTCATCTCGTGATTAAATTTCCCCGGCACTTTGATCATATCTCGATTTAATTTTCTTCCATTAGAATCAAAATCATCATGGAACAAAAGCTGATGGGGGTAAAACTCCCACTCGCCATTTAACGGAACAGGCTGGTCCGTAGAGAAATCCCAGGAGGAAAGTTGTAAATACCCTTCTGCTGCTTTTGGAGTTTGTTTCGTATGATCGGTAAAAGCAAAATAGAGAACGAAACAAATCAAAACGAATATCAAGAAGGTAATGGCAATGGATTGGATCTTTTTTCTCATACATACCTCTTTTAATGTAAAGTTACGTTCAGATGCTTCAATAACTGAACCGTTTCTTGTTCTAATTCAATTCCCAGTTCATGAATCGTTTGTTCCAATTTCCTATATACCACAATGGCCGCATTCCGCCTGCCTAATTCTATATATATCCGCATCAATTCCCGGGCATATTTTTCAGAATCAGGGATCATCGTCAATATACACTGTAAACTTTCTTCTGCCAGCGTCAGATTTCGGTCTTTGAAATATTCATAACGCCGAATCACCGCACGAATATACAGATTCTTTAACTCAATTTGCCTAGAGACTCCCCACTGATAACCAGAACTCTCCATATAGTCTCCTTTATATAGAGAATGGATTTGTTGAAAAAGGGTTTCATCAAAGTCCCCGTTTGCATGTAGGTCTAGCAATTTCTCCCTCACTAGTTGCTCGTCACTTTTTACACCGTTTGCTGCAAAGGCAAATCCTTTTCCGATTTTATTTATTTCCACCTGAAGCCCAGACTCTTTTAAACTCTTTCGCAAGTACGACAAACACGTATATAAATACCCTTTTGCCTTCTTCAAATCATGCTCAGGCCAAATAGCTTCAATGATACTATCTGTATCGACAGGTTGATCAAGATGATGAACCAAAAAGGCACACACTTCTTTCTCCTTTTTTGTTTTCCATGATAGTGTCCGTTTCTGATCACCAGGCAAATGGAGATAAAGGCCTCCCATACACTGGATAGGAGGGTGGACTATCTCATTCTGAGATTGGCGCTGTTCTATGATGATAGGCCGGATACGTGAAATACATAGCTGCAATCGTTCCGGTGTAACTGGTTTTAATAAATAATCATTCGATTGAATTTCAAATGCCTCAACAGCATATTCTGAATAGGCCGTTACAAATACCACCATTAATTGCGGGTTAATTGACTTCATTTTTCTCGCAACCTCTGTCCCCTTAAGGCCTGGCATATCAATATCAAGGAAAACAAGATCAATCCCATTCCCTTCAAAGGCCTGTAACGCCTGGAATGGATCTGTAAAACGTCCAACAATCGCTACATTTTCATTCTGTTGTAATAATATTTCTAATAGATCAAGTGCATCTTCTTCATCATCAATGAGCATCACACGTAACACGTACATTTCCCCTTAATCAGGCTTCCATGTTATAAAACTGGAAATCTAAAAATGAATCCATAGGCATCTAGTAAAATTCTAAGCCCTATACCTAACAATCCGTTCGTTCAATAGCTTTGTTATTATAGACTCAATAAAAAAATTCGTAAATATTATTTTATTGGAAAACCAGTATGTGTTTCTCTACCCTATATTGCGGAATATTCACTAAATTCGAATCTTTTGTAAAACACTTTACAGAATTCAATCGTGTTTGGAATTAAACTTATCATAGGTTAAAAGTTTAAAGGCGTTTATGGAGTGAATCAGGTATTGTTTATTTACTTTACTAATTAAGCCCTTTTCTTGTAAATAAAGCATGACATTGGAGACGCTTACTCTCGAGGAGCCAACGACCTGGGAAAGTTCTTGATGGGTAAAGGGTATGGCAATCAAAACACCATCGCCCGAGCTTTCGCCATATGTTTCAGCCAATTGTGCCAGCACAAACATGACACGTTCTTCAATGTTTGAAAAACTCATTAGGTGTGTTTGCACAAGCAAGGCGTTTTGTTTTTGGCTCATGGATTGCAGCACTTGTTCAAATAGGTCTGGAGTTCCTCTAACAATTTCTCGGAATGGTGCATGGGGAATTCGAATGACTTCTATGTCTGTTGAGGCAGCAGCACAATACGGATAGGTTTCACCAGACCAAACATTGCATTCACCCATGATAGAATTCGACCCTATTACAAACAAATGCCGTTCTTCACCAGAAGGGGACAACAGGTACGCCCTTACTCGTCCAGTTAGGATTAAATAAATATCCGACAAAGCCTGATGCTCCATAAAAAGGCAGGTACCCTTAGGGTAGAATTTTTTCGTTCCATGCTGCTTAAAAAGTTCAGGATCCCAATTTCCATGTTCCACCCATATATTCATTTGTACACGCCTCCTTTAACCTAAAGAAATTGATATTTTTATAGAAAGGAAGAAAGTCGATGAGTCATCCTTTTAAAGAACAAAGAAAACTTTTCCCAACACTTACGAATACCATTCATTTATCCAGTTGCTCACAAAGCGCGATCAGCTTGCCAGTGAAAGATGCGATAAATCGTTACGTGGAAAGCTGGACTGAAAACGGCATGGATTGGAATGGCTGGATGGAGCGTGTTCAAGATGCAAAAAATGAATTTGCCGCACTAATCAATGCAGATCCAGAAGAGATCGCTGTATTATCTAGTGTTTCGGACGCCGCCTCCGCATTCGCAAGTGCACTTTCCTTTACATCCGATCGAAATAAAGTAGTGACAACAGATATTGATTTTCCTTGCATTGGACATGTTTGGCTTTCTCACAAAAAGAGAAATGCTCAAGTGACCTTTGTACCTGCTGATGAGAATCATACAATCCCATTTGAAGCCTATGAAAAAGCAATTGATACCAACACGCTTGTCACGTCCATCGCACATGTATCTTATTATAACGGCTTCAAGCAAAATTTGAAATCGCTCTCCTCCCTTGCACATAGCAATGGATCATTCTTATTTGTCGATGCCTACCAGTCGGCGGGAAGCGTTCCGATTGACGTCAAAGACAGCCATATCGATGCCCTTGTTGCGGGAGCCCAGAAGTTTTTACTAGGAGTTCCGGGAATCGCCTTTATGTATATAAGAAAAGAACTCGCCAATCAATTAGAGCCCCTGACAACCGGATGGTTTAGCCGGCAAAATCCCTTTGCCTTTACCAATCAAATTTTGGACTACGCGGACGGTACCAGGAGATTTGATACCGGTACACCACCCATGATCAATGCCTATGCAGCACATGCGGGAATTTCACTCTTAAATGATATTGGCATCAAACCGATTGAAACCTATCTAGAACATTTATCTAGCGTTTGTATAGCTACAGCGCAAAAACATGGATTGGAGATCGCAAGTCCTTTAGATATTCAGCAAAAAGGAAGTACTACCGCCATACGGGTTAAAAATGCCGGCTTTTTGGAAGGTCACTTGAAGTCCCAAGGAATGATTGTATCCGCCCGTAATGATGTGCTTAGAATTGCTCCGCATTTCTACAACACAGAAGAAGAAGTGGTCCAAACCATTGAGGCGATTGCCCATGCTCTTATTACAAAGTAAAAAGATAGCAGCGATTCTACTCGGAACCTTCCTTGTAGCTGCTGCTTACTATGTTTTTCAAAAACCAAATGGGATTACAGCACCAGGATTAGGGGGAATTGCCGTTATAGTGGCGAACGTCCTGCATTCTCCCTTAGGACTAATCTATTTTGTACTCAATATTCCTATATTTTTAATCGGATACCGTTCCATCGGTTCCTCTTTTGCTTTCTTTAGTCTAATTGGAATGGGGGCACTCTCTCTCTTCTTAGCCATTTTATCGACAATCCCCACCCTTCCTTCACCGATAGTCGGTTGTATTTTAGGCGGGGTTCTCTCTGGGATTGGTATTGGCATCGTGATTCAAGCTGGCGCAACCACCGGTGGGCTTGATATTGCCAGTGTCGTGATTGCCAAGCATTTCCCCTTCATCACGATTGGAAAGACAATGATGGTCGTTAATGGCTTTGTCCTTTTTTTAACCTTTTTAACAGACGGATTTGATCATACGGTTCTTACTTTTATTAGCATTATCATTGCAGGAAAAAGCGTGGATTCATCGATATCCTTAATTCAACGATACAAAAATGAGGAGGCCAGTTTATGAAGGATCATTTAATCAAGCAAGAAGAAGGGTTGCAACGGGCCCTTACTGACCGACAACTAACGATGATTGCCATTGGTGGAGCAATAGGAACCGGATTGTTTATGGGAAGTGGAATTGCGATTGGCTATGCAGGTCCGGGTGTACTGATTAGCTATGTCATTACTGCGTGCATTGCTGTGATCATGATGTTCAGTCTATCTGAAATGGCCGTCGTACACCCTACAGCTGGCTCATTTGGTACCTATGCGGAAATGTATCTCAATTCCTGGGTAGGGTTCTTAGTTCGGTATACGTATTGGGCTGCCCAAGTGATTGCCATCGGGAGCGAAGCTGTAGCGGTAGGAATTTATATGCAATATTGGTTCCCCTCGATCCCTGTTTGGCTTTGGGCACTGGGATTTGGCGCCATTATCCTCTATGTAAACAGCCGTTCTGTAGGGAATTTTGGAACAATTGAATATTGGTTTGCGATGATTAAAGTCGTGGCCATTGTTCTCTTTATCATTTTCGGAATCACCGTCGTATTTGGCATTGGACATTCCGAATCCGTAGGTTTTAGCCATTATACAGACAACCAAGGTTTCTTTCCACATGGGTTTAAGGGGGTGTGGATGGGTGTGCTGATGGCCATTTTCTCCTTTTACGGAGTAGAAATTATTGCCGTTACCGCCGGTGAGTCAAAGAACCCACAAAAGGCCGTTCCAAAAGCCATGAAAACGATGATTATCCGATTATTCCTCTTCTATATCTTGTCGTTGGCCATTATTCTTGCCATCGTCCCTTGGGCACATGCCGGTGCACAAGTAGTGGAACAGAGCCCGTTTGTAAAAGTATTCGAAAGCTCTGGCATTCGGTATGCAGCCGGAATTATGAACTTTGTCGTATTAACAGCTGCGTTATCAAGTATGAACACAAACCTATATCTCACATCACGAATGCTTTTCTCCTTATCACGCGGCCGCTACGCTCCCAAGGCTTTAGGAAATTTAAGCAAAACGGGAACCCCTGTGAATGCAATCTTAGCGTCTAGCGGAGGCGTCTTGATCGCCAGTCTAGTTTCCTATTTTAGTCCCATGGCTTTTAATTATCTTTTTGGGGTTGCCCTATTTGGCGGCATCCTCGTATGGATTATCATTCTAGTAAGCCACTTGAACTTTAGAAAAACGGTCCATTTGCATCACCCGGAACCACTGCCTGTAAAAGCCCCCTTGTTTCCATTATTGCAGTGGATTGGGATTATTTTATTAAGTGCCATTCTAATTACGATGGCCTTTTCCCCAGACTTCCGAGTCGCATGGATCGTGGGAGTGCCTTTTATTATCGTCGTGAGCATCATCTTCTTCCTACGCCGGAAAACAATGCCGGCCGTAATCGACAATCAGGTAAAATTCTAAAATCCAAATAAATGGGTTCAGCCTCCTGCACATGCAGGAAACTGAACCCTTTATTTTCTCTTTCATTCTATACAACTTTAAATAAGGATGGGTTTTGTGAGGCCAGGGGTGACAATTCTTCTACATCACCCAACTACGTGTTCGATGGAAGCAAAAGAAGCGTCCTCTTCTTCTTAAACTTTAGATGAGTGGGGGTCTGCTCCCTAAGGCAGATCATCTTTTCGTTCTTTTAAGATATCTTGAATAATTTCCATATGAAAGGCGGCCCATGCTTTTTCACGAAAGTGAAGAATCACGCCTATTATGAGGATGAAGAGATAAATAAAGCCAAAGGATACCCAAAGTAAACTTCCAAGTAAGTCAGTGATTTGCTTTGAAAACATCAGCAACAGCCAGGGAACAGAGGTTAAGAAGATGGGAATAAAGCCGGATCCGTTTTTCTCTTTGACCATTCGATAATAAATGAGTCTTAATGTACTGCTATCCAACGATTGATAAAGAGCCATAACTTCTTCTATTTCTGCGAACTCTTTCATATCTTTGACAGATTCTTTTTTATGTACGGTTTTTTGTAGTTGAAGATATACCTTGTGTGCATCCCCTCGGTATGAAAACATAATGCAAAGGGCTCCTTTTGGGAAATTTTCCTAGTGTCGTAATAAGGATAGATTGCATCAGATTAGCGGTCTTTATACATTGAGGAGCTCGGGGACGTTTTCATGCTCTATTTTCCGCCTCCGAACACGTTTTACATTTTACTCGTTACCAACAAACCCCTTCATGACAAACTTCGCACCCCAAAAGACTCGGAATCCCCGCTGTACCAGCAAAAGCAGCAAATCCAATCAAACATTTGATTACCATGAAGTTTCCTACTTAATCGTTTGATTAAATGTCGCCAAAACCCTTATGCTAAGCGCACCCAGGCCAGTTTGACAGTAAAATTCCTGTCGATAATAGGTCTCAATTTTCGACAACCCTCTTCAATAGTAACGTATAAAAACCAGTATCCTACAAAAATTAGCACGTTTTGATACTAATCAAACAATTGATTGAAACTACTCCCAACACCGATAAATAGAGGGTTTCTATTATTATATTCGTCGAAATATGTTACCCCGAAACACAACGACATGACTAGCTTCATTCCTTTTCCATCTCAACGATTAACACATGTGATGTTTCATTTGCGTGCAGTGTGATAGTTTCCTCAACAATTTCCATGGCATCTCTAGCGTCTAAGGTGATGTCATGGATCGTTGAATTTCCTTCTATTTGAACAAGATAGGCTTGTCTTCCCGCTTTGACAGGGAAGCTAATTTCTTGGTCTTTGTCCAATTCTAATGTATAGATATTGGCGTCTTGATTGATTTTGATGGGAGCATTTCCGTTTACACTTGACACCATATGGAGCCATTGATTATGGCGATCCTCCGGACGAAAGCGATAATCTCCATAATTAGGTGTATGGCCACTTCGATCAGGCAGAATCCAGATTTGTAATAATCTTGCTGTGTCCTCGCCATTGTTCTGTTCACTATGATAAACACCAGTTCCAGCACTCATATACTGAACCTGTCCCCGTGTAATAGTATTGGAATTTCCCATGCTATCTTCATGTGTAAGATGCCCGTTGACTACATACGAGATAATCTCCATATTTTGATGTGGATGCATCCCAAATCCCCTTTGGGCTTCAATTAAATCGTCATTGATGACACGTAACACACCAAAGTGGATATTAGTAGGATTATAGTACTCGGCAAACGAAAAATGGAACTTACTCTTCAGCCAGCCAAGATTACTGCTCCCCATATTCTTGCTTTCCACTTTCCTCAACATACTACTATCACTCCCGTTATTATAGTATAAATCAGTAAAATTCAATCATTCTCAATAAAGGTGGATATCTCGAAATTGAGCATTTCGAAACAATTACATTTAATTCGAGATAATTATATTACCTATTCTAGCATAGTGTCAATGTGGAAATTGGTGTCAGGCACCAGAACCGTCCCCTTTGTTCTTCCATTAGGTAAGTTTAACTTCAGGCCTTAACTTCAGGATGACAAATAACTTTACCAAAATGTCATATATATATTGCATATTGCAAATTAAATCATATAATAAAGAGGAACAAGAAAAATGGAGGGGATTGGAAATGAACATTTTTAAACGTTCGGGAAAGGTCACGGATGAACGCATTGAAAATATCCGCAATAAGATTTTTAAGGAAATCTATTATCTGATCATGGTCATTTGTTTTATCAGTATCGGGATAAAAATTTTCAAGTATGGCGTGGATACAAAGTTGATAGTCTTGGAATTGGTGATTCTTTTCTTTGGAGGTGTTTATTACCTCATTCGCTCCATTTTCTTGGGGGTGTATTGGGATGAAGTGGAGATGCACGATCGCACAAGTAAAACGACAATGGGTTCGAAGACCATTTTTTCCAGCATTGGTTTAGCCATAGTCATGGCCATCATGATCGGCGTGAAGAGTGCTGTTTCATACGCTGACGGCCGTGCGCAGGGTATTTGGTACTTTGCCATGGTATCATTTGCTTCTATTGTGATCTATGTACCCATTTTCCTTCTTCTTTTTGGCGGTATCCACCTGCTCGCGAAGAAAATTGGTTTGAAGAAACAAGATGACGATAACGAATTGTAGGTACTGATCCATGAAAAATATAAAATTAAAACTGGCAAGAGTTGAAAAGGATTTATCCCAAGAAGAACTAGCCAAAACTGTTGGCGTATCCAGACAAACGATTGGTTTAATTGAATCAGGAAAATACAATCCATCCTTAAGTCTTTGCATTAACATCTGCAAAGCCCTATCTCGTACATTAAATGATTTGTTTTGGGATGAGGAAACATAATAATCCTTATCCCTTTCATTAAAGGATGGTTTTACGCTTAAAGGATAACGTCCCTTTTTCATAATTAGATGTAATTTTAATATGGAGCTTTTGTGATATAACGCAGCTTCTATGCAGCTAATGGGGTGTATGGGGATCGTCTATGTCTATACTTCCGTATGGAAAAATCAAAAAAAAATCTTCCAAGCAGGAAGATTTTTTAGTTTAAATGAGGAAATCCTTGCTGGCGCAGGGCCTCATACACCAAGATAGCAGCCGTGTTCGAAAGGTTGAGTGAACGAATATGCGTATTCATGGGTATTCTCAAGAAATGGTCTTTATTATTTTCCAGTAAATCCTTTGGTAAACCGGTTGTTTCTTTTCCGAACATAAAATAATGTTCCTTTGCTATATTACTGAAATCAAAGGCGGAATGGGCTTTTTCCCCAAACGTCTCAATATAGTAGAACTCCCCTTGATTTTTCGAAAAAAAGTCATCCAATGAATCATAGTACGTTATGTTGACAAACTGCCAGAAATCTAACCCAGCTCGTTTGATCATGGTTTCATCTGTAGAAAAGCCCAGCGGCCGAATTAAATGCAAGGCTGTGTTGGTGGCTGCACACATACGTGCAATATTTGCCGTATTGACCGGAATTTCTGGTTGATATAGTACAACATGGATTGCCAAGAATGGTCACCTCTATCTTCATTTTACCATTCAAATTATAACATACCGCTTGGGAGGATATGTACGTACACAACGAGAGGGAACAATAAAAACACATATAGAAACAGGTTTATACAAAAATATTCGGAATCGTGCAGAGGTAATCTAAGTAGTTACCAAACGTATTCGTCTCATGGTCGTTAAAAAGGCTAAAAGTGATTGTCACTAAATCATGCCCATATCTGATCTAGACGGGCTCCAATTTCCTCCCCGAGTGTACTATATAGTGTAATGTCATATTAACTGTCCTACATTCGAAAGGAAGTGTATTAAATGCATAATGCCTTACCGAGTTCAAATGCCTTTCCAAATGCGGTGCCAAATGCAGTACCAAACGCCTTGCCCAATGCAATACCAAATGCCTTACCAATTATGCCCCATATCCAGCCAATGGCTTGCTCCTATGCAACACCTGTTTATGCCGATTGTTTACCTGCCCAAGGGTGCGGTGACTTTATTCTGATTGTAGTGTTGTTTATTTTATTAATCATTGTTGGTGCTGTTTGTTTCTGTGGTTAAAAGGTCTATAACCCCTATAAAGATATATTATGGATCAAGTGGTGACCTTTTAAATGTATCAGAACTGGGGGCTTCCATTTCCAAGTTTACCGGGACCTGGTAACCTGCTGGTTTACCAGGCCTACCCGGATTCTCAATTCCAAAAGCCATTCCCTGTTATGGGCATTTCTTCTAGCTCACCAACCTACGTGTTCAATGAAGCGAGAGAACCGTCCCCTGCTTCACTGCTTTACATGTGAGATGGAAGGAATAAAACAATTTGTGGGAAGAGGATGATTAATAAAACAGTAAGTAATAGAACCCCGATAAAGGGAATGGATCCTTTTAAGACTTTGTTTACACTTACACCTGACTGCTGGCTCGTAATATAAAGGTTAATTCCTACTGGAGGGGTAACTAACCCGATTTCTAATACTAGTACTACCATAATTTTTATCCAATAATCAGTAACCTTTTTCTAATAAATAAACCAAATTTTTTTTTACTGACTCCCATTCACTATCAATAATACTGTAAAATATATTGTCATGAATAGTACCATCTGACTTTATTCTATGTTTACGAAATGTTCCTTCTTTGGTTGCCCCTATTCGTTCAACTGCTTTTTGAGAACGCAAATTTTGTCCACTAATTGAAAATTGGACTCGAATGACGTTTAATTCTTCAAAACAATACTTAAGTAATAAAAATTTACATTCTGTGTTTACCTTTGTTTTCCATACTGTTGGTGAAAGCCACGTCCATCCTATTTCCATGTTACGATTATCTATATCAATCTCGCCAATTCGAGTAGTCCCTATTATTTCACCTGTCAATTTATTCTTAATAACAAAAGGGATCTGTTTACCGTCCTTTTTATTGGTAACAGCTGTCATTAAAATACGTTCTAAATCATCCATTGATTTAACTTCTCGCCAGGTATATTTCCATACTTCTGGACTTTTTAATGCTTCAAATAATAGTTCCGTATGCTTCAGCTCGAGAGGAATAAGTGAAATGGAATCCCCTTCTAGAGATATGCCTGTATCAATTATCATAGAATATTGTCTCCTTTTTAAGTAAATAGCCTACCCGTCCTAATCCTATTAATTCCATACGACAAAGAATTACTCCTTCTTGGAAAAACTAATTCTACTTAAACTAAACAATAGGAATTTAGGTAAGTAGGTATCTGACCAAACTAGTTCAGTTATGACCAAACCGCCTCTCGACAAACTTCATCCCTCAAAAATTTCTTAACCCCCTCTATAACAACAACAACAGCAGCAAATCCAATCAAACATTTGATTAACAAGAAATTTACCCATCAATCGTTTGATTAAATGTGGCCAAAATCCTTATGTTAAAATACCTTAGGCTAGTGGGTCGGTAAAATTTCTGTCGAAGATCAGTCTTAATCTTCGACAACTATCTTCACTAGTAACGTATAAAAACTAGTAACCTACAATAATTGGCACGTTTTGATACTAATCAAACGATTAGTTAAACTCCCCTTAACACTGATAAATAGGGAGTTTCTATAATAATATGTGTCGAAATAAATCACCCGTGAAACACGATGACCTTTCTTCTAACTCCCCGTGTTCAATGAAGCGAGAGAACCGTCCCCTGCTTCATCCTCACACTTCCCCCATGCAGCCAATCCCACTCAAAGGTTTCACCATCAATATGATATAGAATCGGTTCTTCTTCAATGATTCCTTCTTCACGCTTTTCCTCTAACCATTCGTCGTAATACCGACAAAACTTCTGTCTTAGAATCCCAAAAAAATAGGCAATCGGCTTCCGGACGACTTTTGTAAATTTTAGTTTTCTGATTAATTGCCTAAAGGAATCGATAGCGATCCCCACTATGACATCCGTTTCATTGTGTAGTTTATAGTCAAAAGCTAGGATATGTACCATATGCCAATAGTCTTCGATTAACTTGGCATCATCGAAGAAACAGGTAACAAGTTGGGTGAATTCCTGTGGAACACGGTTGCTCACAAAGGTGGAATGTAATTCAGAAGGTTCTTCTTTACGTTTTTTTATCTTTTGATCTTTTTCCGTTTTGAAAAGATTACTAGTTTCTATTGGGTGGTTCATGGTTTCCTGTTTGGGTGGTTCACTTACGGAAAAACGATGAAAGACATAGAGATTACTGGACTGCGAGCCATTCTTTCGTTCTGTTTCATAAACAGTGAAAATACCTATCTTCTTCGCTTTCCCAATCATCCGTTTAAACGTGGAACGGGAAATACCGTTATCATGGTATTCCTGATGAATCGCTTTTAACACCGTGCCGATTTTAGCATTGCAAACACCAGGAATTTTCGCAGCAAAACGAACCAGCCGCTTTAATCCGACCAGCTCCCCTTTTGAAAAATTAGTCTTGTGCTCTAGTAACCACATTTCGATATGATGATTAAACTCCCTCAAATTTTCAAACTGCGAAAACTGTTCAAATCCCTCAATCCTGCCTGATTTTACATGCATCATTTTGCGCCACCCTTTCACCGCTGGTTTCCGTTTCCGGCACCTCAACGATATCGGGTTTTGCTGAAAGAATCGAATGGCTAAAAATCTAATTTGGTGTGCATTTTTAATCGAAAACCCTCATTTTTGCGTTCAAATGTGGAATTTGGAGCTGATTTTTGCATTTTTGGACGGATATAGTATTAATTTTGTTATTAATATGGCTTGGTGATGACAGTTCCTTCGAAGCTTTATACTTTTAACCTTAAACTGCAAACAGCAGAGCAATTCAAGAGAATGATATGTGGAAATGATATTGATCTTTTTTCCTCTAAGAAAGATCCAAGAAAAGGCGAATAAGGGAAACTTAAATTAGTGAGGGTTTTTGATGAATGTCTGACCCCATGTCAATTTCAGGGAAGGGATATTTATCCTAAAGGTTTTTGATGAGGGTGTCTTACTAAAAATATCTCAGTATTTCTAGAGGTGAGGCGAAAAAACACTTTGTAGGGATCAGATTTTCCAACTGAAATGAGTACCATACGTAAATCAACTGGGTAATTTCCAGTAATGATTGAATGGCTGATTTTCTCCATAACACTTTCATTTTTGATTACCCAACATTCTAGTGATTTCCTCTTCAGATAATACTGGATTTTCAAGTTCTAATGCTCTCAATAGTTGCTTTTCTTCATCTGAATCCGTAACTTCATACATATTGGGCTCTTTTATTTGGTCAACTTCAAATAAAAGGAATTTTCGATTCCCAATTTGAATGTAGGCCTGACCAGAACCAATCACTTTTTTGATCTCCTCATTTTCTATTTTTATTGGCTTCATTGTAACAACCCTCCTTACTGTATATTTCCATTATTATACCATTATTACGCCTATTTTCCCAACTCCATTTTATTAAAGGTTTCCCTCGTCAAATACCTAAATGGTGCCTGCACCCACTTTATTGGAGCTGATTTTTGCATTTTTGGACGGATATGGTATCAATGTTGAATGGAGGATCTTTCTAGTAAATCAACGGGATAATTTCTGCCTCTTTGTTAACAAAACTGTCAAATATTTACGGATTATGTATACTACAGTTTATAGTAAAAAGGAACTATTTGTAATTAAATAGTAGTAGAGATAGGCGCTTCCATGTTTTTCACTCCACTAACTGAATTCGTTAAAACTCTGGACGGAAAATGTAGCAAAGAGGTGATGATCATGTAAAGGTATAGCGGCCCCGTTCCAGTCTTGCACAATGAAAAAGAAGCGGTTCAAGTACGTAATTCGATGAAAGACTTTAGGAGATGGATGGATGACTACGAACCAATTTTATTTAGTCGATGATAACGTGATATTAATGACAGGTGAATACGACAACAATGGAAAGCTTTGCGCACGGGTGATGATCGGAAGGGAAACTCTTTTGGTAGACCAGTCACCGGTCAAACTATTGGATGAAACGTTAAAATACATAGGATTTAATTTAAAAGGTGCTCTTGAAGGTGCCAAAGGGATTATTGGTGAAAAATATATGCGCCCCGTTATGGTTAATCCTTACAAGGGGATTTGCTTATTCCCGAATAAGTCACCAAAAAAGGATGACTGTCTCTGGTTTAACCCCGACCATATTGTAAAAACCAATAGCAGAGGGTATAAAACAGAAGTTGTGCTTAGCAACGGCGTTTCCATTCTCGTCGATTTAAAACTATGCTTTTTTAACTCAAAGCTGCATATTGCATCTGAATTGAAGCGGACGTCAATCGAAAGAGGGAACCATTCAAATCCAATAGTTCCCGAAAGAAGAAAGCCGCTCTCCAGGTCGAAAAATGGCAAATACAACTTTGGTTCCATAGCATAGAATCACGAATACATAGGTCCATTCATGAGTGGTCCAATACCCCACCAAAAACGTTTCAAAAAGGAGATTGACTTTGGAAAATCTACAAATGTCCTATATCGGAAAAGAATTAACAAGGCTGCGAAAGAATAAGAACTTAACACAGCTACAATTATCCCGTCTGTGCAATATTAATCGCACTTATATCAGTATGCTTGAATGCAATAGTAAACGGCCCATGCTCGGAACCATCTTCTTACTTGCTGCCGGCCTTGGGATGACGGCCTGTGAATTGGTGCAGGAAATAGAAAAGGTTATGTAAAGATTTTGCAATAAAAAGGGAGATTTCTCTGATGCATCATAAGATTCTGGTAGGGAAGGTTATAAGAAAAAAGAGAGTAAGCCTTAAGATTTCACAGTTGGTGTTGGCTGAACGGAGCTCATTAAGTCCCATAATGATAAGTAAATTCGAAAGGAATCTCAGTGAACCCAGTTTCGAAACTACGATTAAATTAGCCGCAGCATTTGGTATGAAAGCTTCTGAGTTCATCAAGGAAATTGAAGATACTATAGATAGGGATCAACATCTGTAAGTGTGGAACCCTCTGGTCCATAAAAAAGGGAAGTGCTGTGAACACTTCCCCCACAACCTCTACCCTCAGGGTGATGGTTGTGACTATTTGTTTATGAGTGTACCACCCTTTGTTACCTACGGCGTGGGGTGGTTCATTTGTTTCTAGATCGGTTTTCCGAAAGAAATAGGCGCTTACTTCGTCATAAAATTTTCTACCTCATCCATATTTGGATAAGAAGATTGTGTACCACGTTTCGTGACGCTTAATGCTGCAAAGGCAGTAGCCATTTTTATTGCATGAAGGATATCATTATTCTTCACAAAATAGTGGGCAAAGCAGCCAATGAAAGCATCTCCCGCTCCAGTTGTGTCGATGGCATTTACTTTATATGAGTCCACCATATGCGCCTCACCTTTGGTTACCCACATGACTCCACGACTACCCATTGTGACAATTACATCCTTAACCCCTTTATCGATTAACGTGATCGCAGCAGCTTTAATTTGCTCTTCAGTTTCGACAGGCATGCCCGTCAAGATTTCCAATTCAGTTTCATTTGGAATGAAAAAGTCGCATTTACATACATAACTG
This sequence comes from Neobacillus sp. OS1-2, assembly GCF_030915505.1. Lineage (GTDB taxonomy): Bacteria > Bacillota > Bacilli > Bacillales > Cytobacillaceae > Neobacillus. Next base: position 1,566,633 of record NZ_CP133265.1, read on the forward strand.
AAGTCCAGATCTTTAGTAGCTGGTGCAGGATTAAGGATAACAGGAATTCCATTCTCATTACCAAATTCTATTGCTCGATAAATCGTCTCTAGCGGTATCTCAAGTTGCAGCACAAGTAAAGAACATTGCTTTAATTTCTCTGCTGCCCGGTCTATATCCACGGGTAAAAGGTATTGATTCGCCCCTTTAATAATGAGGATACGATTTTTGGATTCTGGATCTACAAAAATGGGCGCGACACCACTTGAGGTATCTTGAACTTTATTGGTAAACTCTGTATCAATTCCGTAATTTTCAAGATTTTTAATCGTATTATCCGCAAAAAGGTCATCACCAACCTTTGTGACCATCATCACCTTGGAGCCCATCTTAGCAGCCGCAACCGCCTGATTTGCTCCTTTACCCCCACAACCTATTTTAAAATCCGGTGCCTCAAGTGTTTCCCCTTCTTTTGGCATCTTATTAATATATGAAATAAGATCCACCATGTTGGATCCGATTACTGCGATATCCATGTGATTACCCCCTTATTTCTTTCCCGTTACCACTGTAAAATTTCTCTCTTCACCTGCATCAAGCTTTAGTAATGTACCGGATTTTTCAGCAGCGAGATACCCTTCCGGCCTGCAAGTCGCTGGAAGGACGAAGGCTCCTACTTGTTGATCACAATTATGAAGAATCCAACGTGTGGCGTAATTTAGTTCAGCCGTAGAAAACTGAGTAAAAAAGACAGTTCCATCCGGTGAGATCATTTCGAATTCAGCCGTTTCCTGATACTGGTTTATTCGATCCGCAAAAAAGACAATCTCTGGATCGTACATCTCCGGCCGATTTAAAGTGCTAATCGTTTCTTCGCCGCTGAGGATCTTTTTATTATAATCCAGCCATCCTTCAGTTGGTTTGACATGCCCCGGTACTGATTCTCTCAGTTTAAAAGCGTTGTCAGGGATATTTTGCTGCAATAGCGCATTCTCGACATACGCATAGTTCGTGTGACACATATATTGAAGTGGCATTTCTGAGCCAGAGAGGTTTTTAACATTCATGCTGATTTCAATGAACGATTCTTTGTTGAACATTTTTACGGTTGGTCGTGCGAGATAGTGATGGCCAAACCCCTTCACGTACTCCGTTTCGCCGCAAACGGTTATGCCTTCAGCAGTGATTTCAAGCCATGCCCGGTCCATTTCAGCACAAGGCATTTCACCGTGCAACTCGTGATCATCCTCAGGCCCAGGACAACCGTTTCGGATTAAACCCGAATGAAAGGCAAAGCAGCCATATGTATCTACGACATTGGTAACCTTTTTCGGCTGCGAGAACATATTTTTCATTTTAAGATCTGTATGATCAAATTCTAAGTCCCAAATCATCTGACCCATAAATGGAAGAACAACCATCCTGCCACGTAAATTACGAAGTTCAATTGCTTCCACTCCTGATGGATAACGGAAAAGACTTGCTTTCATTTCCGCGTTTTTGAATATCACCTTACTGCTATCGGTAAAAAAATGACGCTGCAATTCAATTTTCCCTAGAGTCATTTCATTTCATCTCCTATATTATCCACAATGGGCAGCAAAACCACTGCTGCCTCATTGATCATCTAGTATTATTATTGTGCTTTCTTAAGGCCTACCTCTTCACCCTGTAACATCGTCGAATTCTTCTTCATTTTTCCAAAGAAATGGAAACCAACATATAGGAAGCAAAGCATCGGAACAAGGAATGAAAGCTGCATGGAACCAAATAAGTCGGATGCGAATCCTTGGATTGCCGGAACCACCGCGGCCCCAACAATGGACATCACCAAAATGGCACCAGCCAGTGCTGTATATTGCTTTTCTTTAACAACATTCAGTGTTTCTGCATAAATAGTCGCCCAACAAGGACCAAATAGCATACTAACAGCAACGGCACCGTAAACTGCTGTCATGTTTGGTACAAACGAGACATATGCAAGGGTTGCTGCCCCAATGACGGAATAAATAACCAATATTTTAGATGGATTAAAGCGAGTCATTAAGAAATTGGCAATGAACTTTCCAACAAAAAAGGCAATAAAACTAAACACCATGAAGTTCGAAGCCACTCGTTCGTTAATATCCGGATTCAAGTCAAGTGCGAGACGAATCGTAAACGACCATACCGTTACTTGCATACCAACATATAAAAATTCCGCTGCAATTCCTTTTCGGAATTCTTTTATTCCAGCTAGATATTTCAGTGTTTGTACTAAATTAGGTGACTTACCAGAACCCTTTTCCTTTTTCACCACTGGTTTACATGAAGGGAATTTCGTTATCACAAACAACACGACCATAGCAATTAGAACAAATATGATATATTTATATGGTTCTAGCGTATGCTGAAGCATTTCGAGTCCAAACGCATGCGCTTCTTTAGGAGACATTGTAGCCATTCTTGCTTCCAGACTGGCGCCTTCCTGGAACACAAGATATTTACCAAGCAGGATACCTGAAATGGAGCCAAGCGGATAAAATGTTTGGCTGATATTCAAGCGCAACGTCGAAAACTGACGCGGCCCAATCATGGAGCTGTAGGTATTGGCCGCCGTTTCCAAAAATCCTAGTCCAATCGCAATGGCGAAGAGTGCAAATAGAAACATGGTATAGGTTGCCATTTCGGAAGCTGGATAGAATAATGTACAGCCAGCAATATAAAACAGCAAACCTACAATAATCCCAATCTTGTAATTTGTCTTTTTAATAACCATCGACGCTGGAATCGCTACAAAAAAGTAGCCGCCGTAAAATGCACTTTGAACAAACGCACTCGCAAAATCACTTAACTCAAATACATGCTTGAACTGCGTGATTAAGATATCATTCAAGCTGGCTGCTACCGCCCACATTGGAAACAATAACGACAATAGAATGAACTGTAGAATGGGGGTTCGGTTTAAGTAGCCATCTGGTAACTGAATAATATTTTTGCTTTTCATGTTCATTTCTCCTTATTAATAAATTGTAAAACTATGTAGCATGCTGACTATCCTTTTTTCATAACTTAATCAAATCTATCTTTTTTAAAATGTAAACGTTTAGATTTATTTAGAAAAAAATAGATTTAAAAGCTATTATTAAAAAACCGCATGGAGGACATTTAATGTAAACGTTTAGATTTTTTGTTCGAATTTAGAATATCACTGTTCACAAATGATGGCAAGACTTTTCTGTATCCGTTTACAGAAAACCTTATAAAATTTTAGAACGAGGATCTATAGAAAACAGCCTCATCCACTTAAAGGATGGGGCTGTTCATTTCAATCTACCTTTTCATTAGTCTGCAAGAATGCCTAATTATCAGTTCTGGAGGAATGGAATACGTTCGTTTCGGGATATCGTCCTTAAAATTAATTCGATCATGCAAGAACATGAAAGCAATTTCCCCAACTGTATTCATTGGCCGAGCCACCACAGTCAGCTTCGGTTTCAGAAATGTTGCTATATCGACATCATCAAAGCCGACGAACGACACCTCATCCCCTAGCACCCAGTTTAATTCATTCAAAGCCTTCATGCAGCCAATTGTCATTAAGTTATTCGATGAAAAAATGGCTGTGGGTCTTTCCTCCAGCTTACTTAGTTGCTTTGTCGCTGCATGACCACTGTATTCTCCAAAATCCCCTTGAACGACAAATCTATCATCAAGAGGAATAGTATAATCCTCTAGCGCCTTTTTATAACCAAGGAACCGCTCCAACCCCGGCGTTGTATTTTGAGGACCGCAGATGATCGCTATTTTTCGGTGCCCCTGCAGTATCAGATGTTGGACAGCCTGATACGATCCTTGAATATTATCAACCAGTACAGTGTCCACCTCAAAATTTCTGATGCTTCGATCGACTGCTACAACCGGTATTTTCTGCTCCCAAAGCAGGTTTAGATGGTCGCCATCCTCATTGGCTGTCGTAATGATGACTCCATCTACGCCCCGCTCTATAAAGTTCCTTACAATTTTCTCCTCAATAATAGGAGACTCATTCGTGCTGCTTAGAATGGTGAAATAATCCTTTTCACGGGCCTTCTGTTCTATTCCGGCCATCACTAGGGGAAAGAAGGGGTTTTTAATGTCAGGCACAATGACACCAATGGTTTTGGTATCCTTTCGTTTCATGGTTCTTGCAGCAGCACTGCGGATATATCCCAGTTCCTTGATTGCTTTAAGAATCCTCTCTTCCGTTACCTTCCTCACCCCGCCCTGGTTGTTAATCACCCTTGAGACTGTCGCAATTGAAACATCGGCCAATCTCGCTACATCCTGAATATTTGGTTTTGACTCCATTTTTGCATAACCCCTAGAATAAAACGTTTAGATTTTCACTAAAAAGTATACTTTCTTATAAATTAAGTCTAGTAAATGGCTGGAAATATAAACGTTTAGATTATTGTATATAAATTGAACCTAGCATCTTTTCTACCTTTAAGCAAGAAGTAATCATTAACCAATTGAAAGAATTGAAATTACTACCTTTCTATTATCGAGGCAGCCCCCTCTCTCACCTAAAGTTTATCAGAAGCAGCAATTTCAAGCGCTCGCTTTGCTTGTTCATGCCCGATAACATATTGGAAATCTTTGCGAAGTGAATTTGTAAATAGAGGTATTTGATCATTTGAGAGGTAACAGGTGTCGGGAATACAATAAAACATAACACACTTTAAAAAACGAATATTTTCACGTATAATGGATATATAATAAAAAAGAGAAGTGCGCTAACACTTCTCCCTGCAACCTCTACCGTCAGGGTGGTGGTTGTTAAAGTTTATTTTTATGTGAACCACCCTTTTGCTTGCTACGGCGCGGGGTGGTTTTCTTGTTTTCTAGAACGGCCTTCCGAATGAAATAAGCGCTCAATTCACGCATAACTCCCTTCAGAACTTCTCGTAGAATTTCAAGAAATGTTTCCATGATTATCACCTCCTTTCCCAAAAAGGAAAGAAGATCAACAACCAACCACCCTCACAATATTCAGTTGCAACTCCATTCTATCATTTCCTACAACTATAAAAACCTATCAATCTTCGACAAATATCGGGGTGTGACAGGCACCGGGAATGAAATGAATCCCTTATCACCCTGTCCTTTTTGCTGACTTCTTTCTATATAAAAGATGAAAGGTGGTGAGGGACAATGGCACAAGCGTTATTAGAAGGAACAAAGCTACGTTTGGTATTTGAAGCAGGCTTGGATGACGAAGGCAAACCTATCTTTAAAGCAAAAACGTTTAGCAACGTCACAAAAGCAGCATCTGCGGACCAATTATCACAGGCTGCACAGGCACTCGCTGCTTTATGCAATGACAAGCTCAACAAAGTAGAACGTAATGACAGCAACGAAATTATCGGCTAGTACTCTAGCGATAGGTTGAAACGATAGGAGGTGAAAGAAATGGCAAAGTCTTTAGAATTAGAATTTGGAACAGAGTTTGGAAAAACGGCTCGTATCTCCGTCGATAATCCAAAAGAACCAATCGATACAGAAGTCGTGAAATTATCGATGGCACAAATCATCGCATCGGATATTTTCATAACAGCAAGCGGAAGACTAGTGGCTGCAAAAAGCGCTAGAATGATTGAACGGAATGTAACAGATTACGAACTTGCTTAAATCTAAAAAGAGGCCGGATTCATCATGAAGCCGGCCTTTTCTTAACAAAAGGAGGTCATTTCCATGGAACAACTCATTCCCCTCATCAGTCAGGTAGGTTTTCCAATTGTCGTAACCCTATATCTACTCTATCGCATTGAATCAAAGCTTGATTTAGTGGTACAGTCGATCCAAACGCTGCCGGACCGAATGAGGGAGCGAATATAAAACAGTAGAACCAGCTTTGAATAAATTCATATGCTGGTTCTTTTATTCAGATTTTGGTTACAGCTTTTTCGATTCTGTCAATTTCTTCATTTACTTGTTTTAACGACTCCAAAATAAATACTTCAATCCATTAGACTCTTATATTACTTTTCGCTTTAAAATATTTTCTAACAGGGACCAGGCTTCGTAACAGCTTGGACCCGTCATGAAAGGCTCAAAACCATAGCTTAGATACATATTGACTGCTTGGTAGCTAGTAGTTTGCGAGGTTAGATAGGCTGTAGAATGATGATCGGCCAAAATACTCATGGTTGCACTGAGTAAGGGTTTCGAAAGTTTCTTCCCTTGATAATTAGGCGCAATGCCCACCCAATGGATTCTGCCCAGTACTTCTCCCTCATTATTTAAAGTGCCATACCACGCTGTTGTTGTTCCAACAACTTCCCCCTTTTCATTCTCGATGAAAACACACCTTCTAGACATCTCATCCATATGGGGACCAAATTCTTTATTGAAGCGTTCAAGTGCCGCTTTCTCGTTTTGAAATTCACCTACACTCGCTTCAATCCTTGCCCAATTATGTTGATCGCCTTTTTCAAATAACCTTATTTGAAAACCAGGTGGAAGCGGATAGTTAGGAATATCCAACAAATCCTTTCTCACCATTTTAAGTGGAAGTCTTTTCATTCGAATCATCTCCTTCTAGTGGTGTGCCTTTTTAACGGGGCCCGAAGCAGGTACAGGAATCGGTAAGAGATGCCCAGATTTCTAGATCTCCCCGCTTATTTCTTACTATCAATGTAACTTATTGTTCATGATTTAGAAAGTACCTGTGATACCTGTTCCGTACACTCACTCGCTACTGATTGCTATTTATGTAAGCACCATCTTCTTCACATTATGTTCACCAGCAGTAGCAATTTCAAACGCTTGTTTTGCTTGTTCATGACCAATAAATTGTTGGAAATCTTTTTGATGTGAATTGTAAATAGTGGTATTTGATTATTTGAGGTTAAAACTTCGTGGATGAAGCAGATAAAAACTTACAAAGCCTTCTGTTATTCGTAAATATGGCACGAGTCCAGGACATGCGCAGTCACGAGCTTTTAAAGGAAATCGAGGAAAAGGGGCTTTTCGAGTATTATCTTCGTAAATAAATGAATAATGATGATAAAAACTTTCAGTAATATTTTATAACCAGGACCGGGTTTCATTTCACCGCGTCCCCACATTAAGTTCTTCGCACCGCCACCAGGCTTCACTGAACCAATTCTAATTTATCTAAATCAACTATGAACCTGCCATCTATTAAAATATCAAGTCCAATGAGACCATTGATATCCCAATCGTCTAAATCTCCAAAATCTACTTTTATATCCTTTATTTCATGCTTACCCAATTTAATAAAATCAATAGATTTTCGGAAGGAATATTCTTCGCCACCAATTCCAAATGCACTCACTAATTGGTCACCGTTTTCAAAACGAATACCTAATTCCTCCACCACATCAGAAGAAATAAGAGTATGGGCCGCTCCAGTATCAACTACCAATTTATCAATTACTTTTGCCTGCCCTTTATATGAAATGGCCATTTTCCCTTCAAGCAGAAGATTAACTAACTCTAATTTCATGACCTTAACCCCCGTAATCCGGTAGCATTTCTCATTTCTATCATAATTCTCTCTGAGCCTGTATGGTAAACGATGGTGTCACCCTTTGATTTGAGGAGCTCCTTCGTAGCAGCTTTAGGGTCTTTAATTGTATTTATTAAGGCAACGTCTGTCACAATCTTTTTATTATCCATGAGGTAAAAATCAAGAATATTTAGTTTTACATATTGATTTGGGTATATTTGACGGACTTCTTCCCATTTCATTACTTTTCCCTCCTTGTTCAATTCTTACTATCAATGTAACTTATTGTTCATGATTTAGAAAGTACCATGTGATATTTGTACCGTACACTCGCTCGCTACAGTAACAGCACTATCTATTATAGTTAATAGTTACGTGGTCGACTGACCCTTTACAAAGAACTAATTAAAATGATTAGTAGTTGCCCCCCTCCGAAATCTGATTTAGTTTTTCTCTTTCACTACTACACTTTTCACACTAACACTCATACAATATTTTTCTTTCCTCTGATCCAAGGTACCTTCATAAAAACCTAGTATGCTTTCAATATTCATAAAACAGGGTTGTACCGCTCTTGGATATTTAAACAAATAATAACTGCTCCAAGGATAATATTCTGGCTGTCTTACCATTTTTGCCTCAATAGGATTGAGATGAATGTAACGGCTGACCTTTAGCATGCCATCCATATCTTCAATTACTTTATCATAATAGCGTTTTTCATAAACATGCCCAGTTAAACGGTATTTTGCATTGTAATAGTTTGCATACCGTTTGTTGATAAGGGACATAAGCTTTGAAAAAGGAATTTCGGGGGAACGAATCTGCAGGTGATAATGATTTGTCATTAAACAATAGGCAGCCACTTCAAAGGGAATCTTTTCATGTAGTTGGGTAAGAATGTGTAAAAGGGCTTGAAAATCCGTTGCATTTCGAAAAAGTGGATCACGCCGATTTCCTCTGCAAACAATATGGTAAAAACGGTTGGGTAGCCAAATTCTTTTCTGACGAGACATTTACGTTTCCCTCGCTACAGCTTGTTGTTTATGTAGCCCCCATCTTCTCAATGTCATCGCCTCCCAAATGGCCGTATCCGTTATTTTGTCTTCCCCACCCAGATCTGAAATGGTTCTTGCCAGCCTGATAATTTTAATTTGCACCCGGTTACTCCAGTTTTGCTTGGCGGCAACAGACGAAAGCATTTTTTGCTGATCCCGTGTTAATGGGCTGGTTTGAGTCATGACTTCAAATGGTATCTTTGCGTTAGAGATTTCAGATTGATAACGTCGATATTGAAGTTGTCGTGCTATTTCAACGCGAGTACGGATATCTAAGGAGGACTCTTGAATCTTTGATGGTTGGTCTAAGTTGATTGACTTTAGTGATAGTAGGATATCAAGCCGGTCAAAAATAGGGCCTGACAATCGATTTCGATAGGTTTGGATCTGCTTCTGTGAACAGGTGCAGTAATAATCATTGGAACCAAGAAAGCCACACGGGCAGGGATTCATCGCACCTATGAGGATAAACGAAGAAGGGTATGTCACAGTGGAATGGGCCCTGCTAATCGTTACCTGTCCAGTTTCAAGTGGTTGTCTTAACATATCAATCGTCTTTTTAGTAAATTCCGCAATTTCATCAAGAAACAGTACACCTCGATGGGCAAGTGAAATTTCTCCCGGTCTTGGTGAAGATCCTCCTCCAATAATCGAAACGGATGAAGCAGAATGATGCGGATTCCGGTACGGAGCATTTTGAAAGTGACTCCGCCTTTCCCCAGCAAGCTGGTAAAGACTCATGACTTCAAGTTGTGCCTGATTCGTAAGAGTAGGTAAAATAGAGGGAAAGGTTTCTGCAAGCAAGCTTTTTCCGCAACCCGGCGGCCCGCTCATGAGCACATTATGTTCACCAGCAGCAGCAATTTCAAGCGCTCGTTTTGCTTGTTCATGACCAATAACATGTTGGAAATCTTTGTGATGTGAATTTGTAAATAGAGGTATTTGATCATTTGAGGTTAAAGTGTGGTGGAACGGCAGTAGTTGTTGTCCTTCTAAATGCTGAACGACCTCCTCGATATGCTGGACAACAACGCACTCCAAGCCTTGCAGCATATGTATAGGGATGGTGGGATCATACGGGAGATAAGCTTTCTTAATACCAAGTCCTTTAGCAGCAATCAGGGCCGGCAGCATTCCCTCTGCTTTCACAACCGTTCCATCCAGCGAAAGTGCTCCAATAAACGCAGCATCCGTTGGAATTTCACCTTTAATCATATGAAGCTCCTTCAAAGCGGCAATGGCAATCGCTAAATCAAATAGCGGCCCATTTTTCTTTTGCTCTGATGGCGACAGATTAACCACCACTTTCTGGTCCGTCACATCCACATCAAAATGACCAAGTGCCGCCACCACTCGTTCCCTCGACTCTTTAACTGAGGCATCCGGCAAGCCCACAATCACCATCGATTCAGTACCCGTTTTGATCTTTACCTCGACCTGCACCCGATAACCTTCAAGACCTTTTAAACCAACACTCGTAACTTTAATTGTCATAAAAAAGCCTCCCTGTCATGATGGTTCAAAACAAACACAAATAGAAAATGGAAATTTAGCAGTTATAAAGAGAAGAATTAGAGATAGAGATAAATCAATAAGGAATAAATGTGGATGAATTAAATGATGGTAAATTCGGAGTCTGGAATCAAAATGGTAAAATGATGGTACTCAATCTAATATTCTACAAAAAGACCAAGAATCCTCCAAAGTTATATGGATATTCACAAAAAATTCACTATCTTCACCTCAAAGTCAATATTAATTTTGACATATCTTGAGTGTAGAAAGGCGTCGGGAATACAATAAAACATTACACACTTTTAAAAGTGAATATTTTTTTGTATAATGGATATATAATAAACAAGAAAAGTGCGCTAACACTTCTCCCTGCAACCTCTACCGTCAGGGTGGTGGTTGTCAATGTTGGTTATTTGTGCGAACCACCCTTCACTACGGCGCGGGGTGGTTTTCTTGTTTTCTAGAACAGCTTTCCGAATGAAATAAGCACTCAATTCACGCATAACTCCTTTCAAAACTTCTCGTAGAATTTCAAGAAATGGTTCCATGATTATCACCTCCTTTCCCAAAAAGGAAAGAAGATCAACAACCGGCCACCCTCACAATATTTAGTTGCAACTCTATTCTAGCATTTCCTACAACTATAAAAACCTATCAATCTTCGACAAATATCGGGGCGTGACAGGCACCGGAATTTAGTACCCGTTTTGATCTTTACCTCGACCTGCACCCGATAACCTTCAAGACCTTTTAAACCAACACTCGTAACTTTAATTGTCATAAAAAAGCCTCCCTGTCATGATTGTTCAAAACAAACACAAATAGAAAATGGAAATTTAGCAGTTATAAAGAGAAGAATTAGAGATAGAGATAAATCAATAAGGAATAAATGTGGATGAATTAAATGATGGTAAATTCGGAGTCTGGAATCAAAATGGTAAAATGATGGTACTCAATCTAATATTCTACAAAAAGACCAAAAATCCTCCAAAGTTATATGGATATTCACAAAAAATTCACTATCTTCACCTCAAAGTCAATATTAATTTTGACATATCTTGAGTGTTGAAAGGCGTCGGGAATACAATAAAACATTACACACTTTTAAAAGTGAATATTTTTTTGTATAATGGATATATAATAAACAAGAAAAGTGCGCTAACACTTCTCCCTGCAACCTCTACCGTCAGGGTGGTGGTTGTCAATGTTGGTTATTTGTGCGAACCACCCTTTGGCTTTCGACGGCGTTGGGTGGTTTTCCTGTCTTCTAGAACGTTTTTCCGAAAGAAATATGCGCTTAATTCGCGCAACATCCCTTTCAGAATTTCTCGTAAGATTTCAAGAAAAGTTTCCAAAGTTATCACCTCCTTCCTTTTTTCAAGAAAGGAAGAAATCGACAACCCGGACACCCTAACAATATTCAGTTGCAGTTTCATTCTATCATTAACTAATCATCAATAAACCTATCAATCTTCGACAAATATCGGAGCGTGACAGGCACCGGAATTAAGGATTTACGGGGTTTTCCCTTTTAAAAAGGAATATTTTTGTATATAATATATATATAATAAAAAAGAGAAGTGCTACTAACACTTCTCCCTGCAACTGCTACCGTCAGGGTGGTGGTTGTCTATGGTTTATTTTTTGCGAGAACCACCCTTTTGCTTACGACGGCGTTGGGTGGTTTTCTTGTTTTCTAGTACGTTTTTCCGAAAGAAGTATGCGCATATTTCACGCAAAATCCCCTTCAGAACTTCTCTTAGAATTTCAAGAAATGTTTCCATGATTATCACCTTCTTTCCAAATTGGAAAGAAGCGTAACAACCAACCACCCCAACAATATTCAGTTGCAACTCCATTCTATCATTTCCTACAACTATAAAAACCTATCAATCTTCGACAAATTTCGGGGCGTGACAGGCACTGGGATGCTGCTCTTGAGTACATTTGTTCACCTGCGCGCAGCAGCAAATTTCATGCTTTTTCTTTTAAATCGTGATCTTTTTGTATATAATGGATATATATATAAATGAGAAGTGCTGCTAACACTTCTCATTGCAACCTCTACCGTCAGGGTGGTGGTTGTTGAGGTTAATTTTATTTGCGTAAACCACCCTTTTGCTTCCTACGGCGCGGGGTGGTTTTCTTGTTTTCTAGAACAGCTTTCCGAATGAAATAAGCGCTCAATTCACGCATAACTCCTTTCAAAACTTCTCGTAGAATTTCAAGAAATGGTTCCATGATTATCACCTCCTTTCCCAAAAAGGAAAGAAGATCAACAACCGGCCACCCTCACAATATTTAGTTGCAACTCTATTCTAGCATTTCCTACAACTATAAAAACCTATCAATCTTCGACAAATATCGGGGCGTGACAGGCACCGGAATTTCCGGGGCTGCACGTAATCGATCTAGATGATTTAAATAAAGAGCTATGGACCAAGGCTGAAAAAGACCGCAAAAGGAAGCATTATCAAAAGGAGTGGACGATTTCAGAGTTATTTGAGGAAGATCGGGAAGCCTTCCTCCTATTGCCAGCTAAAGAATATGAATGTGTAAGGTACGAGACCCTGAAAGCCGATAAATACGGTTATATCAAGCTAGATCTTAACCTGTATTCGACTTCACCAAGATATGCGCAAGGCAAGGTCCTAGTAAGAATTTCATATAACAAAGTTGAAATTTTGAACGATGATCACCACCTCGTTGTCAGCCATTCCCGATTGTATGGCCAATACAGAAAGTCCATGAAATGGCAGCCATATCTAAATTTGATGGCCAAACGTCCTACGGCACTTAAATATACAAGTTTCTATGATCAGCTCCCGGAAGAATGGAAAAGTTATTTTGGTGCTTGTACAGTGCCTGAAAAACCAGAAGCTCTGAAACTATTATCTATAATTCTGAAAGACCACGATTTCAGTGTCATTACGAAAGCACTGGTCATTGCATCGGAACATGGGCATCCCTCCGTGGATGCCATAAAACAAGTATTCTATCAACTTATTAACGGACGTGGAATCCGTAGTGATATTAAGCCGAACATATCGCTACCCAAACTACCGGAAGCGACGCGAGGCCTCGGACATTATGACCAGCTCCATAAAGGAGTGGACGCATAATGAATGAGCAAATTAAAACCTATGCAAAGCGATTGAAGCTGAGCTGGATCAAAGAACATTTTCATGAAGTCGAATGCTCAAATAATCAAGAGTTTTTATTTAAGCTCTTTGAAGCAGAAATCCAGCAGCGTGAAGAACGCAAGGTTAACCTCCTATTAAACCAAGCTACGCTTCCAAAAGTGAATGGAAAACCGTTTGATTGGAGCGAAGTTCAGATTCCGGGAGGAATGACAAAGGACTATCTATTGAATGGGGAGTTCATAGAAAAGCAGGAGAATAACATTTTCTATGGAGGGGTAGGTGCAGGTAAGACTTACCTCGCCACGTTGATTGGTTTGAATGCCATATATAAGTTTGGCAAGTCCGTAAAGTTCTATACAGTTGCAGGATTGGTAAATAGGTTACTTGAAGCAAATGAAAAAGGCACTTTACCGAAATTGTTTAAACAAATAGAAAAGCTGGATTTATTGATCCTAGATGAACTAGGTTACATCCCCTTGCATAAACAGGGTGGAGAGCTATTATTCCAAGTCATTTCAATGTGCTATGAGGCCAAAAGCATCATTATTACAACCAACCTGCAGTTCGGTCAATGGAACCACGTTTTTGGTGATCCAATCTTAACAGAGGCAGTCATTGACCGTCTAATTCACCACTCCCACCTAGTGGTTTTCAACGGAGATAGTCATCGTTATAAAGAGTCATTATTACAAACATAGCAATAATGTTGGCAAGTGGTTACATTTTTAGTTGCCGATTAAAGCATTTTTTACTTGCCAAATACATCGTGACACCGAATGGTATCCCTTGTGGTGAATGGCCTGTCCAGCCATTCCACATATTTATATCGAGAATGAGAGAGTACGAAGGTAATAAAATATAATTTAACAGGTTTTTTTTCTTGATTCTTAACTGTTATTTCTCCCCAATCCACTTGAATCTGTTGCCCCATTGGTATTTCTTCAACAGCCTCATGATCCCGAATACGAATAACCTTTGGAATATGGTAAATATCCCTTAGCTCACTAACATATCCTCGAACAGTACTACTACCAATTTCTATTGAAGGAAATTTCTCTTTTAACCAATCCTCCACTTGAGCTGAAGAAAGATCTGGATTTTCCTTGAGCCAGCTTAAAATAAGATGCTGGTGTGTATCTAATTTCTTCCTCCTACTTCCTGTTGATGACACCCACTCTGATGCTTCATTGAAACTCATATTCAAGTACTTATAAACTGTATTTCTAGAAATCTCTAATTTTTTTGCAATGGCTGCTATTTTAAAACCCTGTTTTTTTAGTTGATGTATCTCTACGTACAAAAGTAACTTTTCCACCTTTCAAACCCCCCAGCTAACAATGATGATATAAAATCATGATAGCGTAACTGTTGGCCAATTTGGTAAAAAAGTGTTCAAATCTATCTGGCAGAAACTGTTGACTTTAGTTTAGCAGTTACACCCCTATACATCATATACAACAGAGTTTAAAATAGACGTACTGAACTATATAAAAGAGACAGGGACGTCTATCAGAGAAACGGCAGCTATATTTAACATTGCAACACATAGTACCATTTCAAAATGGAAAAGTAGTTTCGAATTACATGGAATAGACGCCCTAAAACCAACACAAAAGGGGCGTTCACCTATGAAAAAAGAAACTAATAAATCTCAACCCATGGATGGATCTGAAGAAGCATTACGTGGTGAAATTGAGCGTTTACGCATGGAGAATGCCTATTTAAAAAAGTTGAAAGCCTTAATTCAGGAAAAGGAAAGATTACAGAACAAGACAAAGCGCAAGTAATCTATGAATTAAGGCATGAATTTAAAGTAATTAATCTTGTGAAGGTCGCTGGTATTGGGCGCAGCACGTATTATTATTGGGTAAAACAAATGAATCGTCCAGATAAATATAAGGAAGTAAAAGAGTTGATTCAGGAGATTTTTGACGAACATCAAGGGCGGTGTTTGTCAAGATAGTTGTCGCATTTTCCTTGTTTACTAGTGTATTAAATTTAAAGAAACTACCGCGCTTCGCTTGCTGGCCATCTCCAAATAGAACAGAATTTTATTCTGTTCTATTTGGAGATGGGTAAAGGGGATTCAAGCATATCTGAAGATAATCTATTTGGATGCATTTTCTAATGATTCTTTCATTGGATTTAATGCTACTGATTCATGTGGACTCCAGTCCCTTGTAGACCTTGTCCAACGTTCAGGCCGTTTTTGTTTCGCTTGCTCATAGACTTCTTTTCTCTTATTGAGAACTTCTACATAGGCTCCAGTATGACACTGTTCAGGCGTCACAAAATTTATGCCACTGTGCAAATGTACGCAGTTATACCAATGTACAAATTTCAGTGCCCATTCTCGTGCTGCATCGAGTGTTCCAAAACCTTTGAATGGGAATTCTGGTCTGTATTTTAGTGTCCGAAACATAGCTTCAGAATAGGGATTATCATTGCTTACTCTTGGTCTAGAATAAGAGCTTTGAATCCCCAACTTTTCAAGTAAGACCTGAAAAGTCGTCGCTTTCATCGGACTACCATTATCGGAATGGAGGACCAACGGTCTTCCTTGAATCTTCTCGCTTACAACCGTCTTCTTCATTAATTCTTCTGCGTATTTTGCCTCTTCCGTTTCCCAAATCTCCCAGCCAACTATCTTTCTACTAAATAAATCAAGAATTAAATAGAGACGGTAAAATATGCCTTTCACTGGTCCTTTTAACCATGTAATATCCCATGTCCAAACTTGGTTTGGAGCTATTGCTAAATGACTTTCTGGTAACCTCCGTTCGGGTCTCTTGCTTCTTCCCCGATGGTTTTGCATATTTTGTTCACGAAGCACTCGGTAAAAACTAGATTCGGAGGCAATATAAATACTTTGATCCGCCAATTTTGGCACAATTTGTGTTGGCGGTAAATCAGCGAATTCCTCTTTTTTAACAACCTCTAGTATTCTTATTTTTTCCTCTTGTGTTAGTTTATTTTTGGGTTCTGGGCGTAGCGCAATAGGGCGTTGATCTTCCTTAACTCCACCTTCTGAAACCCAGCGTTCATACGACCGTACACTAATGTTTAGTTCTTTACAAGCAAGGGCTAATCGCGCACCATTCTGGTTAGCTTCTTGAATGAGTTCTACTGCTAGTGCGCGATCTGACGGGCTGATCATTCGTCCTCTTGGTCCCCCCAGATCGCTTGGGCCTTTTTTCTTAAAAGTAATATGGCTGCGGCTTCAGCCAATGCTTTCTCTTTTTTAAGCAAATCTTTTTCTAAAGATTTGGCTCGTTTCTTCTCATCCTTTAATTCTTGATTCAACTGCTTTGTTTGATTAGTTTCCCGGCCATTTGCACTAAGACAAGTATCACGCCAAGCCTCAATTTGTTCTTTATATAATCCCTTTTTCCGGCAATACTCCGCTAGTTCTGCTTGATTCAATGAGTAGGTTTCCATAACGATTAAAAATTTATCTTCACTATTCCATTGTTCCGAGCCTTGTCCATCTCCAGGTGTGGCATTTCCAGCAGCTCGAGCATCCTTCCTCCACTTATACAACGTAGCTTCGGTAATACCAGTTTCCTCACTAATTCGACTGATAGCCTCGTTGTTTGGTGGCATCATCCTCTTCACAATGGACTCTTTTATTTCCCTGCTATAACGTCTTCCTAATTTCTCTGTCATGTCGATCACCCTCCGTGTTAACTAAAGTATAACACTAAAGTTCTATACGACATCTATCCTAACAGAGGGGGAGGGCGATATGGATATCGTCGAATCACATTGGAATTGCATAATCGGGGATTAAAAATAAATCATAAAACAGTCCGACGCTTAATGAATGAAATGGGATTAAAATGCCTTGTACGCATGAAAAAATATCGTTCTTACCGAGGAGAGGTAGGGAAAATTGCCCCTAATATCTTGAAGCGCGATTTTAAAGCATCAAAACCAAACGAGAAGTGGGTAACAGATGTAACAGAATTTCACCTATACGGGGAGAAGTTATATTTGTCCCCCGTTTTAGATTTATACAACGGAGAAATCATCGCTTATAACATAGAAAAACGTCCTGTTTTTCCCCTTGTTTCAAAAATGCTGGATGAAGCTCTTAAACATCTAAATGAGGGAGACGCCCCCATCCTCCATTCTGATCAAGGCTGGCATTATCAAATGAAACAGTACCATCATGCTTTAAAAGCACACGGAATTACTCAAAGTATGTCACGTAAGGGGAATTGTTTGGATAACGCAGTCATGGAGAATTTCTTTGGCTTATTAAAGTCTGAATTACTCTACTTAAAAGAATTTGAGAGTATGGAGCATTTTAAACTAGAATTAGAGAATTATATATATTACTATAATCACAAAAGAATTAAAGCAAAATTAAAAGGCATGAGTCCGGTGCAATACCGAATTCATGCCCAAATAGCTGCCTAAATTTTTGTGTCTAACTTTTTGGGTTCAGATCATTTGCTTCCTACGGCGCGGGGTGGTTTTCTTGTTTTCTAGAACAGCTTTCCGAATGAAATAAGCGCTCAATTCACGCATAACTCCTTTCAGAACTTCTCGTAGAATTTCAAGAAATGGTTCCATGATTATCACCTCCTTTCCCAAAAAGGAAAGAAGATCAACAACCGGCCACCCTCACAATATTTAGTTGCAACTCTATTCTAGCATTTCCTACAACTATAAAAACCTATCAATCTTCGACAAATATCGAGGCGTGACAGGCACCGGAATTAATAATGGAGTATAAAATTGTACTTTTTGAAGTAAAAAAACCAAAATACACCTTCATATTATGTATATTTTGGCTCTATTACAATGATTTTAATAACAGTTTTTTGTAAAATAAGTAGATCAGCCTTGAAACCAATTAGATATTTTTTAGAAACGTGTTTGGCAAGTTAAATGTTGATTTAATGAATTATCAGTATCTCACTCAAACTCCTTAAGCATCTTTACGAAGGACCTTCTTCCCTTTGAATATTCTCTTTACTGGAGAATAAAAAAGATTTTTTTCATAATTATTTATACCTAGGAGAGACATAAAGAGAATATAAGAAATAGAGAATAATATTATTTTAATACCAAGGAAAAAAATACTATTACCAACAATAATATGATTAATTCCAATGCCGCAGAGCAATGATATAATAACTGGTGCTGACAAACGAATTATATTTTTCCAAAAGAGTAGAATATCCAGACCTATTTTACGAGAATAATATATATTCATAATAATAACATTACCTAAAAATAAGGAAGTGGCCGTTGCCATCGCACTCCCTAACCCACCCCAGATTTTTGCTAAAGGGATACTTATTAATATATTTAATACTGCAATAAGTAAATATACAACTGATCTAAATCCATGAAGATTCTTAGCCTGTAAAATTGTTAATCCTACAGTTTGAATTAAAGGAATTGTCAGTGGCACCATTATTACCATTACTATATAAAAAGCCTCTCTATATTCTGAGCCCGCCCACAATTTTATAAAAGCCTGACCAAACAGGAAAAATCCACTTATAATAAATGCCATTATTATATATTGAATTCTTCCAAATCTAATCATCATTTGTGTAAATTCTCCCATCGTTGCGTTGCTAGCAGCCATCATTGATAATCTAGGTAGAAGAAGACCACTAACAGAGGTTGATAGATTTAAATACATAAAAATAAATTGCATAGCCACAGCATAAACCGCAACAACTGTAGTTCCTGATATGACTCCCAAAATAAACTGATCTGAACTCCAATATATTTTATCCACTATAACATTGAGAAAAATAAAAAAGGAGTATCCTGCAATTTCCTTTAGTAAACCTAAATCAATTTTTTCAAATTGAACTTTAATATTTAATACTTTAAAACAATAAATTACATTAATTATTAAACAAACAATATTTAATATCGTATTAACAACAACTATAGACACTGAACCATATCCAAAGAATAGTAGTGGTATCATAATACATGGGTTTATTAATGAACGGATAATTGTTATTACCCTTGCAAAAATAAACTTTTCATAAGCCTGTATTATTGAACCAAAAACACCTAACGGAAATGATATTGCAAAATTAAAAATTAGAAGGAGCATCATTATTTTAGCTTTATGCAATTCAGCCTGCTTTAAACTACCACCAAATATTCTTTCTAAATTAAAGTATATTAAAGCTCCAATCACTACAGTCAATAATCCAATTAAACTATAAAGCACCAAAAACATCCCATTTAGTTTTGATTCGGCACTTTTATCTCCCAATGCTCTATTACGTGCAGTATAACGAACAATCGCACTCCCTAAACCCATATCTAATATACTTAAATAACCAACAATTGAACCAATAAGTGAGTATAAACCATATTCTGATTGTCCTAAAAATCTTAGCATAAAAGGAGTATACAGAAGTGATATAAAAATAGTAATTAATATAGATGCATAGGAGAGAATTGCTCCAACCTTAACTTGGTTAAGTTTCAAAATCCTTTCCTTCCTTCGAATAGTTCATATTTTTCCTACCAGTCCATTTTCCATTCTTAAAAATCTATAAAATATTTTATTAGAATCTCTGTTCTTCAATAATCCTCTCAAGCTCGAGGTTTTTCTTGTACATTTTTTCTTTTACTTTACTAATATTATTTAAATCAATTAAAACACACTTTATAATTTGTTCGGTATCAGTTAAATCAGTAAGGTTAAATAATCGATCACAGGAATCTACAACCATAGCAAATCCCTTTACTTTCGATTGCCAAATTACACCCATAAATGGTAGTAGACATTTTTGCGCAATTATCATTGCATGCATTCTACCACCAATAATATAATCAAATTCATCATATAATTCGTATATATCATTTAGGGAAGTTGGTAGCGATATGCTGATATTAATTATTTTGTTTTGTAATAAATGATTCTCTAATTCTTGTATTGCCGGCCAATCAATAGTGTCTGTTGAGAAGAGTATCAGTGAATACGAATCAATTAAAGTTAATTTTTTAATTAGCTTAATAATAGAATCAGTATAGCTAATATACTCTTCATCATTCTTAAAGCAAACTCTTGAGAGAATATTAATACCAATTGATTTACTTTCGTATTTTTTTCCCTTTTTTAAACTTGGTTTTAAATAAAAAACTGGATCTATAGTCTCTTCTACTTTTTTGTTTGTTAAATCTTCAACTATTGCTTTCGATATAGGGTCTCTAACATTAATGGATGTTGAATAATGAAATGCTTTTTTATATAAAATTCTACTTTTTTTATATTTTGGTGGTTCCGCCCCAACAAACGCTACGTGTATCTTTTTATTATATTTATTCGCGAGCTTACAATACCGATAAAAAATAGATGGCCAGTCATAATGAGTATCCATTATCATATTTCCGCCACCAATTATTATTGAATCAACATCGTCTAAATCCTTAATATAATTTTTCCAGTTGGTTCTTTTCCTAATATAACTACTAAAAGAACCAACTGTATATTCGCCGAATAAGAAATTTAATACCTCTCTTATTATTTTCTTCCCCAACTTTATTAGTCTATTCGAATTATCTTTGTTTGTAGAATATTTATTTTCAAAAACTCTATTATTATTGGTCTCTATTGGTTCTATGTTGGCAAAATCATACTTTTTAACATTAAAACCTTGTTTAGATATTATCGTCTCTATTGCATTACTTAGTGCTAAATCACCAATATTGTTACTTTTAAAAAAACTAATTATTATTACTTTTCCCATATTTAGCTCCTCATTATCGGAATATATATTACAAAAATATCAATTTTATATACATCTGATAATTTTTAAAACTAATGTATATAAATTGGGAGTGATTGGTCATCTTTTTCTAAATTTGTTGCTATTCCTTACTATTTGATAAACCTTTGGTGCTCTTTAAATCAAAAAATGCAACAATACTTAAAGGTAAAAGGAAAAACCAAGTTATAAAAATATTAGAAGCAAATAGGGTATTTATGAAACCTAATAATACATAATACAACCAATATATCCTGACTAAAGGTTTATATTTTAAAGGTACTTTACTATTACAATAATTGTAAGCTTTTATTAAAAATATAAAAAAAGGAATTGAAAATAACCCGAAATTTGCTAATAAATCCAACCATGCTGAGTGACCACCTGCCCTAAACATACTGTTAGAAGTAAAGACAGTACCGGTCATAATATTATTTATAAATGCCTCAAGTGACTGATAATACAATTGATTCCTAATATTCATGTCTGACCCTGAAATATTATTCCCAGAAAAAAATTGTGACAATTCAATAAATCTAACAGATACTACATTAGAAATACCATTAATATTGGCAAGTGCCTCAAATAATGAAGCAATAGCTCCTTGTAATGTCAATAGAATGGTTAGTCCTAAAATTAATATTGAAATAAGTACGTATTTGTTTGTTGCCTTTAGAATAATAATTATGAAAAGAAAAAGTGATGTGAGAAGAATAGCAATTGTAAAAGATGCTTCGATTAATAATGCCATGAAAGCTATTATAATTAAAATTTGTAAATATCTATTTTTTCGAAAAGTAAAGAATGCAAAACAGAACAATAAAATCAATGACCCTAGAGAATAGAAATAGCCGTAGGTTCCGATACCATAGAAAGTATCTGTTCCTATTAATATATCTCTTGTTTCTCCACCTGTAGCTAGCAACCTTGCAATTAACGGGTTTGCCTTAATTGCGTTGTGAGTATTAATTGCAACTATTATAGTATCTAAGAATAAAAAAACAATTAAACATTTCTGTAACCATTTATTCTTTTCATCAACATAGAACAAAAAAATAGAGTATACAATCATCAAATATGAAATACTTTTTATATATACACCCAGTTCATTCTCTACAAAACCGGAGATAATTATCAAATATAAATTAAAAAGTAATAAAGGCCATAATTGAAGAATAATAGTTTTCAGAAAGGTTCTTCTATTAAGAATGGCCAAACCAAACCATACAAAAAACAAGCCCCATCTTAAATAGTTTACTACATATGGCATAATAAATGTAAATGTGCCATTATTAAGCCATGCTATAACAATTAATGCAAGACTTAAATGGAATAATTTAAAAATACTTAGTTTTTGCTTTTTTATTTTCGCTTCAAGAGTAGTATAAGTTTCCAATTAACTTCTCTCTTTCTTCTTATATTTACTATTTGTTATTGTTCTACTAACATTTCATTGTTATCTATTCATTTTCTACTAGCTGTAAGATCTCATTCATACATTTTTTTGCAAATGTTTCATCAAACCTATTTTCCGCAATTCCACCAAGATTATAATTATTTTTACTCCTGGTTATAATACTTTTTATACCTTCAGTAATTCTATCTTGGTGATTCTCAACCACTTCGCCTTTAAAATAATTAGTCAACATCTCTTTCGTTCCCCCTACATCTGTTGCAACAATAGGTCTTCCTAGTATAAGTGCTTCATTTGTTACTAGTCCCCAAGACTCAGTTCTTGAGGGAACGACTACTATATCCGCATTCAATAAATAAGGATAAGGATTAGGTTTTCTCCCTAATAAAAGTAAAGATTCTTCTAAATTATTCTCTTTTATCATTGAACTAATTTCAGTTTCCATATCTCCATCACCGATAACATACCAAACGAATTTGATCTTTTCACTCAATAGATTTTTGCATATAGTGATGATACGATCAATTCCCTTTTCATAAGTTATTCTACCAACTGTAATTAAACGTAGGTCCTGACTTTCCATATCTATCGTTTGTTCTAAAGCCATTTTCTTTATCTTCTTAACATCCAGCGGTAATCTAATAATATCCACATTAATATCAAATTTCTCAAAAAAACTAACGAATCCTAACTTGCACTCCTTTGAAACAGCAAAAATCTTATCAAATTTATCAAGTGTACTAATGGATAACTCTTCTTTCAAATTAAAGGTTGCCAGTATGGTTTTATTTGCATAAACTGTATGAATCCAAAGTACTTTCTTCTTACAATTTATCTGTCTATCAATCCAGTTAAGATAATTTGTCATAAGCGGTAAATCAAAATAGAATGCTAATGAATAATTATCTGCTAAAGTGCCATATTTAGCTTCTCTTCTGTTATGAAGCTTAGAGTTTGTGCCTAAGTCTCTTTTAATTAACATACGCCTAGCCATCTTATACGGGTGCTTTAAAACCCTTTTAATTCGTGAAATCTGAGCTTGCGTTTTATATAGCCTATCAAATTCACTCCCACATACCACACTCACACCACTAGGTATTTGATCTATCATTTCTTCATCATACACACCGGTGACGACCCACAGAGTTACACTATACCCCATTTCAATAAGAAGATTTAACTGTGTTATAGCAGAAGTATTTGTTCCTCCAACTAAGAAATTATCATTGATGAATATGATGTCCTTCAAAATCAATCCCTCATTTCGAATTATCTTCCATTTTCCCCTTATAACAAAAACATCATAAAGCCCTATTTTCTAGTACCTGGTATAATAGTTTAATTACCTTTTTTGTTTGAGCTTGTAAATTTTTATTTTTAATAATAAATTGTCTTGCACTTCTTCCTTTTTCATTCAATTCGAACTCACTTTTCAACATAACTTTTTCAATGGAATCTTTCCATCCTGCGATAGACTCATTCGGTGTTGTATATACATGTTCGTAATAATCATCGTCTATTCCCTTTAAATGTGTCATTAAGACTGGTGTTCCAGAAAGCATATATTCCATAGTTTTAGATGGAAATGAGTACTTTGTATATTCATCTTTAGAATATCTTGGGTTTATCAATAATTTAGCTCTCATTTCATACTTAAAGACATCACTCAATGGCTTCATTCCAAAATAAATAATTCTCGAATCTTTCTTAGATTCTTTTTCAATCTCATCTTCCATATCTCCTGAACCAAATATCCACAACTTCAAACTTGGGTCATCTATTTCTCTAAAGGCATAAAGCAATTTATCAATGCCAAATTGCTTGTGTAATGTTCCGGCATACATGATTGCATTTTCTTTTTTTTGTAGCAAATCCTCACTACGACTATTACTTACTTCAGCAAATGCTTCTACAACAGCACTAGGTTTATTCTTTCGATTAACTATTTCACCCAACTGCTTTGATACCATTAAATAGCCATCAAATTTTTCATACAAAAATTCGCTTAACATATTATAGATTGGAACTAATAAACTCTTTAAACCCTGTTGTTTTGTATATTTAAACATTAGATTTGGCAAATCATTTACATAGGTAACTATCAAAGAGCCACATAATTTTGAAAATAGAACTAAGGGTAGTGATACGGGTAGATACATCCCATATATTAGCACAACACGATTTTTCTCTTTTCGATTTTCCCAACTCCAGAGGGCCAATTCTAGAATAGAGGCTACTATATAACATAGCTGCTTTAATACAAGGAAATTTACTGCAGGCAAATATTTGGTTGTTACTCCATCTATGACTTCTTCCTTTTTAGCTGATATCAATTTCTTCCTACTAATTGGAAAGTGAGCAATCGGTAAAACCGTCCTAATCGTAATATCCTTATTTGCTTCGGACAGCCCCTTCAATAGTAAATTCTGAAAGTATTGTGGTGCAGCTGATGCCTTATGATTGGATTTTTTATTAATTGTATTAAAAGTTTCTAAATTACATGCAGTTCCGAAGAATAATATCTTCATAATTACCTCCTAGCTACAATATGATAAAGTAGCGACTCTAAATTCTCATCATTTGGAATATTATTGGGATTTTTATAGCTAATATCGCCATTAATTACCTTTAAGAGAATTCCAGATAATTTATCAGGTACATCGTGAGGGAAGAAAAATGCATTCTCATATCCATTTAATATTTCGTTAGAAAAAGTACAATCAGAAGCAATAATCATTCCTTTGTGCAGCCTAGCTTCGAGAAGCGGCAATCCAAATGTTTCAATATAAGAGGGAAATAATAAAACTGAGTTTGCATATAATTTAAATACCTTTTCTCTAGAAATACTACCGATAAATTCTATAGGAAGCTGCTGATTTATGACTTCTTCATGAAGCTTTTTAATTTCCTCATTCTCTTTACCATTTAATGTGAATATAAATTTATACTTATTATCAGTTTTATTTTTTAAAATTTTGCATGCTTCAATTACCACTTTATGATTTTTATATTCAAACCCACTTGCCGGATAAAAAAAGGTAGACATTGAGCTAATATTTGGATCGAAAAATTGTTTTATCTCAAAATTAATTTTAGGGGGAACTACGCTTATTTTCTCTTGCTTAACACCCGATTTTTCTAAACATGCTTTTTTCATCCATTTTGTTTGAACAATTACCTTATCTGCTATCTTAATAGATTTAATGATATTTTTAGATATTACATTTTGGTAGATCCATAAATGTGTATTTTTTTTAAAGGTAAATTTATGATCTATAAATGGTAATGAATTATGGACATATAAAATTTGCTGCTTCTTCACATGAGGTATAACAACATTTTGAAATGATATAATTTTATCGATTTTGTGTTTTTTGATTAATTTTGGCGCTATTATATGATCAAAAAATAGTCTATGAGCCCAACTCTTCTTTATCCATGGAAACCTTATAACTTTTACATTTTCCGTTTCCATAAGAGTAGGCTTGCTTAGAACAAAAGTCCATTTAATATCATAACCCTTATACTTTAAGACTTCATCGTAAAATTCATTAAGAATAGTTAATGCTCCAACAGTTTCTGCTGGAACATTAAAAACCATTACATTCATAGGAAGTTATTCCTTTCCCCATATAACCTTATTAACAATTTTAGTATAGCTTTGTATTATCTTAATAACTTTCACTGAAACATTAGTATCAATGTAATCAGTTACAGGAAGTACCAGTTCATTACTATCCCACATATCTCTACATAGCTCAACAGACTGTAAAACGTCTTGTTTCTTTATTCCCCCAAGGATAATAGTTCCCTTATCCAAGGCCTCTGGACGTTCAGTTGAAGTTCTAATTGAAACTGCAGGAAATCCTAGTATTGCTGCTTCTTCAGGGACCGTACCACTATCAGATAAAACACAATAGGAATTTACCTGTAGTTTATTGTAGTCAAAAAAACCAAAGGGTTTTAAACTTTTTACTAGTGGATGAAACTTAAATTCTCTTTTCTTTATGATATTTTGACTTCTTGGATGAGTGGAATAAATTACTGGCATTTGATAATGATCAGCTATTTCATTAATGGCATTCATTAAAGATAAAAAGTTTTTTTCATTATCTATATTTTCTTCTCTATGAGCAGAAACTAAAATATATTTACCTTTAATTAAACCAAGGCTATCCAAAACATTACTATTATTAATTTTATCCTCATACTTTCTTAGTACTTCAGCCATTGGGGATCCAGTAACATAAATATGTTCCTTCCTATAGCCTTCTGAAATTAAATATCTTCTTGCATGTTCTGTATATGGAAGATTAACATCAGATATATGATCCACTATTTTTCTGTTAATCTCTTCCGGAAGATTCTGATCAAAACACCTGTTACCTGCTTCCATATGAAAAATAGGTATTTTTAATCTTTTTGCTGGTATTGCAGATAACGAAGAATTAGTATCTCCAAGAATCAATAGCGCATCGGGTTTTTCCATTTGTAAAATATCAAAAGATTTCGCGATAATATTACCCATAGTTTCACCCAAATTATCTCCTACACTATTTAGGTAATAATTAGGCTCTCGAATTCCTAAGTCATCAAAGAAAACTTGATTTAATGTATAATCCCAATTCTGCCCAGTATGAACTAATACATGATTAAAGTATTTATCCATTTTCTTAATAGTTTCACTCAACCTGATAATCTCAGGTCTGGTTCCTACTATTGTCATTACTTTTAATTTATTCATAATTTTTCCCTCTCGTTTTATAAATAATATGGATATAATTCTGGATGATCGTATACCCACTCTTTCATTTCTTGTATCATATCCTCATATGAAGGGATTATAAAATTAAAATCCCTCCGTGTATTTAATAGAGATTTATTTAAACTAAAATCCTTATAATTATTAATGGTCAACTGATTATTTTTAAAGTACTTATTAAATAAAATTAACATTTCATATTTATTTATACTCTCATTATTCACAAGATTATATAATCCAGTTAAATTTACTTCTACGGCCTTTTCCATCGCCTTAGCTAAAGTAAGAGTAGTTACACCAGTCCAAATAGCCTTACTGTATCCATTAATTTCTCCACTTTGCTTCATAAACCAGTTAAATAAGCCAATTCCCTCTTCATTCATATCTGGACCAATGATAGAATTTCTAAATGTTAAATCTTTATTATTTTCAAGTTCACCTAACGCCTTTGATCGATCATAAAATGTTTCTCCATCTTTCAAAGAGCTCTCCTTATAATTTCCGGTTTTTCCGGAAAATACACAATCAGTACTCATGTGAATAACCTTAGTATGACTATCTTTTGTAATATAACTTAAATAATGCGGGAGATAACTATTCATAAAGACAGCATTATGTTTATTTTCTTCTGCATCGCTATTTAAAATACCTATACAATTAATAACTGCATCGAATTCCCCAGTTTTAACCAGATCTTCTAATAAAGGTGAATTTTTTATATCACCAATAACATTTTCACAATAGTTAAATGGTTTTCGGGAAAAGGTTGTAACATGATGTCCTTGTTCTTTGAGATAGATAGCAATTGTATGACCAGCCATCCCTGTTGCACCTAAAACTAAGAATTTCATTGAGTTACTAACTTCCTTTCAAACTCTTTTAGTTCATGTTGGATATAATCAAGACTTAAAAGTTTTTCTTTAATTTGCTCTATATTTAACCGCTCTGTATTATGAGAGTTATATTCATCTGAATAAGCGAGTAATTCATTTCCCTCAACAAAATACTTGTCGTAATTTAGCTCTCTTTTATCTACGGGAACTCTATAGAATCCACCCATATCCTCAGCCGGAATATACTCTTCTTTAGTTAAGAGGGTTTCATATAATTTTTCTCCATGTCTTGTTCCAATTATTTTTATCTCATTTTCCGCATTAAATAATTCTTTTAAAGCTTGAGCTAAATCTCCAATTGTCGATGCAGGTGATTTTTGAACCATAATATCCCCAGAATTAGCATTTTGAAAAGCAAACACAACCAACTCAACAGCTTCCTCTAAACTCATCAAGAAACGAGTCATCTGAGGATCAGTAATTGTTAATGGATTGCCACTCTTAATCTGCTCTACAAATAATGGAATAACAGAACCTCTCGAGGCCATTACATTCCCGTATCTGGTTCCACAAATCATCGTTCTCTCTTGTGGTACTGTTCTTGATTTGGCCACAAAAACTTTTTCCATCATCGCTTTCGAAATACCCATCGCATTAATTGGATATGCTGCTTTATCAGTAGAAAGGCATATAACTTTCTTTACACCTGCTTCTATTGCTGCTGTAAGGACATTTTCTGTACCTAACACATTTGTTTTAACAGCTTCCAGAGGGAAAAATTCACATGATGGAACTTGTTTTAATGCAGCTGCATGGAATACATAATCAACATTATACATTGCATTTTTCACACTAGAGATATCCCGGACATCCCCAATAAAAAACTTAATTTTATCATTTTTATAAAGCTTTCTCATATCATCCTGTTTTTTTTCATCTCTGGAAAAGATTCGAATCTCACCGATATCAGTATCTAAAAACCTATCTAATACAGCATTACCAAATGAACCTGTTCCACCAGTAATTAATAAAGTTTTCCCTTTAAACAATTTTAACATCTCCATTTATTTTGATTTTTGTTAGCAATATATTTATTTTATCCATATATATCTTTTTAGAAAAGTTATGATCATAATAACATTTTGCATTTTTACCGTATTCTGTAAGGGTATCTTTTTCAGCAGCAAACCTCTTAATATTACTTGCAAATTGTTTATAGTTTTCTGCTGATGCACATAAACCACAATTCGCATCATTAATAACAATTTCAGTTTCCCCGTCAATAGCTCCTAAAATCGGCTTACCTGACGCCATATAAGATTGAACCTTATTTGGTAATGTATAAGATATAAATTTATTTGCTTTCAATGTAATTAAAAATGCATCAGCCATTTCGTAGAATATTGGCATTTCAATAATCGGATGCTGCCCATAGAATATTACATTACTTAAATTAAACTGCTTTGCTAATTCCTCACACCTCTTACGTGAAGATCCATCCCCCACTATATGAAACCTTATTGATTGTTCATCTTTAATCTCATTTGCAGCATAAATAATTGTTTCTACGCTCTGCATTTCCCCAATATTCCCTGCGAAAACTAAATTTATAAATCCATCATTCTTCTTTTTTGGTATATCTTCAAATATTGCTTCAGCATACACAGGTAGATAAGTAATATTCCTATTAATATCTAATGTATTATTAAAATATTCTTCAAAAAGCTTTGAACTAGTAAATATCTCATCTGCACTTTTATATATCCATTTGGAGAGCTTCAAAAGAACGCTATAAATTTTACCATTCGGAGATATTCCCCCGGATACAAGGCTTTCAGGCCATAGATCATGACAATACAATATTAAAGGTTTTTTTGTTATCTTTTTTAATAGGATACCAGGCAATGCCATGGTAACTGGAGAAAGCTGATAAACTAAAATTAAATCAAAGTCTTTCTTAATAAACATTGCTTTTATGGATGAAGACACTGCAAAACTAAAGTAATTCAACGCTAATCTTTTAGTTCCCTTTCCTCTTCCTAATAGCCACGATCGATAAACCTTAACTCCGTTTATTACTTCTTTTCTATTTCTTAATGCTCTATACTTCTTATCTACAATCCCACTTGGATAATTCGGAAGTCCTGTAAGGACTGTTACCTCATGCCCCTCTTTTGCAAGTTCAAAACAAATATCACTAACTCTAAATTGCTCAGGAAAGAAATATTGACACACTACAAGTATCTTCATTACTTTTTTCCTCTTTGTTTACTTTCCAAATATCTCTTTACTTCTCCTTTAATCCCTTCTGAAAAAGATAATGGAGAGTAACCAATGTCCTTTGCCGCTTCATCGTAAGTAAATACCTTATCTTCCTGCATTCTAAGTACCTGTTCTACAGAAATTAAAGCATTTTTATTAATTAAATTGTAAATTTTCGCTGAAAATATTGAAAACCATAACGGTATTTTTACTATTGTATTTTTTTTGTCTAGTGTTGCGGAGACACATTTTATTAAGTCCAGATATTTAATAGGATTTCTTCCAGATAAATTGTATTCCTTATTGAAGGTTATATCCCTTTTTTCAAGAATATCATAGTATGCATAACCTAGATCTTTGGCATGAACAGGCTGCATCAAATTGTCCCCTTTTCCAAACATAGGGAAAAACTTATGCCTGTTTAAATAATCGACAAGTTTATACATATTTCTATCTCCTGTGGAGCCGTATATCATTGTGGGCCTTAATATTGTAATACCAATTTGATCTCTCATTTTAAGAATTCTTTCTTCAATTTCAATATACACTTCTGATGCACTTTTATATTTTGAGTATCTTCCTGTAGTGTGAACAAGTATTGCCCACTTCACCTTATTTCTAATAGCGGCATCCATTACATTATCTGAAAATAATATAGTTGAGATATGGACCACCGTTTCCACACCCTCCATAGTTTTTTCTAGAAATGCTTTGTCTTCTAGACTACCAAATACCTTTTCTACTTTTAGCCCGGATTTATCTAGTAAAGTTGTATCGCTATTATCCCTAACCAGACATCTAATTTTACCTTTATACTTTTCTTTTATTAATCTATCTAAGAACCATTTACCGGTATGTCCAGTAATTCCAGTAACATATAACATATTTATTCCTCCGAAAACAATTACTTTAGTTACTACTACCCTCTTTTACCCCATCACTTTTAAGCACACTAACAACAGTCAAAAAGAACACCTTTATATCAAAGAAAAAACTCGCTCTATTAACATATTCCCCATCAAGTTTTGCTTTAGTTTCAATCGGCAATTCATCCCTACCATTTATTTGTGCCCACCCAGTAAGCCCCGGATAAATATCATTCGCCCCATATTTATCTCTCTCAGCAATCAAATCATACTGATTCCAAAGACAAGGCCTTGGGCCAATCACACTCATTTCACCTTTAAGAATATTAATTATTTGCGGAAGTTCATCTAAACTAGTTTTGCGCAAAAGTTTCCCTACCCTAGTAATATGGCTTTTTGGGTCTTTTAACAGGTGAGTGGGTGTATCTTTTGGTGTATCAATCTTCATTGTTCTAAACTTTAAAATATAAAACTCTGATTTACCTTTTCCAATCCTACGCTGCTTAAAAAATACCCGTCCATTTGAATCAAGCTTAATACAGATTATTAATATTAAAAAAACGGGTGAAAGTACCACAATCCCAATAAAGGAAAGAACAAAGTCTAATAATCTTTTTAAATACCTTCTATAAATCACTTTAACATCCACCTCAATCAAAAAGGTTAATTAGTATTTAACCTTCTTCGCCATAATGACAAGTAACTAACCAAACATATATTTTTTTGTTCTTTTAATTCAACTTGCTACTTAGCAACAGACAAATTTGAAGAACTTTCAAACCTATTATTAGCAACATCTATCAAAGTATTATGCATCTCTCTTTCAGACATAGTCAACAAGCTCTCAATTAACTCGCTCATAACACTAGCCTGAATAACCTTCGCCTTCCCAATATGAATCTTCGGGTAAACCTGCTCCGGATGAACTTCATTTTCGTTCAACAATTCCTCATACATTTTCTCCCCGGGCCGAAGTCCTGAAAACTGAATCCCGATTTCTTCTATAGTATATCCCGACAACTTTATCAGGTTTTTCGCTAAATCCACAATCTTAACTGGCTCCCCCATATCCAAGACAAAAACCTCTCCGCCACGTGCTAAAGACCCAGCCTGAATCACAAGCCGCGAAGCTTCCGGAATAGTCATAAAATACCGTGTCATCTCCTCATGAGTAACCGTAACCGGTCCACCAGCAGCAATTTGCTTTTTAAACAACGGAATAACACTACCACGACTGCCCAATACATTCCCAAATCGAACCGCCACAAATTTCGTATTACTATTCGGAGCCAAACTCTGAATAATCATCTCCGCAAACCGCTTTGTCGCACCCATCACATTCGGAGGATTAACCGCCTTATCTGAAGAAATCATCACAAACGTATTCACACCGAAGGTGTCCGCCGCCTCCGCAACATTCTTAGTACCAAAGATATTATTCTTCACAGCTTCCCTGGGATTATATTCCATAAGAGGCACATGCTTATGCGCAGCGGCATGGTACACTACAAACGGTCGATGCTCCTCCATCACATCAAAGATTCGCGTCCGATCTTGAATATCACCGATAACAGGCACAATCTCAATTTGATCTTGATACATTCTACGCAGCTCCATATCAATCAAATAAATACTGTTCTCCCCATGTCCTAGTAGAACAATTTTA
Source organism: Neobacillus sp. OS1-2 (assembly GCF_030915505.1). GTDB lineage: Bacteria > Bacillota > Bacilli > Bacillales > Cytobacillaceae > Neobacillus. Next base: position 1,599,383 of record NZ_CP133265.1, read on the forward strand.
CTAGGATTAAACTTACAAATCTGTCGGCAGATTTCCGAGCCAATCGACCCGCCTGCACCAGTAACCATTACGGTTTTTCCAGATACCTTTTCTGAAATCCCGGCAATATCCAATTCCACCGGTTCTCTTCCTAATAAATCCTCCACCTGGACATCACGGAATTGATTCACCGTTACTTTCCCCGTCATTAAATCCTCAAGTTTAGGGATAATTTGCGTTTTCGCCTTAGTTTTCGCACATTCTTCAAAGATTCGTTTCAATTCTTTCTGACCCAATGAAGGAATCGCAATCACGATATTTTCTATTTTGTATTTCTCCACGGTTTCCTTAATATGTCTGGAATCCCCGGCAACTGTAATCCCCAGAATCTCTAATCGATATTTCTTCGGATCATCGTCAATAAAGGCAACAGGCTTCAAGTCAATCTCATGGTTATTAAGTAACTGCCGGGCAACCATGGTGCCACCTGCACCTGCGCCAATAATCAAGGTCCGCTTGATTTCCTTCTGTTTTGTCATAATGTTGTCTCTGAACATCCGCCACGAAAACCTCGATCCACCTATGAACAACACATGTAGCATCCATGCAATCATCAATGCCCGAACATAGATATTACCAAAAACCAGCTTCTGCATAATTCCCGTAACGATAATCGTTAGCGTCACAGCCTTGACAATCGCAACCAGCTCGCCGACACTCGCATATTCCCATGCCTTATTATAAAGTTTATATATGAATGCAAATACGTGATGGCAAGTAAACAGTGTAAGTGCCGTCACTGGCAGCATGGGAATCTCAAAAATGTCCCAATCCGGATTCAGTGTAAAATAGCTTATGTACACTGCGGATAATACAATGAATGAATCCAGTATAGCGAGTGCAGTCAACCTCTTTCCATATGTCATCCGGCCATTCCCCCTTTTATATCTATTTCGTTTCTCAAAACATCTAGGCAAAAAAATAAATATCTAACGGAAACTCATGTGTATCACACCTGTCCTTTCATTAGATATTTATTATTGGTGTAATCAACATATCCTTGGTTAGAAAAACAGAAACTTCTTTCTCTTTTTAATTTCGATTGGCATTTCTTTTATGATATTTTTCTTCTCAATCAGAAGCTCTGCATTTTCTTTAAAAAGATAGACATAATCTGAACCAAACTTAGAATCTATTAAACTAAAAGCTTCGTCCATTTTAAATGTTCGATTATTCACATTATGAGCATCTGAAGCAATGAAATGCGTTTGATTGGATTCAATTAATTGCATCGAGTAGTTTTTAATCTTTTTACCGAAGTAACCGCAAAGACTGGATGCCGTTACCTGTGTTAACGCACCCTTTTCAACCAATTTATATAAGGTTTCTGGGCGTTCGATCAATTCGGCATTTCGCTCGGGATGAACAATGATGGGGGTCAACCCTTTGACTTGGATATCAAATAGGAGTTTTTCTGTATACCTTGGAACATGACTTGATGGGAATTCAATAAATACATACTGACTGTCATTCAATGTTTGAATATCTCCAGTTTCTAAGTCTGCTAGAATTTCACCAAAAATCCTCGGTTCCTGACCAGGTAAAATCCTCATGTTGATGTTTGCCTCTTGCAGGCTTTGATTTAACTCTTCCACTTTTTTTAAAATGGATGGCTTCCGGTTATCATATTGACTATTTAAATGAGGAGTGGCGATGATGGTATGAATGCCTTCCTTCACAGCTTCCTTTGCCATGTTCAGGCTATCTTCGACATTCTTTGCTCCGTCGTCAATCCCGGGCAATATATGACAATGAATATCAATCATTCGACACACTCCTCTTCCAATTAACTGTCATTTTAATAACTTTACTAGTTTAGCACTATTTTACTACATCGTACATAGCGAAAAATGTCGAATATGGTCATTTTGTACCATAGTAATAGTAGTAATTAGTATCTTGAACCTTCTTATGATTCACTACCACACCAAGTAACTTACTTTGTGCAGAATCAAGAAGCTCTTTTGCCTTAATCATTTGCTCTTTCTCTGTCTTCCCACTATAAACAACTAGAACAGTACCCTCACAACGATTCGATAAAATTTGCGCATCCGTTACGGCCAATAATGGCGGCGTATCAAACAGGATGATGTCAAACAGTTTCTCCGATGTTTGGAAGATTTGCTCCATCGATTTTGAACTTAGTAGCTCAGACGGGTTTGGCGGAATCGGACCGCTTGTTAGTACAAATAAATTTTCTACACTCGTTTCGGAAATAGCCTCTTCTAAAGAGATTTGTTTTGTTAAAACGGTTGTCAATCCAAACGTATTCGTTTGATTAAACGTATAATGAACGGTTGGCTTTCTCATGTCAGCATCCACAAGTAGGACCTTTTTCCCTTGTTGAGCAAACGTAACAGCAAGGTTAGCTACTGTTGTTGATTTCCCTTCTCCTGGTCCCGAAGAAGTAACCATTAACGTTCTTACGTTTTTATCAACGGTTGAATACTGTATATTCGTTCTAATCGTCCGGTATTGCTCAGAAATCGGTGATTTAGAATCCATCATTGTGATCAGTGATCGTTTATTATTTACTATTTGCTTCCCTTTTTTAAGAGCCAATCGTCTCACCTCTTAAACTAGCATTTTGTTTTGTTCTACCACTTTGCAGTTTTTTCATTTGTGCTTCATCAATAATGGCAATCGTACCAAGAACAGGTACACCAATAAGTTTTTCGATTTCTTCTTCACTTTTGATGGTTGTATCAAAGTAATCTAATAGGAAGGCTGCCCCAACACCCACCATTAAACCAACTACTAAAGCTATTCCAACATTCAATAGTGGCTGTGGCTTAATTGGTGATAAATGCTCTCCTACCTCAGCCTTCGCCAGAATACTGACGTTATTTACACTCATAATTTTTACAATTTCTTTCTGGAATACTTCGGCTGTTTTGTTAGCAATCTTTGCAGCCCTTGCCGCACTTTTGTCTTGAACCGATAAATTTACTACCTGCGAATTTGTTTCATTGCCCACTGTGATTTTTCCATTTAGTTCGCTTACGGTCATATCGAGGTTTAAGTCCTTAATGACCAACTCGAGAATTGCTGGACTTTTTATAATAACATTGTAGGTATTAATTAATTGAAGGTTTGTCTGTACTTCATTATATTGAACTGCACTTTGTTCATTTTTTGATTGGTTAACAAGAAGTTGTGTCGAAGCCTGGTAAATTGGTGTTAAGAAAAAGTAGCTCACGATACCGCTGATTAATACAGCAATGAATGTTATGCTCACTATTAAACGTAGTCGTTTGCGCAAGGTTTGCAGCAACTCTTTTAAGCTGATTGTTTCCTCCATGTGGTCCTCCCCTGTATCTTTGAAAATTAAACCAACAACTAGTATACCATATTATTTGTCATTACTTCCTCATATTTGTAACTTTTTAGGCATTTTTGTCGTCTTTACTTTTTCTATTCTACACTCTTTTGTAAGTTTTTGTAGATAAAAAGTAAAATTGGAATTAATTTTCAAATGGTTCTCTGCTATAATTAGATTTGCAATCATATTTGGGGGTATCATGTATAATGAAAAATTTTCTTACGATTTTATTAGGGCTTGCCTGCGCAGCCGTTCTTATCTTCGGTCATTCCTATTGGAATAACCGGATAGAAGCCGCACCACAGAAAACGTCTAGTACTTTAGACAATCAAGCGAAGACAACAACGCAAACGGCTGAAAATGACACACCTAATGAAGAGATCATGGCTTACACAAGCAATTGGCCAACCAAAGCCGTTGACCGTTTTAAGCAAGCACTAAAAGAAAAGAGACATTTCAAGGTGCTCTTTGTCGGTTCACCTGCCATTGGCTCCGAAGAAGCTGGTATGTACCCGACAGTAAAAGAGAAGTTGATAGAGACATTCGGGGACAAGAACATTCAGGTTGACCTTAAGACCTACAATTCCACCACTACCCAATTCGTGACTCAAAATAAACAAAAGGAAATCGCTGCTGATAAAGCAGATTTAATTATCCTTGAGCCATTTATTCTTGAGAACAACGGTGTCGTACTAATCGATAAAACCTTAAATGATATCACTAAAATAATCGATGAGGTACAGGTCAAAAATCCGAATGCAGCCTTTATTCTTCAGCCATCCTACCCGCTTTATCAGGCAAAGATCTACCCTAACCAGGTAGCGGAGCTTAAAAAATGGGCCGAGCAGAATAAAATTGCCTATCTGGATCACTGGACCGCATGGCCAGATGCCAATACAGAAGCCATAAAGGACTATCTTAATTCCGACCAAAGTGCTCCTAATGAAAATGGATCCAAGGTATGGAGTGATTACATCCTACAGTATTTTATCAGTAAGTAATACTTCTCAGCGAATCGCAAGATTCGCTTTTATTTTTCTTCTCTTTTCCCAGGTTCCATCCTAGAAAGGATTTCCGCTGTTGATGACGGTAATGAATGTGTACAGTTGAAAACCCTCCCTAATTTTACTGTTAGGGAGGGTTTTATTTGGGTTCACTAAGGTTCTCATTTATATCCTAATGGTTGCCTCAGTTCGTTTTCATTTGATAGACACTAGGGACATCATGTCCATTATTATGAATATAAACGATAAAATACGAATTTCTTGTTGAAACTCCATATCTAAAGCTAAATCTAATATTCCATTGTGAAATTGGGCTTATAGTCGTAGAGATACCACTTGCAGCTAAATTTTCTTTTGTATATATGCCGGAAAGTCTCCCATCGTCATAAATTTCTATTTTGCTGATATCAATATCTCTTGATAAATAATTTGTAAGTGTAATGCCATAACTATTTATATAATCCCCTATAATAACGCTACTTGTACCAGTAAGAAGTAGACTTGATTGAAATGACTTTACAGTTAAATTAAGTCTAACCTTGTCTTCATATCCCTCTACAGTTCCCTGATAAGTTCTTACACCGATTACGGATGTGTCAACTGAAGATGAATCCCAAACTACATCCTTTTCAACTTGTGTTTTATTATTCATACTTACCTGAGCCTTTGCAGGTAGTGAATAATCATCCCACTGATATACAGTACTATTTATATCATTTATACTTTCTATTTTTAATGCTAGAACATTTAAAGAAAATCGTGCTGTAAAACCTCCATCTACTGTTGTCGCAGTGATCATTGCAGTACCCTCAGAAACTGCAGTTACGGTTCCAGTGGAATCTACAGTCGCTACAGAAGGATCAGATGATGTCCAGTTCCTATCTTTATTTGTAGCATTCTCCGGCAATACAGTAGCAATAAGGGTTTCATTACTTCCGACAATTAAAGTACCAGAAGTTTTATTTAAACTTAAAGACGTAACATTAATAGGTTGAACAGTTACCCTACAGCTTGCTGTATAATTCCCATCTGCAGTGGTGACGGTAATGGTTGCAGTGCCTTCAGATTTAGCTATAACTTTACCATTAGCATCAATAGTTGCAACGGCTGAAGCAGATGAGGACCATTCTACAGCTGGATTTGTGGCATTAGCTGGTGATACAGTAGCTGTTAGTGTTTCCTTATCTCCTATTTTTAATGTAGCAGAGGTTTTACTTAAACTTATAGACGTAACACTGATAGGTTGAACGGTTACCTCACAGCTTGCTGTATAATTCCCATCTACTGTGGTGACGGTAATAGTTGCAGTGCCTTCAGATACAGCAGTAACTTCACCATTGGGATCAACAGTTGCAACGGCCGGAGCAGATGAGGACCATTTTACAGCTGGATTTGTGGCATTAGCTGGTGATACGGTAGCAGTTAGTGTTTCCTTATCTCCTATTTTTAATGTAGCAGAGGTTTTACTTATACTTATAGCCGTAACACTAATAGGATGAACGGTTACCTCACAGCTTGCTGTATAATTCCCATCTACTGTGGTGACGGTAATGGTTGCGGTGCCTTCAGATTTAGCTGTTACTTTACCGTTTGGATCAACAGTTGCAACAGCCAGGTCAGAAGAGGACCATTTTACTGCTAGATTTGTGGCATTAGCTGGTGATACAGTAGTTGTTAGTGCTTCGGTAGCTCCTATTTTTAAAGTAGTAGCAGTTTTATTTAAACTAATCGAGGTAGCATTTACCAAAAGCGAAGCATTAATCTGAGCTTCTACTGTCTGGCTAACCGCTTCGGTTCCTCCTAAAATGACAACATGTTTAACATGTTTCTTTTTCATAAAATTAAGTGTGTCTGTTGAAATAGACCCTTTATCTGTCAATAATATTGGTGCATTACTCTTTGCAGCTAAAGCAGAACCGCTTAAAGCATCAGGAAAACTATTGCCTGTTGCTAAATAGACAGTATCATAATTCAAACTGGCTTGAAACTCAGTATTTATTAGAATATTCGTTCCATACCTCGTGCTTCCTCCTAATCTTTTACTATTAGGCAGTTTTTGATCTAATGATGTACTTAAAACATCATTACCACCTAGTATATAGGAGACAGGTATTTTTTTACCCTTGATAAATTTCTCCGTATTCGTGCCTAGTCCTGCTTTTTGAGACAGTAATATTGGCATTGACTTGATTGTAGCAATAGAAGCCATAGATAGTGCATCAGGAAAATTTTCACCTGTTGCTACTGCAATTCCATTATTCACTCCAATTTCCTCAGCGATTTTTACTGAAGTATCATATCTATTTATTCCGGCAAGTCTAGTTATACGTATCCCTAATTTTTTCAGTTGATTTTCTACGGAAGTACTGATTACCTCAGTCCCTCCAATAATAAAAGCATGTGTTGTTCCCAATTTAGTTAACTCGGTCATTACATCCTGACTAAGAGAATTGGGTCTTGTCAGAATGATCGGCGCATCCTTTGACTTAGATAAAGCAGAGGCAGATAAAGCATCCGGAAAGTTTAATCCGGTAGCAATAATAACATTAGCTGCATGCGTCCACCCTGTTCGAACTATACTAAGTGATGTCTCATATCTGTCAGTCCCTGCTAGTCTTGACGTCATTACACTAGTAGAATTGGATTGTGCACTAGCTTTACCTACTGGGAGACTTTGAAAAATTAATAAAAGACTTAAAACTACAAAGATCACATATTTCCTTTTTAACATAAATACATCTCCACTTCCATTAAATAAAAACCTCTGAAACCTTTTTTCTACAAATTTATTACCAACTTTTCGTGAATAAGACAAGAGAAGGGCAGGCAAATACCATTTATATATTTTACTAGATTAATTGTCGAATGTAAATAAATTCCCAGTTTAGATTTGCCTTGATATCTTTGACTGCTAATCATCATATTCCTTCCAGAAAAAAATTGTAGTTAACAGCAGACTCCCGTTTACAATTCCCACCAAAAACCCTTTACGACTTCTAAAAAGCGATCCGGTTCTTCCAATATTGTAGGAACGTGATTTTTAATGGACCACGGATGGAATGATTTCTACTTCTCCAGTCTTTTATAATCGTTTGTTTTTTCATTCAACAGGATTATGGTAAAATTAATAATCCAAGAAAGAATGGGGAAAACTATCTGTTATTGTAAAAACTCGTGAAGAATACATGCCACTTGACGAGCCCCTAAAAATCCCAAGGGGGACATCACTTATTATGTTTGTATTTCATGTTTCTTATTTAACCATCATTCTCGTGCTTGTGGTGATGGCCGTGATCGCCTGCTTCTTTTTTATGAGGAAGAACCACAGGCTGAAAACCACTTTACTTGAATTAGAGGAGAAACTCACCTCTGTTTTGGACTATACGACAGACGCCATTAATATTACCGATTTAGATAGCATGGTCCAGTATGTGAACCCTGCCTTTGAGCAGATGTATGGCTGGAAGAATAAAGAGGTGCTCAGAAAGCCACTGCCCATTATCCCAGCGTCCCTTCGGGAGGTGGAAGAGCAGCAACGGGCCCAATTACTTGCAGGGGAAGCGATTCGCCATTGGGAAGCCCAGTTTCTTCGGAAGGATGGCAGACTGATCGATGTGAGTGTCTCGATCTCCCCCTTACGTGCTTCAAACGGGGAGATTAACGGCTTTGCTGCGATCACACGGGATGAAACGGAGCGAAAGAAAATCGAAAGAAATTATCAGATGATTGCGGAAAACACTTCTGATATGGTTCGTTTAATTGATAAGGATGGCATTATTCAGTATGCCTCGCCTTCCCATCAAACCGTGTTAGGGTACAGCCCAACTGAGTTAATTGGACTCAAGTTTCCTCTTTTTATTCATCCTGACGATCGCGAGACTTCCATCCAGGAGTTCGCTGACATGATGAACAAACGTTCATTGGTGAAGATGGAATATCGAAAACAACACAAGGATGGTCATACCTTGTACGTAGAATCCCATTACAATCCTTATTTTGACCAAGCGGGGAAGTTAACCCATTATATTGTGGTGTCTCGTGATATTTCGGAACGGAAGCATTATGAACAGACCCTGAAGGACCTTGCCTATCTGGATCCCTTAACAGGTATTCTGAATCGGAGGGCTTTATATAAGATTTTGGCCGAAACGGTTGAAAAGGCAGGAGCCGAGGAACGCAGGTTTGCCCTGTTTTTCCTCGATTGCGACAGGTTTAAGTGGGTCAATGATACGATGGGACACGATATCGGCGATGAATTGCTGAAACAATTGACCGCTCGTATTCAGGATGTCCTTCCTGCGGATGCATCCCTTTTCAGACTAGGAGGGGATGAGTTCGCCATCCTGGTTTCGCGTATGGACGGGATGGAAACGGTCACGAGGGTGGCCGAGTCCATCTTGGCAACTTTGCAGCATCCATGGCTGCTCGGTGCCAACGAACCCATTAACGCTACTTGTTCCATTGGCATCAGCCTGTTCCCGAAGGACGGGACGGACATAAAAACGGTCATGAAGCACGCCGATCATGCCTTATATGCCGCAAAAGCGGGTGGACGGAATCGATTTCGCTATTATCAGTGATGGTTGATGAATGGTGGGGGCCGGTTGAAATGTAGGCCTCCACTCTTGCGTGATTGTAGAGATACTATTGTTCTGTAATATGAAGTTACTATATTAAAAACATAATATAATCTGTTTGTTACCTTCCTTTAATCTTCGTTTGGTAAAGTGAATGCATTCATTAAGCGAATATGAGGTGAACGGATCAAATGAAATGGAAGGCTATCTTTTGTTTTTTTCTAAAAAATCATAAATACAGTTACTATACGAACGAATGCATTCGATGTGGGAAGGAAAGAACTATTTCTCATCATCCCCATTCACAACAGTAAACTGATGGCCAGTTAGTCTCATGCTGCCTGTAAATACAAAATGCTCCTCATTCGAGGATCTATACCTATTTACCAAACAACCCATTGCCTCCAGTCTGCTTTCTTTACACAAGACAATACGAGGCATGGGCTTTTTCAACTACGGTATCTAAAAAAAGGGTCAGACAAACTCGTCATGTTTTGTCTGACCCTTTTCCTATTTGGCTGTTACCGTTAAGATCATTTCTTCCCCAGCTGTTACCTTTCCTGCTGACATCGGCTTTTCTACTGTTTCAATAGAGTCAGGATTCGTAATAATAAGCGGGGTGATAATATCTTTTGCCTTTTGCTTCACTAATTCTAAATCAACCGTCACAAGCAAGTCGCCGGCTTTTACCATGTCCCCTTCCTTCACATGGACAGTGAATCCTTCGCCATTCATAGAGACTGTTTCCAGTCCGATGTGCAGTAAGATTTCCGCTCCATTCACCGCTTTAATGCCAATCGCATGTTTGGTAGGAAACACCTGTATCACCTCACCATTAACCGGTGAAACGATTTTCCCTTCAGCAGGTTCGATCGCAATTCCGTCTCCCATCATCTTTTGAGCAAAGACAGGGTTTGGAACATCTTCTAGCTTCACGATTTTGCCTGTTGCATAGGCCTTTACTTCAATGGTTTTTTCTACCTCTTCCTTTTTGCCAAAAAGCTTTTTAAACATCCTGATCATTTCCTTTACAGTAAAGTATCCCTTTATCCTACCGGCAGCGCCTTCATGGATTCGGTTGAAATAATAGTGCCTCTTCCTTATTTAATAGATAGGGTCTAAAGTATCCTACCGTGTCTGCTAGCGGCAGGACTTCAGGCTGGAGCTGGATATGCAATTCCTCCTCCATATACATTCTTCTCTTTACAAACCTGTCCCATAACTCGGGATAGGTGTTGGCTATTTCGTTTCGTAAGGCTTCATCCGCCAACGCAATCCCCGTCTCGGCACTGGCCCCTCCATAGTTAGGCACAGATGGAATAATGTCAATTTGGAACAACATGCCGCTCTTTAGAACCGTGCTCGATTCCGGATATACCGTCGAAGATAACCATTCCTCATCCGCGGTAAAATGGCCCGGATTTAAATACCAGTGATAATCTTCCTTCGGTAAGACCGTTTCCATTACATCATATAATTGCCCGCCTGTCATCCCGATTCTAATATTTTCTAACCAGGCCACAACAGCTGCATAATAAGGGATCGCGACTCTTGCTAAATAATCTTGCACCTCATTCGGCAGTTCCTCTGTTTTGCTGACGACATACCCTGACCGGCTCGCTAATCCCCCTTTATATCCGGTCGTGATCGAAAACTTATCCCCAAGTGCTACTTCCTTTTTTCTCGGATAAAGGACAGCATCCGTAAAGCGGTCCCCGGTCGCACAAATGGTGGTGACATTATGCGGTTGTCCGAATCTGGAGAGGAATGAGGCCAATTCCGTTTCGGTTTTACCGATTTCGAGATGATCTAAGGCATCTAGTACACAATCGGAAGCCAAACTGGAACCAAACTCATAATAGTGAATCTCATCGGCATTATTGATCGTTCTTATTCCGCCATTTTCACCCATTAACAGCGCGCTGCCATTCACTACCTTTGCCGAATGTTCCTGGGCTAGCTGTTGTAAAGTGTCTACAATGAAATAGGGAACATCAAACAACTGTTGATTTTCCTCTAACCTGCTGGTAAATACCTTCCAGCCGGCAATCCCTATATTTTTTCCGTCAAAATGAATGGCAGCCCCAATGATATCTTTGAAGCTTTTGTGATTGTCCATTGGCTGATTGGGCAAGGAAAAATGCGGGACATGAACCAGATCCGCTTCCAAGCGCGAATAGTTTGCCAGCTTCCCATTTTCATTCCCAAGGAATAAGGTTGACGCCCCGTTCGCTTCAATCGCTACTAACGCTTCCTCGAACCGAGGAATGAAGCCGGTGAAGTACTCAAAGTTGGCACCGTGTTCGCGGTCAGCGTAGATAAAAATTAGATCCATCCCTTTTTCCTTCATCGCCGTTACGAGTTTTTCTTTTCTTTCACGTAATGTTTGGTCTGATAAAACGGGAGGTTGATCATTAAACTTTAGGTCAAGACAGTTGACTTTGGCTAATGAAAACTTGTCCAGACTATATTTTTCTTTTAGATGTTCCATTTATCCACTTCCTTCTATTTATAATATCTATCGGGCCCATTGGCCGCACGATTTTTTATACGATCATTTCTCTGTATATTGATAGGTTTCACCGAGGATAAAGACATAATACTTATTCTAGCCATTGCTTTCAGTTTAGGAAATATATATCCTTGTTTACCAATAATCATGTCATACTTCATTATATTGATATTGATGAGCACCCGCAAACGCTGCAAAATGATCCTGTATCATCATATCAATTGAGGCATTTTTCCAAATGAACCGTAATGGCATTGCCAACGTCTTCATTTGCGCTCCTGAAATCCTTTACATTTCTTACCTTTCTTTTCACCAGAATTCTCCCCTTGATTTAGATAATATATCGGATAATTCACCCTTCCCATTCTTCATTTGATTTGATGGGCTTTATTGGAAGCACTCCCTATTTACCTCATGATAGCACTCTCAAAAAAGATAGTGGTCCAAAAAAAGAACGATCTATATAAACATGGGTCCAATGTCTCGAGAACGGCTTTTGCTTCTTCTAAAGCAAAAACCTCTCTACTTTACTCCAAACTATACGTGGATTTGTCTTTTTAATGTGTAACACTGTAAAATCAATGGAAAATATATGGTATAATGGACATAAGAATAATAGAAAGAGAGATAATTGGAAAGCATGATTGTTGATATGAAGACTGGTAAATCCGTGGATGTTTGTTTTCGTGAGTTAGATATATCTGATGTAAGAAAATTTGGACTCACGACAAGCAATGGTTGGTTTCATTGGGAAAAAGAGTTTAAAAACGAACTGAACAGAGTGTTTGGCTTGTTTATGTTAGGGAATAATAAAGATATACAAGGAGTAATTGCAATTCAAGAATGGGATCATAGTCAAATGGTCCACATTGCCTTAATGGAGTCAGCTCCTCATAATCAATTTAACTACCCTAACCAGCAATATGCTGCCGTAGGAAAAAATTTGTTATCTTTTGCTATGACCTATAGCCTTTCTATCCCTTCATTTGAAGGATTTGTTGGATTAATGGCGAAAAAGAATTATAATGAAGAATACTATACGAAACTCCAAGCTGAAATTTCTAATTACATAGATGGAAGACCCTATTATTATTTTGAAACAAGCTTTTCCAATTCCCTTGCTAAACACTACTTACCAGGAGGTGTCACAATATGTCCAAATTAAGCCCTTTTATTTTCCGTAATAACCCCAGTGGGATAACGGCTGTAAGAAAGGAACGTGATGAAATCATGCCTAATAAACATTTCATTGATGACATGGATGCCGCTTTCCCAAATGGAAAGTATGTTGAACCAAGTGATGGACCACCTAAAATCCGATTCCGGGATATGCATAACTATTGCAAACAAGTTGGAAAGAAACCACTCGAATTAACAAAGGAAGAAATGGAACAGTTTCGCTATTAAAAAAAGACTAAAGAGATTATTAATCTGATCCCCATAAAAAACACCACTTATATAGTATCTTACATAAGTGGTGTTTTTTATGGGGATCAAAACTTCCATGGGAGGAGACCACGGGGATCGTAAACTTTATAAAAATGAGTTCGTATGTCCAAAGGATGGCTTTCGCTTCTTCTGATGCAACGTCCTCTCTCCTTTACACCAAACTATACGATGGTTTTTCTTTTTCAACGGTGTCTGTTAGCCAATTTTCAAAAAAGGCTTGATACCCTTGCTTCATTACGGTGCTAGAAAATCTCTCGAAGGCTACCATTCGATTTTCTAGTGAAAACTTATGGGGTGAAGCAAGAGCCATATTCACGAGCTCGAACCAGTTGCTTTCATCGCCAGAAAAGGCATGTCTAGAATTGATATGATCGTAACATGGATGCATGGGCTTTACGATGATTTTTCCCATCGCAAGGGCTTCCGTTAACGGCATGGCGAAGGTGTCGAATTTGGAGCTGTTCCAATAGACCTTGGCCGTGTTCATCAGCGAAAATACTTCATCCTGCGAAAGGGCAAACTGCAGCTTCACATTGGCTGGAATCTTATATTTCTTCACACTTTCCCGGTAGCGCTCGCCGCCGAACACCATAAACACTTCCTTATCCGGATTTTGACGCGCATACTCCAAGACCAACTCTGGCTGCCTGTTCTCTTCATCCCTTCCAATCCAAAGGACGCGGTTGTCGACGATTTGTGTGGGATCAAAATAATGCTCTGCGACTGTTTCATCAAACCCAATCGGAATGACGGTGGCATCGTCGACAGCAAATTTTGAATGTAGTTCCCTTTTTAGAAATTCGGTTTGAACAATGGCCTTATCGACCATTTGGTAAAATGGTTTCATCATCTCATACCCCGTCAACGCCGGGTCTGGAAAACTATGCGGGAATAATACACTATTTTTTATAAACATCTTTAAAAAGGTAAATCCTGAAACGGTATAAATGACATGCTCGATTTTCTCCGCCTCAAGTTTGTCGAGCACCACATCGTAGTTGACCAAATCACCTTTTTCATGTTCGAAACCGGGAAGATGATCATAGCCGCTCACATGCCGTTCCGGAGAGATAAATACAATGTCTACCCCAAATTCACGGCAAAGCTTTTTTAAACGATCCGCATAAATTCGCGGTCCGTGCGCTTCCGTAAATTGTATCTTCCTCATGATTAACCCCACTTTTTTCATTTACACTCACCCTGTATATAGAAAATTTTATTATTTGGTCCGTATCTTTCCTTATCTATCATACTGCTTTTCCCTCTATTTTTTTAGACACAAAAAAAGCCATCAAGTTGTAATCACCTAACAGCCTTCTGTTTCTTCTATTTATATATATATTTAGCAGACCACCAATTGTTTCAAATCTGCTTTTATGTCCTCAAGCAATTTTTCCAGCGTCATTTCGGTCTCATTTACACCCTTATCATACGCCTTCTTCACAATCTCCGAAAAATCGGCGCTATTCAGGCTTTTTCCCTTAGCATTCCGCTCCAAGTTCCTATATCTCCTTCCTATGTATACTAGTTACCTATTTTACTAGAAGGATCGGTGATTGTAAATACATTTCCAGTTGATAATTGTGGAAATTGTATGAATTTTGTCGATAGCGCTGGTTTTTACAAATCTCAAAAAAGGCCACGAGAACCGTCCGTCCCCGTGGCCATTCGTCTTTCTTACATATTCAATTCTTTCGCTTTTTGAATCCGGCTCGCGTTGATCATTTTAATTACATTCGTCGTAAACAGTAATGTCCCTACAACTAACGCTAACGACCCAACAATTGTGACAGGCAGTCCTGCGGAAATACCGAATATCTCACAAGCCAAGCCAATCATCATCACCGGAAGCCCAATATTATGCAGCCAAAAGTGTGTCTTTGCCAATTTGGTTTGGGCAGCAAATGGATAAACGGAGTAAATCAAACCGAATAGGGCACAGGATACCCAGCCCAATAAATTCACATGTGCGTGTACGGACGTCAATCTGAAGTCTTGAATAATCCCCATGGTCATTCCTAGCAAAACCCCAATTGAAAAATAAACCGCGGCAATCTTTAAAAATGTCTTTCCCATTTCTCTTCCCCTTACTATAGTCATTTTGTCCTATTCTATTCTATTATAGTTTTAATTTTCTGGATTTTAGAGGGGGAAATTGGGTTTTTTACCATATTGATAGTGGAAACCTAAAAATGCAGTCCTGTTCAGGGAGTATCCTAGCTGAAGCAAAAGAACCGTCCCCCGCTATACATTGGATACCTTTTTCAAGATTTTTTAATAGAATCGGGCTCCAATAACACCTATTGAATACCTTTTTCAAGATTTTTTAATAGAATCGGGCTCCAATAATGCCGATTGGATACCTCTTTCGGGATTTTTTAATAGAAATGGGTTCCTAACACTTATTGGATTCATTACTTCGCACTTTCCTCCAATCACGACATATTTTCATACCTAGCCTTTTACCATTTTGATAGTGGAAATTAAAAATACCAAAAATGCTATCCGTCTTCACGGATTGGCCGACATGGGTCATAAAAATAGGTGGAAAGAGTAAATGTTCGCACTCTTTCCACCTTTAGCTCACTATTAATCCTTATCTTTCCCTTTTCCTTTTCCCGCTGCCACATTAAAGGTCATTACTGTCAGAGCCTCCGTGTAAGTGGAGAATAATCCCTGGTTATACTTGTCCTTTGCTTCAACAACAATGACATAGTTCCCGGGATTTTTTGCTGTCCAGGTCACTGTATCGCTGGCCCCATAATCTTGGAAGAAGACCACATCGCCCTTTTTATCGAGAATACTGAAGCGATATTCAGGCGTTCTGCTTCCTTCTGAAGTGGCAATAAACTGGCTAGGTTCTTTAAACACCTGGGTACCGGATGTCGCTGTTTTTACTGTTACTGTTGTTACTCTTTCGTCTTTTACTTTTACCTCGGCTGCCGGACTAACGTTCCCAGCAGCATCAACAGCCGTTAGGACAATCGTTGAACCGACTGTTTGCTTTGCCATCGAAATCGCAAAGGCACCGCTGAAGTTGGCGACACCCTTGCCAATTTCTTTGCCATTCACAGTTGCCGTAACCGTTGCTCCTGCTTCTGCCGTACCCGTAATGACAACATCGTTATCGTTGACAGGGTTTACTACAGGAACTGCCGGTGGCGTGACATCGCTTACTGTTACTTCCGTTGCGTTGCTTACATTACCGGCTTGATCCGTAGCTGTTACGGTAATTTTCGTACCCGCTGCTTGCTTGGCAATGGTAATCGTAAAGGTACCGTCCTCATTCACAGTTGCCGTACCAATACTATCACCGTTAACCTTCGCTGTTATCGTCGAACCGGCCTCCGCCATTCCGGTGATGGTTTCGTCCGCATCTGTTACACCGTGTACCACCGGTGCATCTGGTGCCGTCGTATCAAAGCCAACGAGTTCCCTCGTGTCTCTCACGCGGATCCGCGTACCTTGTGCAAATGCGCCGGATAAACCAACTGCTTCTAAGGTGTCACCCGTTTTCAGAACCGGTACCTGCACATTGCTTTGATTCACAATGTACCCATCTGTAAACACTAATACATCTCCAGAGCCATCATTGATGACATAGGAATTATCATCAAATTTGGATACGACTTTTCCTTTTACTTTTACAAGGAGGCCTTGGTTGGCCGCAGATGTCGCTTCACCGGTTGGGACAAGCTTTGGCTCGAGCGGATCACCTGTACCGATTTTTATAACATCCTTCGCAAAATTGGTAAATTCCAGCTCCAGATTGTTGTCAAAAATCTTAATATGTCCGTACACGCGAACCTTGTCGCCTGGTTTCAATGAACCATCCGGCACCTCCTGGAAGGCCATGATGCCGCCAGTTTCGTCCTGTAGGTTAAAGGCATCGAAGAAGACACCAGCACCTGTGGTCACTGTCCCTTCCACCACAACATCCGTATTTTCAGCCAATGTCCGGGCATCGCCAATCTTCCTTACCTTCGCTTCACGATGGGCCAGCCAGTTGACCGCATTTAGCGAGATCTCATCGTTCCCTTTCGGCTCGTAGGACTCGTCCATTTGCTTATCGTTGAAAATATTCATCCCGGAAACAATGACACGGCCATTGTCACCAATTTCCTCTGAAGCGATCAACGGAATCGCTGAACCGCCCGTTTCATCGGAAACCGCGTCATAAGTGTAGCCGCCTTTGATGTTTCCTTGATAGGTTGTGTCATTTCCTTTTGCTAAAATCGTTACCTTGCCAGCTTCCGTTAACGGTTGATTGTCAGCGCCTGACAAACTTGTGCCGCTATAGTAATCGACAAACGAAACACGGTCGGTGATATAGTTGGGCACTAGTCCCGGGTGAACCCTTACTGCATACGGGCTTACCTTTGGATCGCTCCAGAAGTTTCCATCCTTGCTGTCATCGAAAACACCGTCGTTGCCCATCCGGATAGCCGAACCGATATCCGTTAATAATGGATTATTAATCGTTGGGTTCGTGCTGTTGTTGCTCTTGCCGGCCATTAATAGCGAGCCGCCGTTTTTCACAAACTTCGCCACCGCTGCCCGTTCATCAGCCGATAGGGCTGTTCTTGCATGGGTTAACACGAGTACTTTTACATTGCTTAATGCTTCATCTGTAAGGACTGTTTTATTTTCCACAACCGTGTAGCCTTCTTTTTGCAGCATGAGCGTGAAGGCTTTTAAGTTATCTTTGTACGTGCCGCTGTCAGCGCTCGTGTTTTCGTTGCCGTGGGCGGCATCGATGACGACTTTCACCCCGAGCGGTTCTTTAATTTTTACAGGTAATGTAAAGGACACATCACCAAGGTCAAGTCCATCTAGGGACGTCACCACCGCCATCAGTTTATGGTCGCCGTTTAATGGGCTGTCCCATGTAGCTGTTGCTGTCGCAGAGCTCTTCGTTAAGATCGAAGAAATGGTGTCTGTGCCAATCAGATTCTCTTGTTTCACTTCATCATAGTAGAAGTCTACTTTGACGTTTTTCACGACTTGTGTCCCGTTATTGGCTACCGTTGCTTTTACTGTCGCCGGATTACCGCCAATGATCACGCCGCCGTCAATATCGATGCTGTTCACTTTGACGTCAACCGCTTCTTCCTTCGACCAGATCGGTGAAGAGTAAATGCGCTCGCCGTCCATTTGCGTTACCTTAACGACAAACCATTGCTGACCGCCAGTAACGGTGTAGGATGGTGACCATTCGAACTCTTTTGCCATAGGCGTAATCGAATCCACAACCTTGTTGCCGTTTGTGATCAGTTCCACTTTCGCGATGCGGTCATCGGATTGATAGCTTGTTGGCAAATAACTATAGTCACTGTTGTTATGGGCTTCAGCGACCGTGTCACTGCCGTTGACGGTAAACTTCAGGCTCTTGCTATCTACCGTGGAACCCATGTAGTAGCCATTGGCCTTTACATCCAACGTGAAGTTTGGATCCTCTTCCATGTACACACGCATATTGCGCATCGAGTGAAGCAAGGATGCCTGCGTGAGATCGTCCGCCACAATGACGGTACGCGCATTCACTTGACCCCATGTACCTTCGTGGTTGTCTTCGCCATACGTTGGTGCCACATGCCAGCCTAAATCCAATGCGGAAAAATATTTCCCTTCAGCATTGGCATAGCCATAGTGGCCGGAGCCATTTCCTACTTCTAACATCGTAAATAACTTATCGACGTCTTTGTTGTAAGGCTTAAAGTTGTTAAACGCATTCGCCGACATATCCGGGTGGTTAAATTGACCGACGATGTCATCGTACGTCATCACCCATGCATAGTACTGGCTTAAATCCTGGTATTGCTTGCCATTAATGTTCCGGTCGATAAAGTTGTCAGAACCAAAGATATTGGAATGGCCCCACGTGGTCGAGGTCATTTCAAATGCCGGGAACACGACATAATCTTCTTTTGTATATTGGGCTGCCAGGTCTTTGGTTAACTGCCATTGCGATCCGCCGGTCCTCTCCTGCATCCCATCACGAACCACCGTGTCCGTTCCTAATTTTTCAGGATCGATATCATGGGAGTGATCGGAAAAAGCAAACCAATCATAATGGTGGGCCTTCCCTGCTTTTAGGGCATCCTCAGGTGTTCCTGCGCCATCATGAGAAATATTCGTGTGGTTATGGGTTGTCCCGCGGAAATGCTGGCCGCCGGTAAAACGCGGAACCACTTCGAATGTCCATTCTTTTTCGGTTAGGTTGCCTTTTACGTCTTTGGCTGCGACCTTGACCGTGTGTGTGCCAAGTGTAAGGTCGGTCTTAGGTGTGTATTTTACCTGTGTTTTGCTGATCGTTGCCTCTGGTGCTGTTAGCTCCTTGCCATCGAACCACAAGTGAACGGTAGATTCGTCCACACCGCTTGGGTCGGTAAGTAGTGCTGAGATTTCAGGTGTTGGACTTTCAACTTTTGTCGTATTCTGTGGTGTTTCGCCGCTGATTTCCGGTCCAAATGTGTCTTCGATTAGTGTCACGGCATATGGAGATTCGCTCGTACCTGCCGTTTGTGTCTTTGTTCCTGCTTTTGCTTCGATATAATAGTCAAAGCCGTTTTGCGGTACGCTTGCTGCCGCTAGTTTTGCCGTGTATCGGCCATCGCCGCTGTTGATCATGGGCAATGCCGTATAGTCAGTGGTGTCTTTTGCTCGGTAATAAAGAATGACCGATTCGGCACCGTCTGCATGGGCTTCAAATTCTACATCTGCGCCTTTAAAAACTTCTTTTAATTCTGTATGGGTAATGCCAAGAATGGGAGCGATGTCTTTCACATCACGTGGGTATACCTGGTACCCGTTTGTTGCCGACGCATTTGTCGTGTATTGCCCTAAAACACCTGTCACCGTATAACTTTTTCCAGTCATAAGATCGGTGTCAGGCTTAATGCCAGTAGCGTCCATGACTCTTAGGGTCGTCGCTTTGTTGTTTTCATCTACAAACGTAACGTTGTAGTTGGCGCCGGAAGCGGCCACTGCTGAAACTTTTCCCGTAACGGTGATGAGGCTTCCCTCGGCCGGTTCAGCATTTGCATAGGTATTTAAATCAAGGATGGTCATGCTTTTGGCTGCAGGAATGGCGTTGCCTTCACTTATTTTTTCAATAGCGGTCGGTTCAAATTCGGTCAAGCCATTATACACTAACACTTTCCCTGTAATCCGTAATTTGTCGCCTTTCGCCACCTTAAAGGCGGTCTCTAGTGAAGTCGCAAAGATATTGATCCCGGCTGTCTCATCTTGGAGATAGAAGTTTTGCTTTTGCGTGCCGAGAATCTGATTGTCGACCGTTGCTACCCCTTCAATGGTAAAAAACTTATTGAGGTTGACCGGCTGGCCTTTCTCATTTGAAGCTCTTACTTCTGCAAGCTTGGAAATCACAGTTGTATCGGCTTTGGTCACCGACACTGGCACGCTTTCCAACATCATCCCCTTCGCAGAGGTTGTCATCTGAGTGACATAAACGGTATTTGGTGGGTTGTCGGTAATGGTTAGTTGGAAATCTCCTGCAGTCCCTGCGATGATGTCGGCTGCATTTAATTTTTCCGCTTTGGTGGCTGTATCATTTGGATACACATTGATGATCGCATTTGCTGCAGCGGTACCTGCGCCGCCAATTAATGTCCCCACACCATCGGCGATCACGTAGCTTAACTTTTCCTGTGCCACGGAAGAACTTGGCTGGGCTACATTGATTTGGATGGCCGCACTTTCATCTAAGTCCGTCTGTGTCGCTGCTACGAAAACAGAGGACAGTGCTTTTGTGGAAGTGAAGTCAATCGTAAACGAACCATCGGCTGATGCTGTTGTAGTTGCCAGCACCGCTCCTTTAGAAACCGTTTCATATATATGGATGATTGACCCATTCTCTGCTGCTTCTGGTTGTCCTGTGACGGTAACCGATGTGCCGTCTTGGATCACTTGAATGTTCGTACCTTTAGGCTGCAAGCTTGTCACCGGAACCATCGGAGCTTCCGTTGGGCTTGCTGTGTTTCTAGGTGCTGCAACAGGACCTGTGTAGAAGTCCGCGGCGTTATCGTCGGTATCCCAGGCGTTGCCTTTGCCAGGAGCCGGGTCTACATTGGCGTACGGTCGGCGTTGGACGCTTGTGGTATTAGACGGAGCCTTAGCTTTACCGCTGCCTTCAAAGGCATCTGCTGCACCCAAACCGACAAAGTCGATCGTATCTTCAGGCCTTTGGCCTGTAGCCGCAGTGGTTTTATCCTTAAATAAAGCTATTTTTGCATCGGTGCCTGACATGGCGATGGACCCTTGTGCATCCGCTACTGGTATGTCTACACCAGTTGAGCCGCCGCCTTCAGAAATGAGGTAGTAGCCATGTGCCTGAATCGTCCCTTTTAATGGCGTCACTGACCAGGTCGTACCTGCTTTAGAAGCATACTGAACAGACCAGCCATCAAGGACCATATCTTGTTCTGTCGGGTTGTATAACTCGATAAAATCCTTATTGTACGGTGCGTCTTTATTGCCTCCCCCGCCAAAATACTGAGAAATCACGACATGATCGGCCTGTTCCGCAAATGCTCTGCCCATGAAACTGCTTGGCAAAAACGTGCTGACCAATAGGAGTGCGGCTAAAAACGTGCTTGTCCAGCGCTTAAACTTCCACCTTTTCCCTTTCACTATTTCCCCTCCTGATAGGTAAATTTTTTTTAAAAATTTCAATCGCTCTATTATTCTACGGAATTTTCAGAATAAAAGATATATAGTTTTAAGGCAGTTAATAAAAAAGTTTTTCCATGTATACAAACGCTTTCAGGGTATGTTTATATTAAGTCAAAAACTATTTTACTAGGAGGATAACCGTGATCCTGATGTTCAACAAAATTCGAAGCTTCCTGCCATTATTCTTGGCTTTTCTCGTGGCTCTTTGTCTTTATCCTCGACAGGCTTCGGCACATGCCTACAGTGCTAGTTATACAACCATCAAAATGGAAGAGAAAAAGACAGAAATCATCTTTACGCTTGATACCTTGTCGATTTTTGAATTACTGCCAAAAATCGATGCCAACAAAAACTGGATGCTTGAAAAGTCGGAAATCAAAAAGGAGCGCCATCATCTGGAGGAATTGCTCACCGAGGGCCTTATCCTTGATGTGGATAACAAAGAGCAGACACCTGTCGTTAAAAAAATGGAGCTGGTCAAAAAGGAAAACAAGGAATTCCTTTCTGTTGATATGACCTTTCCGTCGGTTGCTCCTGGAGAGACCGTTGTCTTTAACGATGGCTTTTATTTCAATGATACGGGCACCAACTATGTGAACTTGATTTCGGCTTCGTATCGGGGCGAAACCAGTGAGGCGGTGCTGCAGGGTTCCGAGCGGACATGGACGATGCTGGTAACGGAAGTGCAGCAAGAACAGGGCTCGGGGTTGGGTGCTGGGTCTGCTATGCAGCCTGATGAGCGCGGTGCGGCCGTGCAACCTGCCGAAAGATCGTCCACTTCTTCATGGTTTTCCTTTTTCAAGTTGGGTATGCTTCATATCTTGACTGGGTATGATCATTTATTGTTTCTGTTTGCCCTGCTGCTACGGAAGCAAACCTTTAAACAATACGCGGCGATTGTGACCTCCTTTACATTAGCCCATAGCATCACACTTAGCTTGGCGGTATTGGGTGTGGTCACACTGCCGTCCCGGTTTGTCGAGGCTGTCATTGCCTTCAGTATCTGTTACGTCGCCTTAGAGAACATTTTTCGCAAAGAGATCCGCCATCGCTGGAGTATCACGTTTATGTTCGGCTTAATTCACGGCCTCGGCTTTGCCTCTATTTTAAAAGAAATGGCCATCCCCAAAAGCCATCTCGCCGTTGCCTTAGTGAACTTCAACCTAGGAATCGAAGCCGTACAGCTGTCCATCGTGTTGCTGCTGCTCCCATTGCTGGCCTATCTCTTCAAGCTGAAAAGCTCCCGAAAAATCGTCACCTATGGATCCTACGCCATCGTAGCCATGGGCGCCATTTGGCTGGTGGAGAGGGTGTTCATGTGAAGCAGGGGACGGTTCTTTCGCTTCCCCAGCAAATTAAATTTTCAGGTATTGGGGTCAGAATCTGCACCCATGTTTGGCACATCTGTGCAATTATTAGAATGCAAAAAAGGCGGCAAATAAAATTGCCTCCTTTTTTGCCCAATTATTAATTCGTAGGCTCCCAGATACCTAAACACTCTAGGTCATGATCTTTCAAGAACATTTTTGAAAAAGCATTTATCCCATTTAATGTACAAATAAGTACTGTAGACAATCCCTGAAAATGCAAAAATATTTCTTTTAGGTATAATAATTTTGTATAATTGCTAATTACCATTAACTCTTTACCTTTTCTCAAGGCATTAACTATTCCAGTAATAAATGAATTTATATTACACTTAACTTCACACGCTATGAATCTCTCAACCTCAAAACAATTGGGGTTAATCCTAAGCCCCTCTTCAAAAAAAACTAGATCCACATTTTTATCGCAATCACCATTATTGTACGATGTACGTTCACAAAAGATTTGCGCTTCTTCAAGGGAATTACATTTGGGATTATAGTTATTAATAGGATTCTCTGGCCCTGAATAACGGATGATTTGTTCAAATAAGGGGCCTCTGAAATCATCCATATATCTCTTTGATGAAACAAAAGTTAAAAGTACCTCTCTTAAACTAGCTAAATCACCTTCATCAGGGGTAGTATCTATCATTAAAAAGGCTTCACTTATAGCATTTTCAACTATATTATTTGGATCTCTAAATTTGTATGGATCTTGAATAGACAGCATAATTACATACCTATAAAAGGAATTTGTAAGATATTTATTAAAATTTTCTACAATATGATCGCTATTATTATAGCGAGGATGTTCTTCAGTTCCTTCTAACCTAATCATTTTTTAATCTCCTACATAAGTACACGATACGGTCGAATAGTTAATGGAGGGTAACCCATCCTTGTCGTTCCACTTTGAATCGCTTCTCTTGCATACGGCCAAAGATTCACAGGAACGTTGTTTTGGACAAAATCATTGTAAATCTCATCAGGGATTACCTGTTTACTTAAAGAGGTATCATACTCTATAACTAATTCTACTTCGATTAGAAATAAAACATTGTTTTTAACTCTTGCAGCAACTTGTACAATCCCTAAAGCAAAAAAGGAGTTGTTTTCTTCTAATCTTTTTTCTAACTTAAATTCATGCTCTAGATCAATTTCTATTCTATCGCCATCTTTCATAAGATTTGCAATCTCATTAGGAGCTACGACTGATTCCATATTTAACTTTCTAATATTAACACTATCAATCTCTATATTAGAAACAAACTCTTTATATGAAATAGAATCATCTGGATCAGGTAAATCTATTAATTCTTTGGATTCTGCCATTTTCTTTATCCTCCTTATGCAGCAGTAAAACAAGAAGATGGCATTTTGCCACCTATATTAGAGTCACCATAAAAATCGTTTCTATTGTCATAATTGGTAGATACCTTTTTTGGGTTTGTCCTGGCTATCTCGGCAATTTCTTGAGATGATAAAACCAAATTGTATCCCACCTTTTTTATGAATTTCAATAATTTATGGACGGAACCTTCTAAGGTTTCCACTAGTGATAAAATCCAACCATTAAGTTCTTCCACATGTAATTTTTTGTTTAAAGGATAATTTTTTATTTCTTCAAATGGTTCCTTTATTAAATTTAATAATTTTTCAAACCTATCAATATTATTTTGATCTAACGGTTCGCGAATAATGGTTTTAAATAGTTCGTTAAGTAATAGTTTAACTTCCTTTTTAAAGTAGGATTTAAATGCATCATAAACATCTAAAGTTACATCAACAGAAGTATCATTTTGGATTACCTTTTTTGTAATATTACCAATGCCATCAAGATATTTTATATTTTTTTCAACCCATGAGATGTAGCTATACAATTCCAAAACAAGACTATTTCTTTCTTTAAAACTTTTATCTTCAATTTGGTAAGATGTGTAAGGAGATCGAACAGAACTGTGAAAAAAATTACTATAATTTGACATCTAAATCACCCCAGTTATGTTTATTATGGGTTGGATTTCAACTACTCATACATATGTTTAATTTTTATACCTAGAACTAGAACTATGGCATTAAATGAAATACCCTTTTAATATTGCCGAAAAACATAATAATCAATAAGAATATCTTAGATTATTTACTATAAATTGTCAAAAAACTAAAATTGTCACTTTATGGAGGTTTTATTCCTGAAAATGGAGTGAATCTAATTTTACATTCTTGTGGCATTTCAACGCTTACTAGTAGCTTTTTGTTGAAGTAACTCGGAGGTAGTTGATTAACTTTTACAAGTGCCCTTGAAATTTAGTGGAAGTGGTCGACCACGGCTATTTACTATCGCATACGCTTCCGTTCCTGTCGGATAGCCTTCATTTATTGGCGGCAACGCCCTAATTACGGTCGTATAACCTTCGTTCACTGTCGATTACGCGGTTCCCTTCGCGCCATAGATGTGGCAAATCACGCACTTTTTCGATAGTGTTTTTTTTCAATAAAATGACCTACTAGGCCTAGCAGCACCCCAAGCACGATTCCGTTAAAAACGGGATAGTCTAAAAATGGGAGCATCTTTATATAGCGGCAGTCATGCCAAAATAGGCCGAAATCCATGCCAATTACCAGACCAATAAAGAAACCGGTAAGGTACGTTCTTTTTTCAACCTCGTTGCCTGTCAGTTTGTGGTTATTGGCCCTTGCCGTGTTAAATGCCTGCCACATTGCAAATCCATAGACAGATGGGTAAAACAGCGCCCAGCTGTAATTTACTGGTTGATGGGCAGCGAGAATGTCACCTTTAAAGGAGTTTACCAGAACCAGATTGAGATTGGACTTTAGATTGATCAAGAACTCTAATCCGAGCAACGTTATTCCCATAAAATAATCCTTGTTATACAACTGTCCAAAACCTGGCAGCACCAGCGACCACAGCAGGGCAGCATTTGGAGATTTATATGGACGGCTACTTCTCATGGAGTTCTCTCCCTTAAAATGGAATATTCTTAGTATCATTTCTTTATAAAAGGGAGAAACTCCTCTTTGGTCACAATTTTTGGTCATTTAGTCCTGCATTCGGAGTATTCAAACGGGGAGAATTACCCAATTACTGGAAAGTGGTGTCAGGCACCAGCAGTAAACTGGAAAAAATAATCGTTACGTATTATATTTAACACTTACATATAATGTGGGTGTTTTTGTAATCTTATTTAACGATTAACTTTGAAAGTAGGTTTGAACGTGATGAATCAAAGCGTTATTTTTTTTGATATTGACGGTACCTTGTTTAACTCCGATAAAGAATTACCCCTATCAACGAAAGAGGCCATTTTTAAATTAAAGGAACAGGGACATGTTGTAGCGATTGCAACGGGACGGGCCCCTTTTATGTTTGCTGATTTGCGTAAAGAATTGGATATTCACACATTTGTCAGTTATAACGGACAATATGTTGTGTTAAATGGAGAAGTAATCTATACCAATCCATTAAATGTCACCTCTTTGCAAAAGTTAACGGAAACGGCGCTTCAAAACGAGCACCCTGTTGTCTTTATGGATCATGAAGATATGAGGGCAAATGTCCCGGAACATACCTATATTAAGGAAAGCATTAAAACGTTAAAAATTGATCGTTTCCCTTCGCACGACCCGCACTACTACAAAGGGCGTGAATTGTATCAAACTCTCCTATTTTGTCCTGAAGGGGAAGAACAGCAATACGAACGGGACTATCATGACTTTGATTTCATTAGGTGGCATCCTGTCTCCGTTGATATTCTTCCAAAGGGCGGGTCAAAAGCGAAAGGAATCGAAAAGATCGTACAGAAATTAGCGATTCCTCCCGAACGACACTATGCTTTTGGGGATGGGCTGAATGATATCGAAATGCTCTTAGCTGTAAAAAATAGTGTGGCCATGGGGAATGCAGAAGAAACAGTAAAGGCATCCGCCAAATATGTAACAAGATCCGTTGATGATGACGGGATTTCCCATGGACTTCAACTGGTTGGCTTGTTATGAGTATCCCCATAACTAAAGTTAGGGGTTTCGAAAGAATAAGCTTTAAAAGCCCCCATTGTCTTTTCGTGGGCTACCACAAGTCCCGCTAATACATCAGGCCAAGGCCTTCAGCTTTGCTTTTTTTCTCATTATGATGATTTTTTTAGGGGCTTGAAGGAAATGTTTTCTTTCAAGTCCTACAAAGGCATCATTAACTTGTTTTCGAACAATATTAAAGGCACCATTTACATCCGCATGAATGAGAACATTTGACCCCTTTATCTTGTAAAAAGCCCTGCTACACCGATATCCACTAAAATCAGGATGGTGATTCTCCCCGAAAGTTGGGATTGGATCATTATCCAAAAAGCTAGACTTGCTGGTATAGCTCTCCTCACGATCGATGACTTGAATTCCTTGACGTTCAGCCTTGTATCGAATCATTTCAATGAAAGTTGCATACGGAATTTGAATGAACGTTTGCTTATCAGGCTTTTTCATTTCTACTTTCGACTTCCAACCAACATTTCTTCCTATGATGATGGTATCGATCGTTCTTTTTAAGGCAATCTCCACCACTTTTGCGCTTGCTTTATGCAAAAAATCCATGACGCGGTTATTCCTTTTTCGATCCAAGGAAATCAACCGGTTAGTGGTAAATATCCCTTCTTTTGGAACCTTCCCATTTCTTATAATACACATGTATTTAGCTCTTAATTTGTTATAGTATTGATTGGTTGATTTTAGCCCTGTGCCCTTGATAAGCAGAGGTTTCAGCCCCGTGTTATCGACAATAGTTGCCAGGTTATCGACACCCAAATCAATACCCATTACCCGTCTCGGCTCAAATACAAATTCATTTTTTTGTTGATCCGTTCTTTTGATTTCCTTTTCTTGTTCACTTTTAAAAACAATCTCTATTACATAGCGGCCATAGGAAGGTACAATACGAACCTGTTGTAATTTTCCTTCAGAATGAGCGACTTTCCCCAGATTTAGTTGAAGATCGGTTCCTGGTAATTTTAGTATATTCCCATTTTTTATTTCAGTAATTTGATTTGTCAAATAGCACGTTGTACAGCTATTTTTAGATTTATATTTTGGAATCCTCGGCTTACCGGAAAATCTAGCAGGATTGAGTTTATATTTCTTAGAGGCTTCAAAATAGCTTTTCCAATCATCATAAACTTTCCTCATCGTTTGTTGATTGGACTGAGAGGGCATTGAGGTGTAGTCAATCTGTTTCATGACCTTAAATAGTGCTTCCACAAAGGTATATCCAATGAATGATTTCTCTTGGGTTGGCATTTCGAAGAGTTTCAACTTTGGTACAATTAGTTTTCCATTTTTGTCAACCTTCTTAGGTTTTGCTTTCGCTTTTTCATAGCTTTTCAGACGAATTTCATTTATTTGAGGTAAATAGGTTTTAATATCACTTAACACTTGGAGCTGATTTTCATTTATTATTTCTTTTCTTAATGCTGTATAAACCTGACGAATATAGTAATTGGTGATGTTGTACAAATTTTTCGCCTTAAAACATAAGGAATCACAGTAATCGAACAACTCATGATGAGGATGAATTTGAATTTTATAGGAACTGTACATCGTATTCCCCCCTTCCGTTGGGAACAAATGTTCTATTTATAGTTTAATTATATCAGGTTTCACCAAAAAGTATAGTGTTCTCACTAGTTTTCGATGAAAAAATCAACCAAAATACAGCTTATATCCCCTTATCTAAAACTAGGGGTTTTACGCTGCTTTTTGATAACAATGACTTACGTTTTTTTCAATCTGTACCTATTTTATCCTTAATTGAGTAACCAGTGATTGTTAAAATAGGCGGAGATTTTTCGGTTAGTCTGCAGAATAGCGCACGGTTCGGGGTATATAAGCGGAGGTTTTCCGATTAAGCACAAGAAAAATACTCATTTTTACGTTTTTTGAGTCAATAGTCGGAATCCTTCCGTCTATTTAGGCAATTTTCTGTGCTATTTGATATATTAGAGGAATTTCTCCGCTTATTTATCGAACCATGCTAATTCCCTCATCTGGGCCCGCTTTTTACATTAGTAGCTTATTTCCACTCTTCAATTTTTTCACGGTTAAGGGCTTTATGAACCTTTCATTTCGCTCATGTGAAGCAAAAGAACCGTCCACTGCTTCACCCCATTTCCCACGCTTTCGGCAAATCCTTCTAATTTCTCGGGAAATTCTTCGTGTTTCGCAATTTTTTCGCCAAGACATTAGCAAACTATGGTAAAATGAAGAAAAATATGAAAATTTGAGGTGATTTTTACGAGATGAAGAAATCTATTGTCCGCACTGTATCGACAACTGCTGTTTTTTCGACGCTTTTTGCCGGGCCTGCCCTTGCCGATACGTACAAAGTACAAAAGGGTGACAACCTATCGAAAATTGCTTCAAAATATAAGACAAGTGTTAATGAGATTAAAGCCCAGAACGGTTTGAAATCGGACCTAATCTTTGAAAATCAAATTCTGCAAATTTCCACGGGTCCAGCGACCACCACCGTTGAGGCGGTACAGCAAGATACCTATACCGTTGTTAGCGGCGATGCGTTGATCAAAATTGCCAACCGTTATAATATTACGGTCGCTGAGCTCCAACAGTGGAATAATCTGACGAGTACCTTGATTTATGTTGGGCAGCAACTGAAGGTGTCTCCGGCAACGTCTATTACCGTGACAGCACCGCAGCCTAACATACCGGCACCATCCACAACCGTTCCCACGACACCGGCAGCGACTGGGGAATATACCATCAAGAGTGGCGACACCCTGAGCAAAATTGCGGTTCAATTTGGCATGAGTGTTTCACAGCTGAAATCACTTAATAATTTATTGTCCGATCTGATTTATGCCGGGAAAACACTAAAGGTTTCCGGTGAGCAGCAGAACACGCCAGCACCGCCGGCAGTAACGACACCGGCAGCACCCGCGCAGCCTTCTTCCGGGACAGGTGAGTATATCATCAAAAGTGGCGATACCCTTGGAAAAATTGCGATGCAATACCAAATGACCGTCCAGAACTTGAAGGCACTCAACAATCTGACTTCCGACATGATTTACGTGGGGCAAAAGCTTAACGTAACAGGCCAGGCCACTACTACAGCACCCGCACCCGGGACTGTTGTGGATTCAAGTAATGTGGTCACTGTAGCAAAGAGCTTAATGGGCATCCCTTATGTTTGGGGCGGCAGCTCCCTCTCCGGCTTTGATTGCAGCGGGTTCATCTATTATGTTGCGAACAAAACCGGTACGAAAATCGGCCGCTATTCGGCAGCTGGGTTCTATGATCGCAGTTATTATGTGGACAACCCTAAGCCTGGCGATCTCGTATTTTTCCAAAATACATATAAACAAGGAATTTCCCATATGGGCATCTATCTCGGCGGCGATCAATTTATCCACGCTGATGAGACGCACGGTATCATGATTTCCAATTTAAAAAGTACCTATTATACCGCCCATTTCGCTGCATTTAAGCGGTTTTACTAGGATTCGAAGGCCAATCTCCTATTTTTGAAGATTGGCTTTTTTTGTGTTTAAAAGAGTCATTCCCTGTCCATACTTTAGATAGGGAGGGATTATGTGATGAAGGAAAATAGTTTGCTATTATCGGAGTTTGCTAATGAAGACGGGTTTGAGCTTAACAGGTATCTTACGCAGTTGTTTGAGTATTTTTCTACTTTATCTAAAAATGACCAACCCCATTCTGAGCCTACCCCGTGATGTAAAGCGGGCGGGCTTTTTTTGTTAAAAGACTTCAATCTCCTCTAATCATGATTTTTTGGGTATAATAGAGGAATATGGATTTTTCGATTTTTAATGACGGACGTACATACATTTTATAGAAATTGGCTGGATAGGCGTTGTTTATTTTTCCAAAAAGAGGGGGTTGCAATCTTGGAGGCGACGGAATTATTGCTTGAATTTTCCGGAGAACTGCGGGAGCTGCTGAGCCCGAATAGGGCGGAGGATGCGAAGCTTGTGCAAAAGGGCCTGATGCTGTACCGGCAGGGGTTGGTGCAGCAGGTGGATAGCGGGGAGCATACGGTGACGGCGGTGGTGCAAGATGTGACGCCGGTGAAGGTGCTGCTTGATCTCGACTTTTTGGCGCTCTGTGAGTGTTCGTGCCCGACGGAGGGCTTGTGCCGCCATCAGCTGGCGGTGTTTTTCAGTGCGTATTCGAAGCTGGGCAGTGTGGCGGATTGGGTCTCTTTATTCCGCGAACCGATTCGCGCGCAAAAGGCGGCGGCTGGCTGGGGGATGCAGACGGCGAAGGATTTGATTAAGGCGAATGGTGTGCTCCAGCCTGATTACGGCCGTTGGGTGCATTCGTTTGAGGTGAGTTTTGATACGCTGCTTGCCTCGAAACAGCATACGAGTCCGTATGTGATTCCGGAGTTGTTTGGAATTTATGAGCGGCGGATTCACGCGAGTGCCCCGGTCGAACAGGAGTGGCGCTTGCTTTATGAGTTGGTGGCGATTGTGGTTTCGTTACGGAAGCTGGCAGCGTTGTCTGAGCGGCTGGGTCATGATGAGGCCACGGTAAAGCGTGCCTATTTGCATGTGTTCCATCATTTAATGGAAGATGCCGAGGGTTTGGCGGTGAAGATTGGCGTCCAATCGCTGCCGTTTGCGTTTGATGAGTTTATTGAGAAGTTGAAGGACGATGCGTTTGCGGTCTTGACGTGTGCGAGCGGCTTAGAGTATGAGCGGATATATTTGTACCGTCTGTTGTGGGTCCATTTTTTCAAAAAAAAGCCGTGGCGTGAGGCGGAATTGGTGAAGATTCAGGCCGGGCTGAAAGGGCTTCAGGATTGGGAGAATCCGCTGCCGTTGATGGCGGCTAGTGTTCATTTGAATTTTCTGGTTGGGGACGATGAGCAGGCGCTGAAGGTAATCGGGCTGTTTCGTGCGGAGGAGATTGCGCCGTATCTGGTGTATTGGATTGATTATGTATCGGGCTTGAAGGCGTGGCGCCGGGTCGGGCCGTTAATTGAGTTGTTTTTGCAAAAGGTAAAGCCGTATTTGGAGTTGTTGGCCGGATATCATAGCTGTGCGACGTTTGTACGGAATGCACTGCGGGCGGTGGCGCCGTATTGTGCGGAGGAGGACCGCTTGGATGTGTACGAGCGGGCGTTGCTTGTGATGCTCCCGTATAGCTTTGGGGAGTATGAGTATTTGTTGTTTGAGCGCAAGCAGTATGATCGCTGGGGGGAGCTTCAGGCGTTTGTTGGGTTGGACTTTTATGAGTTGCCGAAGGATCGCTTGAAAGTGGTTGAGAAGGAGCGGCCGGAGGTGCTTCTTGCGATGCTGCACCAGACGGCGCAGCGTGAGATTGACCAGAAGAATCGCGGTAGCTACCGGATGGCGGTGCGGCATTTGAAGAAGCTGCGGACGTTGTATAAGAAGCTGAAGCGCGTCGATGATTGGCAGTATTTCTTGGATACGCTGCTGGAGCGGACCAAGCGGCTGCGGGCCTTTCAAGAGGAATGCCGGCGGAGTAAGTTGATTGATGTGTAAAAGGGGCCTTTTTTGTGCAGCTATGTTGTAGTGTTGTGATAGGGTTGGATTGTCATAGGGGTTGGTGCTGATTTTTGGGGGTCCTGGTTTGGGATGACCTGTTTATAGATGGGGCCCAAGCTATGAGGACAGTTTTCGTGACTTCTCTTTGCTTTCCGGCCTCATGACGGGGTTATGCGGACAGTTTTCGCGACTTCCCTTTGCTTTCCGGCCTCATGACGGGGTTATGTGGACAGTTTTCTCCACTTCTCTCTGCTTTCCGTCCTCATGACGGGCCATAAGGGCAGTTATTGTGCATAATTTTTATATCTATGGGTTGCGGTTGTTTTTAGCCCTGCCCCCGTTGAAGGAGTACGTTTGATCATGCTGAAAACCAGGTTTATGAAATTACTGACAACTACATTAGGAGATGGTCGTTATCTGCTAACGGCTCAGAATGAACATGGTTCCACTATGAACCCGTCCAGGTGGAAGAACCTTGTTTTTAGCAGCCATGAGGAAAGCTTCTTTGGCACACTTCTGGAAACAGAGACAGTGAACGGGGTTCAGGGCGTAGTGGTGACAGGCTGGCAGCTGGTCTCTCTTTTTGCTAAAGAGTCGTTCAATCGCTTTATTGAGTGGGACTGGAATGATCAATCTGAGATTTGTCTGGCGGCCGCCTTTTCGCTTCATGAAGGTATTCTGGAAAAGGATTGGCTCCCTGATTTTTCAGTTTGGGGGCCCTCTGGTGATTTCCGCTGGAAGCTGCCGGAGCGGGTAAAGGATGAATTTGACTCGTCGTTTTGGGAGCAAAAGGTGTTGGATGAGAATACGGTTCCAGCCGTTAAGGATCTCGCTGCCGCCGGCGATGAGTCCGTTGAATCCTTGGAAAATAACCTTGTCACGACGGAGAGCTACATATCCTCTTTATTTAACAGCGCCCTTGATGCTTATTTAACAAGAAATTCAGCGATGAAGGAACTGTTCGGACCGAAGCTCGATTTGTTGAAAAAGCAAAATATTTCGGGTGTGGAACTGGCTCGTTATTTTGATGAGGAAAGCTGGCTTGAGTGGGTTGGGATTAAAGAAAGTGATACACCCTTTACGATTGGGCTGCGGCTGGATGAACCTGTTGATGGCGAGGGTGCGTGGAGCCTGGATGTATTTTTACGAGGAAAGAAAAATGACGATCACATTGTTGATGTAGATGGCACTGGTGCTAGTACCGGGAAGATTCCTGCGAAGTGGCGGCCCTTTTTAGATAAAGTGGGGCGTGAGCGGGAACGCTGGGTTCGGTTGATTCCATGGCTGGGCGGTGAGGATGGCCTTTTTAAAACGCATCTTACCGAAGAAGAAGCGTGGATGTTTTTAACGGAGGCCAGTGAGACGCTTGTTGCCTTGGATGTTGAAATCCTTCTTCCTTCCTGGTGGCAGGCGATGAAAAATGCCAATTTGAAGGTGAAGGCATCGCTGAAGGGTGGGTCAAGTCATCGCCCATCGTTTGTTGGGCTGCAGGCGATGCTTGATTTCAACTGGCGGTTTTCGATGAATGGTGTCGACTTGTCCGAGGAGGAGTTTGGGCAGCTTGTCGAAGAAAAGCGGCGGCTTGTCTATATTCGCGGTCGTTGGGTGAAGCTTGACCCGCAGTTTATTCGACAAATTCAGGATTTGATGAAGCGTGCTGAAAAGGAAGGCTTGCATGTCCGTGATTTGCTTGAGCAGGAGCTGGTAGATCATGGCGAGGCTGAGGGCGACGAGCTGGAAAATCCGAAGGCGTTTGCGAAAATTCAAATTGAATTGAATCGTCAATGGAAACAGATGATCAAGCAATTGTCGGAAGTGCATGAAATCCCGTTAACGGATGTTCCCTCGGGGCTGAACGGTGAACTCCGCCCCTACCAGCAGCTTGGCATGAGCTGGCTTTGGTTCTTGCGGGAGCACGGCTTTGGCGCCTGCCTCGCCGATGACATGGGCCTCGGCAAAACCGTCCAACTCATCGCCTACCTGCTGAAAGTCAGGGACGAGTCGGTGCCTGTCACCGTTGATACTATTAACACGGTGGAGGCTAATGAAATGGTGCCTGTCACCAATAGCACTACGCGGAAGAGGAAAACTGTTGTTGGAGACGCGGCGGCGGATGCTCCTAAGGAAAAGGTTCCGACGAATGCGGCGCTGATTATCTGTCCGACGTCTGTGCTGGGGAACTGGCAGAAGGAGCTGGAGCGTTTCGCTCCCGAGATGAACGTATATTTACATTATGGGTCAAACCGCCTAAAGGAGGAGGCTTTTTCTGAGAAAGTGCAAGCTGCCGATGTGGTATTGACTTCCTACGGATTAAGCCACCTCGATTCTGAAGAGTTTCAATCGCTAGTTTGGAGCTCAGTCGCAATTGATGAGGCGCAGAACATCAAGAATGCGCAGACAAAGCAATCGAAGGCGGTGCGCAAGTTACGCGGCCGTCATCATATCGCGTTAACGGGCACACCAATGGAAAATCGTCTCTCCGAACTGTGGTCGATTTTTGATTTTACCAATCATGGGTATCTCGGTAGTTTGGGCCAGTTTCAGAAGAAGTTCGTCATTCCGATTGAAAAGAATGAGAAGAAGGAAAAGGTTCAGCAGCTCCAATCGTTGATTCGGCCATTTTTACTGCGCAGGACGAAAAGGGATGAAGAGGTTGCCCTTAATCTCCCAGATAAGCTGGAGCAAAAGGAGTACTGCCCCCTTACGGCAGAACAAGCCTCCTTGTATGAGCAGTTGATTCATGACACGTTTGCTGAAATTGAAAAATTATCGGGTTTTGAGCGCAAGGGTTTAATTTTACAAATGCTTAGTCGCTTGAAACAATTGTGTAACCACCCCGCCCTTTATTTAAAGGAACGGGCGGCAGGACGCGAGCTGTTAGAGCGGTCGAATAAGCTAGAGAAGCTGGTCGAGCTGGTGGATGCTGTTCTGGAACAGGGTGAAAGTTGTCTCATCTTCACGCAATATATCGAAATGGGCGAAATGATCCGCGCGACTGTAAAGAAGAAATTTGGGGTTGAGGTGCCGTTTTTGAATGGCAGCGTACCGAAAATGCAGCGTGATACGATGATTGAGCGATTCCAAGATGGAGAATTCCCTGTATTCCTGCTGTCGTTGAAGGCGGGCGGAACCGGTTTGAACCTAACTGCGGCGAATCACGTCATCCACTATGACCGCTGGTGGAATCCGGCCGTTGAGAACCAGGCCACCGACCGTGCGTACAGGATTGGCCAATCACGGTTCGTCCATGTGCATAAGCTGATTTGCACTGGGACGCTTGAGGAGAAAATCGACGCCATGCTCGAGAAAAAGCAATTCCTAAACGACCAAATCATCACCAGCGAAAACTGGATCACCGAATTATCAACCGATGAACTGAAGAACTTAGTTTATTTAGGATGATGGCAAAGGTAGCTGGATGGTTATTGGTGACAGGCACCATTTGCGATGTTCCCACTGTGGTGGTGGGAATATTGGTGACAGGCACCATCCAAAAGGCAGCAAAGAAAAATGCAAAGGCCCCGCGCCTTTGCATTTTTCTTTTTCTATTTATGTTTCCACTTATAAAGGATGGTTGCGAATATATTTGCGCCGATAAACAGCGGGTTTCCTTGCGCGTTGAAACTCAATTGCTGTTGTTCAAAACCCATTCTGTCATACATTTCGTTCTGGCTGATTCCCTGCTCCCTCCGCTTTTGGTCCATTTTTTTCAATTCCTTCACATAGGAATACTGCATAGGTAATAGAATCAACGATAATAAAAGGTAAACGCCAAGTATTACTAACGTCACTGATAAACTCACTTGAATCTTCCCCCTTTTTCTTAGCAAGCACTTTTAGACATTGCCCATGTTATTCATTTTTTCGGAGAGTGCAGTGTAAAACCTTTGCGGTTCATCAAGCCTTAGATGCGCTTTCATTACCCTTTTCTTAAATCCATAGAGGAGCTTAGCTTCTGCCGGTTGCACAAACTCCAACTCAAAAGTTGGCTTTTCCTTCATAAAGTCTGCTACGGTTGCATCAAAAACATGCCGCGCTTCCACTTTTGTTAATTTTTCTGGACCTTGATAATAGTGAAAACTTTTAATTTCCCTGAGAGGTACAGTTAACCTTTTCATGAAACCGACCTGCAGGTATAAATGGGTGTCGGTAATGATCATTGGACAAAGGCGAATGGCCTGGATTTCTGCTACAAAGAATAATAACGTATAAATATTTAGCCCCAACGCGATGATGGCGACCGTAGGATTCCATGAATGAAGCAGAAAGTGAAACCCGACTGATTCCAAGACAAGCGCGTGAATGAGCATAATATAGAGTGCAATCGCACCTGTTTTTTTATGATAGGTAAATGATCGCTCTCCAGATATAGGTTTCTTCCTCCAAGAAAATAGGCTGTAATAAACCATCGTCATTTCGGAGAAAACGATATCGCGCACCCGAGTGGGTTTCATCTGTTGATTCCATGCTTGTTCCATTCGATGTTGAAAGGTCAGATTTTCAGTTGCAGCTGCGATTTCGGTTGTCCGGTAACTCCTGATGATTGCCGGAACTTTCACCAGTAGCTTAAAGATTACATAGAGTTCAACTACTAAAAACGCACCCTCGCCAGCAAATAAGATATATTTTACAAAAGAAAAGCCTGATAGGTAGATTTTTGGAATAATCAATCCTGCGGCACCATATCCCGCGATCATAACGGGCAGCACATATTTCAACGAATAGCGCTTTCTTATGATAAAAATATAAACAAGTAACGGCACGGTAATGATGAAGTCAAATAAGGAGCCCAATACCATTCCAGGTGGAGGAGAACCGGCCCATTCTGCATGATAAACCAATACATTTGAACCCATCACTAGCGTGAGTAATAAACCGAACAATAGCCACTTATTTTTCGGGATCGTTAACATATCTTCCCTCCATTACACTGGGGATTCTCGCCGCACTTTCTACTTCTATTTTAACATAAATATCCAATTTTAGGAATCAAAAGGACAAAAAAAGAGACCCACCCAGGTTAATTCCCCGTGCTAGGTCTCTTTTTTGCATTCTGTGTATGATGTTAAGCTTCTAATTCAAAATTACAACTTTTACAGTTTTTCTGCCCCATGAATACGCAGCTGCCTTTGTTGGCATAAGTACATCAATTCTATGACCTTTAATGGCACCACCTGTATCACCAGCAATGGCTACACCGTACCCTTCTACCCATACTTTGCTGCCCATTGGGATAACGGACGGATCCACTGCAATCAATTTCATATTTGGATTGGCTGCAATATCATAGCCAGACGATGTAATGGTTCCCCCATCAAATGGAGTGTATGCGGTCGCTGTAACATACATCTCTTTACCGTTTATCGCTACTCCAGCATTTCCTTGAGCAGGGGTTGACGAAGCGGATACAGCGGCTACCCGTGCACTTGCCGCTGCTTGCTCTGCACTAATTTTAGCTTGTATATCTTTCATTTGATTTTCAAGCCCGGATCTCTCCTGCTCGGCAAGCGCTACCTGCTGCGCAATTTGGGTATATCTTTCCTGCATGGCAGACAGGGTTTGTTGTCGCTTTTGCATATTTTGATCAAGTTCTGCCTGCTGAGCAGCAAGCGCCTTCTGACCTTCTTCTAAGACCTTCTCTTGGCGATCAATCTCTTCTTTATCTTTTTCAATCTGTTTAAGGTCTTCTTTTTGCGCTGTCAAAATGTCTTTATCGGCATCCATTAGCTGTGACGCAGCACTGGCACGCTGGATGAAATCTGAAATACTATCAGATTCAAAGAATAGGTTCACGATCAGATTGACGTTGCTATTTTGCTGCATCGCTACTGCCCGTTTTTTCATAATATCTTGGCGGGCGAGCATTTTGTCCTCAAGCACAACAATTTCCTCTTTTTTCGCTTCAATGAGTTTGTTCGTTTCATCGATTTTCGCTTGAGTTTTTGCCATTTCTTCTTTGTTCTTCGTAATCTCATTGTAAACAGATTCTAACTCTTGCTTAATATTTTGTATTTCTTTAGTGACCGATTTCTGTTCTTGTACCTTTTGCTCTACTAATCTCTCTTTTTCGT
This sequence comes from Neobacillus sp. OS1-2, assembly GCF_030915505.1. GTDB lineage: Bacteria > Bacillota > Bacilli > Bacillales > Cytobacillaceae > Neobacillus. The sequence continues at coordinate 1,637,972 of NZ_CP133265.1, forward strand.
CTAGCTGCTGCTTGGCATTATGTAGGGCATCGCTGTTTGATTGTGCATATGTAACCATTGAACCTGATACACATAACATCATGGTAAGTAACACGAGAATGATACGCTTTCTTGTCGTTTGCATACACTTTCTCCTTTCCTTAGTACCCTATTTATAACAAACCAATGTACCAGTTATGTTACAAAAATATTAAATGTGTATCACATTTTGTCTTAATCCTCCGAAAAGGTGTCAAATCTGTGGCATAACAGTGTCTACTTTTGGGGTAATTTCGTTGTCACTACGGCCATAGCACTAAGGGTGACAGGCACCATTCGTGGACAGTGTCCATGTAGGGCGGACAGCTCATCACGAGCAAGGAGTGGGGAATACAAAAAAGGCCCCGGTTGTTGTTTCCGGTGGCCCCTTCATTCATTTTTTCTGATTTATGGCAGATCCTCCCCAAGTTTCTTCTCCTCTGACACGACCTGCACTTTCACTCGCTTGCCCATCCGTTTTTTACGCAATGGTGGAATTCTTAGGTAAGAAACCCTACTCCCTTCTTTAATCGCAAAGTCGGCTAACACATCGAAGGCATCCTCTTCTGTGAGCATTCGACCACCTTCCGCAATCGAAAGCGATCGTTCATCAAGATCAAACTGTACGTGGCAATCACGAAAATAAAAGGAAATATTCGCATTATCATCTAGTGGGATGGTTCGGTAGGGAGAATTCTTAGTTGGTTTGGGTATTAGTTGGCCTTCTTCAAATGAGCTGGTTTTGCATGTGATTTGTAATTCTTGGTTTTTCGCTTTTTTTCCAATCAAGATGATGGAACTGGTATTGTTCAAATAAAAGACCTCCATTAAGTTACAACTATCGACCATTATTATTCGACAATACTATTCATTTTCCTGCCCGTCCCCTATCCAATAAAACCCATTTTCAAATGGTGTGCACGTTTTTCACGATTACCAATGTGCACAACTGTCACATTTGGTCTTTGCACACTTTTAAACCGTTAAGTTAAAAACATCAATGTTATGACGGCGGTGAAAAGGATGTCTTTATCGAAAAAATTAAGGGAACTGCGCGACAAGCAAAACTGGTCGCAGGAAACACTGGCTAACATGATGAACATGCACCGTTCGACAGTCAGTCGTTATGAAACAGGGAAAGCGATACCGAATTACCAAACAGTTATTCGTTTTGCGGAAGTATATAATGTAGAGAAGGACTACCTGGTGGAAGAGCTTGATCAGCTGCTGCCAAACGTTGAGGCCCCCGGATTTGTGCTGAAGGAAAATCCGGAGGATCCGGACATTGGACTGATTTTGAAGCTTGTGGAACTGGAACCGGAATTAAAAAAGGCTCTTGTTGACCTTTCCCTCATAGGTCCGAAACGCAGAAGTTTTTATGCAGACGGTATTGTAAACTTTATTAAGTTAGATAAACGGCATAAGGACAAAATGTAACATCGAAGAAGCCACTGACACATGTTCAGCGGCTTCTTTTTAAAAAAACAGGGGGGTTTTTTACTAGTTTTCCCGGGCCGCTAATTTTTATACTTTCTCTTTATAAAAAAAATCCGGCAATGGCTGCCGGACGGAAAAATGAGGATGATAACGGAGGCGTGCTTGATTTTCTCTAACAACCGGAACCAGTGCGGGGGAAGTCTTTTCAAAAAACAATTCATGAAGCAGATCTGAGGTGATTTGGTCGAGTAATCCAGGATTCAAAGGTGTATGGGAAATTTGTTTGCAGATTCGTGCGGGTATCTGGAGTAGATTTGAATGGGGCCATGTTCCTTGTTCTCTAGTTGCTGCTCTCTTATTAGCCATTCCAATTGACTGACGCGTTTCTGCAGGCTGTCTACATTTTTATTGGCCTTTCCCACCATTTTAATTAAGCTTTCCAGCAGTTGCTCCAGGTTGTTGACAGCATCATCATTAATTTCCAACTGGTACTTCCTCCTTTTTGGGCTCAGGCGAAGCATCATGTGGTTTGGCGCTCAGGAAACGGACCGTTTCAGCCACCACCTCTGTAACATACACCCTTTTGCCTTCTTTGTTATCATAATGGCGGGTTTGGAGTCTGCCCGTAATCCCGATAACTGATCCTTTTCGACAATAGTGGCACGTATTTTCCGCTGCCTTCCGCCATAATGTGCACGGAACAAAATCGGCCTCAATTTCACCATTATGGTTGCGAAAGTGGCGATTTACTGCCAGCGATATTTGTGATACAGCCGTCCCATCCGGCGTCTTTTTTAATTCCGGATCCCGCGTCAGCCGACCAACAAGTATAACCTGATTTATCATTCTTTCAACTCCTTTTTCTTTGATGGTTCTATCATAGTCCCAAGGTTTGATTGTTGTAAAATAGCGATAATGCGTTTATCAGGGTATTTTTTGTCAAAGACTGCCGGTTATCACCCTAGTTTTTGTCAAAAAATAGGGATTTTTTTCACATATGGCAGTTTCTGCAAATTTCAACAAATATTTTTCGACATTTGTTTTTCTGTGGCGTATGTTATAATTTAGGAAAAATACACAGGAGGCTGCTATGAAATCATTTAAGTTGTACTCATTGGATGTCGTTGGCGATAATTCTTCTGTCGAGGTGCCATTAGTGGATGGCTTGATTTTAAATAAGGAGGATGAACACTCCACCTGGCTGCTCGAGGCGTATACAAACATGTCCCTCTATGATTATTTTAAAAAAATTTCCGAGCAGAATCAGGATATTATTGTGGAAGCGGTGATCACGAAGAAGGAGAACGCTCCGGCCTATTTTCAAACCAAGATTTCCTCGCTGCTTAAGTTTGAAAACTACATTAGCGTCTTGTTTGAAGGCCATTTGCGCCGCAATAAAAGCGATTATTCCGAGCTCCTGCTCGACAATTTGATGCAAAAAGGGCTGGAAGGCGAAGATCTCCTCAGGGAATTCAAGGAAAAAATAAAGAGCAAACCAAAAATTAAAGTAAAAAATCCTTAATCTGTTTGCTAGACATTCATTCGACAATAGCCGCCAGTCCTCGGACTGGTTTTTTCTTTCGGATAAGATTTGGGGGAATATTTACATTTTTGTTGATTTTCTGCCAATTATTGTGATATTAATAGTATTGGTAAATTTTTATATAAAGGGGGAAACATGTTGAAAGGATCATTTGGACTTATACTCGGTATTATAATTGCTATTTTTTTATAACTTGATGCGCCGAAGCACAATAAAAGTCGCTGGCTTTGGGCTATTTTAGGATTTTTCTTTGGCCCTATTGCCTTAGGGATTTATTTCATTCGAACAGGACGCAAAGTTCTCGGCTGGATAATAACCATCGTATCCATACTGCTTTACATCATAATCATCGTCTCTATTATTATACTACTAGTAGCATTAGTAGCAACCGGCGGTGAATTCTAGGGTGTCAGGCACCATTTGAGCACTTGCCACTGTCAATACAGTAGAAAGGGTGTCAGGCACCAAACAATAGTCGCCTGCCACCCTTTCTTTTTATTCGTCTTTGTTGTCTGCGTCGTTTCTGTCGATGTCATCCTCGATGATGTCTTCTCTTGGTGTATTGTTGTCCTTACCAGGGTCTTTGTCGGTATCCGTATTTTTGTCTTCTGACTCTGGATAGTGATGATCGTTGTTCAAATTGTTATTCCGATTGAAGTCATCATTCAAGTCGTTGTTCCGATCGAAATTATCATGTAAATCATTGTCCGCCGGTGTGTTCATATTATTATTTGTTGGTGGTGGCGGATTTTGATCATCATTATTGTTACAGCCAACAAGCAGCACCCCAGATAGGATAGAACCTGCGAGTAATAAAAATAACTTTCTCTTCAAGCGAAAAGCCCCTTTCACTAAATAATTGACCGTTGACATGTAATGGTCTGTTTTTAGCTTCCCCACTGTGAAACAATTGTTGACAGGAACATTTATCCACAGAAAAGCGCAAGCGCCCTGGTCAGCGGCGTATGACCTCCTCGAAAAAGCTAACGCTTTTTCTTCGTGCGATGCATATGCTGCCGAAGCTTTCCTTGTGGAGCGCTCCAACTGAGATAAAGGAAACACGAAGAGCCGGAGGCGCATTCGTGCTTGACTTATCGTAGGGCGGAGAGCGAAGGGCACTAGCCGCTAGGGCGCTGGAGCTAGACATTTCTCAAAGACGAATAATACAAATTCACATAATATAAAAAAACGACCAGGATCGGGATCCTAGTCGCTTTATCCAACATTATTCTTTTTTGTCCCCTAACGCAAACGTGATTTCTGCTTCACAAGCAACCTCGCCATCAACGGTCGCAACGGCTTTGCCTTTGCCAATCGGCCCGCGGATTCGCACCATTTCTACTTCAAGGCGAAGCTGATCGCCGGGTTTTACTTGCCTTTTAAAGCGGCAATTGTCAATTCCTGCAAAAAAGGCTAAGCGGCCGCGATTTTCTTCCTTTTTCAAAACGGCGACTGCCCCTACCTGTGCAAGAGCCTCCACGATTAAAACACCTGGCATGACAGGATAATCCGGGAAGTGGCCATTGAAAAATTCCTCGTTGGCGGAAACGTTTTTAATTCCAACAGCTCGTTTTCCTTCCTCCACCTCTAAAATACGGTCAACCAATAAAAACGGATAGCGGTGCGGAATAATTTCTTTAATCTGTTCAATATCAAGCATTTAATTAGTACCTCCTACTAGGAACAAGTATTTATCCTTATTCTACTATTAATGATAGACAAAAGGAAAGGGCAATCCGGGTCCCTTCCCTATTTTTTCAGTATTATCGCTATTTCTTATCCACTAAATCAAGTATATGCGTCCATGTTGACTCTTTAAACACATCTGCCACTTTTCCGCCGCCGAGCACGCCGTACCCCACAGCCGCACCAGCTACCACACTGACAAAGATGAAGACAACCAAAAGCAGCAAACGAAGCCAAATGGGAATCATGCGAATTCGGATGCGTTTAGTTGGACTTGGAACGGCATCCGCCTTTTCCACATTCACTAGTCTTTTTTCGTGGTCAGCATCGTGCTTACCTTTTTTATAATCTTCTCTCGTCCTTGCTTGCTGCTGGTTTAGATTATCTGCAGACATTCCTTATTCCCCTTTAACCGAATTCCGTTCGGATCACAAGTTTACTTCCTATTATATCCTAATTATTTTATAAAAATTTCTTTACAAAAAGTCCATTTTCTCTATTATAAAAAATTATTCACGATAACACATTAATATTTTACAGAAAAAAGTCAATTCTTGCAAAAAAGGATAGATTTTTGGCGAAAAAATGATGATCGGACCCAGGTTCCAGCAGAAAAAAGCCCAATGAGCGAGGCTTGTCCTGCCTGCTACATTGGACTTTTTATATGGTAAGATGTCCTACGACCCAAATCAAGAAGATTGTTGTCGAACATCATGTACCAACCCGAACTCCAGGTTTATTTTTCCAAAAGAGGATTACCCTAATTTCCGATTAGGAATGCGGTCGATGTTATCCAGCATAATCCCGGTGCCAATTGCCACACAGTCCATTGGATTTTCCGCAACAAGCACAGGTACCTTCAGCTCTTCCGCAAGCAGCATGTCGATGCCGTGCAGCAATGCGCCGCCGCCGGTTAAAATGACGCCGCGGTCAATGATGTCAGCTGAAAGCTCTGGTGGTGTGCGCTCAAGAACGCTTTTTGCCGCCTGAACGATCACAGCAACTGATTCTCTTAATGCGCCTTCGATTTCTTCAGAACGAACCGTAATCGTGCGCGGTAGACCACTTACCATGTCACGGCCGCGGATTTCCATTTCCTCCGAACGAGAACCTGGGAATACGGTACCGATATTGATTTTAATATTTTCTGACGTGCGCTCACCGATCAACAGCTTGTACTCGCGCTTGATGTAGTTGAGAATTTCCATGTCAAACTTGTCGCCGGCCATTTTGATGGAGGAAGAAGTCACGATATCGCCCATTGAAAGCACGGCAACGTCCGTTGTTCCTCCCCCGATGTCTACTACCATATTTCCGCTTGGCTGGAAGATGTCCATTCCAGCACCAATTGCTGCCACTTTTGGCTCTTCTTCAAGGTAAATCTTTTTGCCGCCGCTTTTTTCAGCAGCTTCTTTAATAGCCTTTTGCTCAACACTTGTAATGTTCGTTGGGCAGCAGATTAAAATGCGCGGCTTCGATAAAAAGCCTTTAACGTTTAGTTTATTAATAAAATGCTTTAACATTGCTTCTGTTACATCAAAATCTGCAATCACGCCGTCTTTTAACGGGCGGATGGCGACGATGTTTCCTGGTGTCCGGCCAACCATGCGGCGAGCTTCCTCACCTACAGCTAAAACGCGGTTTGAATTTTTATCAATTGCCACGACGGAAGGTTCATTCAGCACAATTCCACGGCCTTTTACGTGAATTAGCACGTTGGCCGTTCCTAAGTCAATTCCAATATCCCTTGCAAACATTCTTTTTTCGTTCCTCCTTGGAGACAAAATCCACATACTTTTCCTAATTGTCTATTCTACCATATTCATTAAAATTTCCATAACGATTTAATAAAAATACGTAGACTTTTGTGGAAATGTGTCGGTAGAGGAGGAATTTTTTTAAAAGTACTACTGTTTGAAGAAAAAAAGGCTGTTTATTTAACAGCCTCCCCTTCCTTTTCTTCTTTTTGATATTTCATTTTTGTCGCCTCTCCACCCCTGAGATGACGGATCGATTTATGATAATCTAGAATTTCTTTAACCTCGTTTGCTAGCTCTGGATTAATTTCAGGAAGTCTCTCTGTTAGATCCTTATGGACTGTACTTTTGGATACGCCAAACTCCTTCGCAATCACGCGAACCGTTTTCCTCGTCTCCACGATATACTTTCCAATCTTGATAGTTCTCTCTTTGATGTAATCGTGCACACTCTCGCCCTCCCTAATATGGATGTGAGGAGTGTGAAATGAGACCCGCTTATCACTTCGACGAATACTGCTTCCGCACAGTTATAAAGGTGTGTGTTGTATAAATGGTGCCTGTCACCGTTTACACTATTGCTGTCTCCTAAATGGTGCCTGTCACCATTAGTACTATTTACACCATGCGGCAGAAAGTATTACCCTTCTGACAATACAATGAATAATCATGTCTCCGACTGAATGCCCGCTAATTTCAAACGACTCTTCACCTCAAACACTCTCTTTGTAAAGGTTTGTAACCATTTTATTAGCTTGGATACGGGTTTATGCACAAAATCCACAATCGGGACAAGGGTGTTCGTCGAATCTTTTGAAAATAGGACAATTTCACTTTTTTCGACATTCGGGGGAATGCACGTGTCCCAAGGGGTTTCACAAGGAAATCGTCTGCGGATGTCGTTATTTCCCGAGAAATTTGTCGAGCGAAAAAATGATTTTAAAACACTTAATATCAGTATTTCTGGTTCAAACTCGCCTAATATGAGGCAAATTTCGATTCCTTTTCAGCAAGCTTCAGCACATTTCAAGTATAATGGGAGAAAATAAATGTTCATCAGAAAGGATCATCCCTATGACACCTTTTACTGCAGCAGTAGTGGAAATTATTCAAAACATACCAGAAGGTAAGATTATGACTTATGGACAGATCGCCGCGCTTGCCGGAAGCCCTCGTGCAGCCCGCCAGGTCGTCCGCATCCTTCATTCCATGAGTCGGAAACACAACCTACCTTGGCACCGTGTCATCAATGCTAAGGGCCAAATCGCCATTCAGGAGGACGATTCCTACAATGAGCAGTGGATGTCGCTTGAAGCGGAAGGTGTCCAGGTAGGGTTGAACGGAGTAATCGATTTGCGGAGATATCAGTGGAATCCCGAGCAGGTTTTTATCAAAGAATAAGCTAGGGTGGCAAACCTAAAGTGAAGAATAAATCCCGAAAAGTGACGAGTAAATCTCCAAAACCCGAGAGTAAATTGTTCAAAGTGGACAGGAAAGCGGTTAGCTGCTTTCTAATGTCCTTTCATTTCGGCCCAATAACAAAAGGCCCCGCTAGTGGTGTAGCTAACACTACCACCACTAGCAAGGCCCCGCCGAACACTATTTGATTTTCATAAAGACATTTTTGACCATCTTCACCGGAATTCCGGAGCCGCCGCGACCTTGGACACCTTCGACCATCATCGCGACCATCAGCCGCGGATCGTCAGGGTTGTATGCGATGAACCAGCCGTTTTCTGTCCCAGTTTCGCCTTGCTTTAGCTTCAACTCCGCCGTGCCCGTCTTGCCCGCCAACGGATAATCCGCCATCTCCGCCGCATGTGCCGTACCTGCCGCGTCACCCACGACTTTCCGTAAATCTGCCGCAATCAGCCCCGCATGCTCTGCCGAGACCGCCGCCTCCTTCAGCACCTGCCCCTGCGCTTCATCCGCAAGCAAGATCGGCTTGATCATATTGCCGCCGTTGCCACTCACAAACGGTGTATAGGACGCAAGCAAATGAACGACACTCATCTGTACCTGCCCTTGCCCATAACCCGAATCTGCAAGCGCAATCTCATTGTCGAGGCCGCCAATCACGGACTTCTCAAGCGGGAACGGATATCCAAGGTCCTCCTCAAAGCCAAACTTCTTCAACCCATCCGTAAATCCTTGTTTCCCTATTTTCAGCGCCGCCTGGGCAAAATAAATATTGTCGGAATACACGAGGGCTTTTTCCAAATTCACCGGATCCGTCCCGGCATGCACCCGCGTCACAAAATAACCGCCCCACGATTTATCCTTCTGCCATTGCTTGCCAAGAATCGGCACTGCCTCCTCAGGCTTAATCGAACCACCAGCCAAGCCCACCGCAGCTGTCAGCGGCTTCATTACCGAGCCTGGTGCATATGCTTGCTTAAACCGCGTCGTCAACGGCTTACGCACGTCCTCTTGCAACGCTTTCCATTCCTCCGCTGAGAACCCTAGCATCGCCTGATTCGGGTCAAACGACGGGCTGCTGACAAGCGCAAGTGTCTCACCGGTCACAGGATTCATCACCGCTGCCGTCCCGGCCTCACCCGATGTACCGGCTGCACCCTCAACACTAGCACCCGTCATCTCCGCAAACACGGCCTCCTGCACATCGGCATCAATCGTCAACTTTACATTTTTCCCATCAACCACTGGCTTTTCGGCCAGCACCGCATCCCCAGACTTCTTCTTCATCACAATCTTCACGCCGCTCGTGCCCTTCAACTGCTCATCCAGCACCTGTTCAAGCCCGCGCTTCCCAATCACATCTTTGTCCGTGTAGCCCTTGTCCTTCCGCTTCTCCAATTCGTCCGCCGTTATCGGGCCCACATATCCCACTAACTGTGCCGCGGCTGCCCCGAAAGGATACACCCGTGCCTCCACCTTCCGCGTCTGCACCGGCTCTAGCGCCACCAACTGCGCAATCCGCTCCTGGTCATCCATCGACACCTTCTTGAGCGGCACAAACAGCCCCGGCTTCACCCAGTTCGCCCCGAGCGCCTTCGTAATCTGCTCTTTCGGCATCCGGAGCAGCGTCGAAAGCGACTCTAGAACCGCCGGATCTTCCTTTCCGGCTACCACGCCAACCTCATACACCTGCCCATTGACCGCCATCCCGTCCCCATCTCGATCCACAATCTCCCCGCGTTTCGGGGCAACCGTACTGAGGCCAATCGTATCGCCTTCCTTCAATTCTGGAAAAATGAATCCAGTATTCCAGTCAACATACCAGTTCTTCTTATCGTCTCTTTTTTCTTCTTGTAACTTCGCTTTTTGGCTAAACTGAATAGGTCCTGCAATGCTGTTCATTTTTGCACTAAAAGAATAGGTCACCTTCTCCTTCGCCTCTTTATCCTCTTTTGGTTTTTGGAAATCAATCTTGAGGCCTGTAATCTGAAGATCTTCGTATATTTTTTGATAGCGAGTGGTAAACTCATCTTTGGTGATCGTCTGTTTTGCATCATTAGAAAGGTAATCATACATCTTCGTAAACTTTTGTTTGTTCCAAAGTGCTATGTAGTCGGAAAATCGCTCCTCCGGTGTCGGTTCTTTGCTGCAGCCGGCAATCGAGGCCATCACGACAAGCAGCAACAGAATCCCTATTATTTTTTTCAAACGTAATCCCTCCCTTTTCTACCATTATAAACAATATGCTAGAAATAGGAAAAAAATCCGAATATAAAAAAAGAGGAAAAGTATTCCCCTTCCCCTTTGATACGCTATTAAGAGTTTTGATTATCTGTAGAATTGGTTGATTCGTCTTCAGTGTCGGAAGCAGGATCATCAATCTTTTGTTCTTCTTGCTTCTTTTTCGGCATTTCTGTAGACTCAGTATTTTCCTGCAACGAGCTCAACGGTTTGTCAAAGTAACTCGTTGGGTTAACTGCCACGCCGTCTTTACGAATTTCAAAATGTACATGTGTTCCAGCTTTTTCATTGAACAAGCTTTGCCCAGCCTTGGCAAGGACATGTCCCTGTTTTACTTGCTCGCCAACCGTTACTTTTATGTCTTTAACGGATTGGTATTGTGTTACAATACCATTGTCGTGCTCAATTTCAATGACGTTCCCGAGGGTTGCATCTTCCTCTACACGTTTGACGGTTCCGCTAAGTGATGCCGTGACATCAAACGTTTCACCGTTTTTCAACGCCAAGTCAATACCTGTGTTTTGTTGGTACGTATTGTTGTAAAATACTAATGCTGATTCCTGGTCTTCTGCTTTGCCTTGGAAATCATAGAACTTGGTTTTCACAACTGCTTCAGTGGCTTTGTCCACCGGCATTTTAAAGTTTTCAAATGGCTTGTTGACTTCAACCGCTGGTGTTTGGTCCTTTTTACCGGCAAGGTCCGTAGACTTGTAATCATACTTATCGGTGTTGCTGCTGCTTGCTTGATACCAAAGAACCCCGGTTAAAATGATTGCTGCACTTGCGATATAAATGGCTGGAAATACCCAACGCTTTTTGAAAAAGCGTTTTACGCTGGAACTTTGAGAAGATCGTTTGTTTTCTTCCTCTCTCATTTTCATCACCTCAGCAATCATTCTGAACAGATAACTAGAATTATATACACTAGTCCAAAAATTTTTTTAAAACTTATTTTTCGACAGCGCGAAGGTTTTTATGCATTTATTTTTAAAATTTATCGGAGGTACTGATATGTTAGTCTTAAAATGGGTGCTGCGACTGCTGCCCTTACTCTACATGGCGGCGGTATTTATTCAATCGAGCCTGCCATCCAATCAATTTGTTGAGCTGCCCAATTCCTTTATCGACCGCAATCTGAAAGAGTCGCTCCATTTAATAGAGTTCGCGATTTTATACGTTTTACTCGTGCTCGCCTTTCTGACACGCAGCCGCCCGTTCACGTCTTCTTTAAACGTGGCCTGTGCCCTTTTCGCAGCCCTTTACGGTGTAAGTGATGAATTCCATCAATCCTTCTACGCCTACCGCTCGGCTTCATGGTTTGACCTCGTCAAAGATTTCACTGGAATTAGCGTTAGCTTCTATTTTGTACGCGGGGCCCTGTTTAAAGGGAAGTTTATGCGGCTTGCGGGACTGCTCGGGCGGGTGCACGTGGTAACTGGGAACGCTAAACGGGGTGATAATCATGGAAAATAGCGGAAATCAGAGAAGAATCATTTTAGATCTAGCGGTTACTTTAGATGGTTTTATTGAAGGGAAAAACGGGGAAGTGGATTGGTGCATCATGGATCCTGAAATGGGGTTCACTGATTTCTTGAATCAAATTGATACCATTTTTTATGGTAGAAAAAGCTACGAATTATGGGGACAATATTTTCCAAAAAGTGATGAGCCGGATACCGAAAAGGAAATGTGGGAATTGGTCCATAGTAAAAAGAAATATGTTTTTTCCAGAACACAAAAAGTAACTGATCATCAAGCCATCTTTATCAATGATTCTATTCTGGAAGAAGTAAATAAATTGAAGAACACGTCTGGTAAAGACATCTGGCTCTATGGTGGAGCGAGTCTCATTACCACGTTTATCAATTTGGGGCTTGTTGATGAATTTAGATTATGTGTTCACCCTGTTGTTTTGGGAGAAGGAAAACCGCTGTTTATGGATGTAAAACAGAGAATCCATTTAAAAATGATTCAGACAAGAACATTCTCCTCTGGTGTGGTGCAAATGATCTATCATCGGATTGGCAACTAAATTTTATCTCGAAAGTAGGTTCTCCTATTGAATTAAGGGGGAACCCATAAATAATGGGTAAAGCCAGGCTCTAAAGCCTGGCTCCATCCATTATCAACCTATTTCTGTGCCGTCACGGTTGCAAGCATCGGATCCGCTGGTGAAATCTCCACACCTTGATAATAGTGCTTCACAATCTCTTGATAATCAGCACCCTCCTCAGCCATGCCATTCGCGCCGTACTGGCTCATACCAACGCCATGACCGAAGCCTTTTGTCGTAATGACAATATTGTCACCCTTCCGCTCCCAAGCAAAGTCAGATGACCGCAAATCTAGTTTGTCTCGGACATCCTTTCCAGTTAGAACCTTCCCATTAAAATCTACTTTTCCGACACGCTTGCCGGTTGTGCGCTCGACAATTTTTCCAATTGTGGATCCGGCACCAATCTTCACACCAAGCAATGATTCAAACTCTTTAACAGGCAACACCTTTTGTGAGGTAAATTTCGGTGATTGTTTATCCCAAGGGCTCGATACACTTCTTAAATAAGGAAATTTACTTGGCCAATAGTCCTCTGAGTTCTCGGTATACCCATTGCTTGTTGAGAAAAACAGAGCATCAATCGGTTTTCCATCATAAGTTAAAATCTGCCCCCCTGTTGCCCGGACAGCATCCAAAATCTTTTTCCTTTTCCATTCATAATCAGCGCCCCATTGCTTCCTTAACTCATCATCATTTTTATATACTTGATTGTTTTGTGTGTCGGTGACCTGCGCTCCTTTTGGTACACCAATTGTATCTTTGTTAACTAGTCTATTTACGATATAGGTTCTTGCCGCCAGCGCCTGCGCCTTCAAAGCTTCCTCTTTAAAATCCGCATTCATTTCCGCCGCCACCACACCAACAAGATAATTTTCCAATTGGACAGTCTCAATTTTCGATTTGGCCGAACGGAATACCGCGACTTCAACCGCAGGATCCGTGGCTTGAGGAGTGGCATTCGCCTCTTTTGTCTGGGAGCCCCCCTTCTTCGTTAAGTCTTCCCCCAATTTCCCGCTCGCCTGATGCTCGCCTGAAAAGGGTAACACGAGCACGGCCGGAATGATAAGGGTCAGGGCAATAAGAAGCGATGCTAGTACGATGAGTGGTTTGAATTTTTTCATGATTGTGCCTCCAGTGTGAAAAATTCGCAGCCGGCAGCCATTCAGCCGGGATACGTCTCCATTCATACATATGGAAGCGGACAAGCATTTATTACAGATATTTTCTTAAAACCGAGCGTGGTGTCAGGCACATACATCTACAAGCTCACGCACCCATTCTTTCAAATAGGGGCTTGTAGACCTAGTTATTTAACCATCCACAAAAAGGAATATGACATAGGCTAATGTAAACATCACATTTTTTTAATAAGGGGAATAGGCGTATGCACCAGTATTGGTATGAGAGTTCAAATGTGAGCGGGCAGCAATTTACTAACCATATTTCAGGTTTAAAGGGTTTTCAGCGTATTGAACAACCACTTGTTAATGAAACTTCACCCCTCAGTCACATGAGTTTGGCTTCACAAGAGCCTTCTTCCAGTTGGACAACACAGGCTGACAATAAGGACCATACCTCCCATGGACACAACGGGATACCGATACAGTCGATTGATCATGACGATTGGCCGTCACATGAACAGCTTGCCAACTGGCTGCACCTTCCCGAACAGCCGGGTTCCACGTCGCTGCCGCAAAAACAACTCGGGGCTTGGATGCCGCCGGTTGAACATGACGATTGGGAATCGGTAGAGCAGCCGGCCAACTGGCCGCAGCTTCCTAACCATCCGGGTTTCGCACCTCAAGGAAACCACACTCCTTGGGTGCAACCCATACCAATCAACCATGCCGGTAAGATCGCACAAGGACAAGGACAAGGACAGCCTCCAGGCTGGGCTCTACCCCCTGGCAATATGGGGTTCAATGCTCAAAAGCCGTCCTTCCCTTGGGGTCAACTGCATCCAGTCCATCCTGCAGGGATAGGGATGCCCGCACACGGACATCTTGCCGCTTTGCCACAGCATCCCATTAGTCCTTTCGGTTACGGTTATGGAGCCAATGCTAATGGACAGCAGGCGAACTGGAATGGCTTTGGAAACCCTGCAGGCTGGGGAGGACAGGGTCACCCCATGGGATGGGGTGCTCCGTGGGCCCCGATGGGATGGGGGAATAACCAAGGAAAAGGCCAGCCGGGAATACTTGAAGGCTTACTTAAAGTGGGAAAGGGCACCATGGGCGGAATAGGGATGATTAGCGGCCTAATCGGTATGGGAAAATTCCTATTTTAGCAACTTTGACCAAGGGGACCCGATCGTGATAACGAGATAACCATTATGCAAAAGAGAAAAACGGTGACAGGCACCAATTCCACCACAGCCACACTAAAAAACCTCAGAACGACAAAAAATCCCGAAGGATGCGCCAATCCAGTCTGATATCAGACCACCGCAACCTTCGGGATTCTCCGTTAAACCGTAACACCTATCTATTATGCATTCATATCCGAAATATATTTCTCGACTTCAACAAAGGTTTCGTCTGCTTCCTTCACACGTTCGATGTCAGCGCCTAAGCCTGCCAACTTGCCGTGGAAGTTCACGTAGCCGCGATCTAAGTGTTTCAACTCCGTCACGCGTGTCACGCCTTCAGACACCAATCCCGTCAAAATCAACGCTGCCGCTGCCCGTAAATCTGTCGCGGACACCTCAGCACCCTGCAAATTCGATGGACCCGTTAAAATAACCGAACGGCCTTCAATCTTGATCTCCGCATTCATGCGGCGGAATTCCTCAACGTGCATGAAACGGTTCTCGAACACCGTTTCCGTAATCATCGAAGTCCCCTGTGCACGAAGCAATAACGCCATCATTTGCGACTGCATATCCGTCGGGAAACCCGGATGCGGCATCGTTTTAATATCGACCGCCTTCAACTGCTCAGGACCGATGACACGAACGCCATCATGTTCCTCCACAATCGTCACACCCATCTCTTCCATCTTCGCAATCAAAGAGGATAAATGTTCCGGAACCGCTCCCTGCACCAATACATTTCCACCCGTAATCGCCGCAGCTACCATAAACGTACCTGCCTCAATCCGGTCTGGAATAATCGCATGATCTGCGCCAAATAACACATCAACGCCCTCAATGCGAAGAGTACCCGTGCCGGCACCTCTCACGCGAGCGCCCATTTTATTTAAGAAATTGGCCAAATCTACAATTTCTGGTTCTTTTGCGACGTTTTCAATGATCGTCGTGCCCTGTGCAAGAGTCGCCGCCATCATAATGTTTTCTGTTGCACCAACACTTGGGAAATCCAAGTAAATCTTAGCTCCCTTTAAGCGGCCATCAACCTCCGCATCAATAAAGCCATTTCCTACCTTCACCTTCGCACCCATGGCCTCAAAACCCTTTAGATGCTGATCAATAGGACGTGATCCTATCGCACAACCACCAGGTAAGGCGACACGAGCTCGGCCGTTACGAGCGAGTAATGATCCCATGACAAGAACAGACGCACGCATTTTACGTACGTATTCGAATGGAGCCTCATCTTTTAACACTCTGGATGCATCCACAACCACTGAATTATTGTCAAATACCACTTCAGCATTTAAGTTCCGTAAAACTTCATTAATTGTAAATACATCGGAGAGTGTAGGTACATCACGAATTACACTTTTTCCATCACTTGCTAATAATGTTGCAGCGATAACAGGCAGCACGGCATTTTTTGCACCTTCTACTTTAACCGTTCCATAAAGCCTTTGTCCGCCGCGGACGATGATCTTTTCCAAGAGTATTCCCCTCCGCGTCCATTTTCTCTATATTAATATTCAATCGTAATGATTGGTGTGCCAACTACAACCGTAGTCTTTCCGCCCAATCCTTCGGAGCGTACGCCAATTTGTAAATTCATGTTATTTTTTTGTTCATCTATGGAGCCTGAAAACATCGGCGATATCGCCGAAACAGACATGAAAGTCTCCTCTTTTAACGCTTCGACCTCTTTAGCATCAAAACCGGCCAGCAACTTCCTCACCGTCACCGGTAAAGCCTCATCAATCTTATCACTGAAAACGCCTTTCATACAAGAGAAAACTGTAGGTTCCCCTCGAAATATGTCAGTTAACCTATTTTTAAAATCATCCCTAGATAAAAAGGCCTGAGAAGACTCGTTCCACTCCTTACCACTGACACTATATACTATATACGCATTAACAGGTTGTTTTGTGTGGGTAGCCATCAGTTGAAGCATTTCTTTGTGGTGTTTGGATGGAGATATTGCCGTTACTTCCCATTTCTGGCTGGTGTTCGTCACAGACCATTCCCAATCAGGAAACTTCCGCCGCAGCACGTCCGCATAATCCTGGACCTCCTGCACACTTTCCATTCCAACAACATGTTCCCGTGCATAAAAAGACCATTCATCGAGCAAAATATCTTCGGCATGTAAAACAGCGCCCATTTTCGCTAAATCCTTTTGAAAAATGGACAAGCTGCCGTCCGTATGATTTTTCAAATTAACAGGGGTGACACCTACGGCGCCCTTACCTACAGTTTGAAAAAGTTCTTTGCCGGCTTCGATCGTTGTTTCAGCGCGAAGAAAATCTAGACCGCTCTTTGCTTCTGTCGTTCGGTTCCCAATCACAACAAGGATCAAACTCAAAATCGTCACGATATATAAAAACATCTTGCTATTTCTCTTCATCTCTACTCCCCCTTACTACCAGTGTTGCCAGGTAGCAAGAGAGCAATACTTGGGAAATGTCGTCACTTTTTGACAAGTTCCAAGGTTCTATTTAAAAACGAAAGAGAACTTTTTCAGCCATTCCAAATTTGGGACAAACTTAGCTTTCCACATAAACTCGATTGTACTCAAAATCTCAGCAAATGGGAACATGTACGAAGACCTAAATTTTTACCAATTTTGGCAAAGCAATTGGAACCGTCCCCTGCTTCACTTTAATTAAAAATCATCGGTAGTTGTTGCGACCATTGAAGGTAATCAAGGAAAAAGTTACTAACAGATGATCCGATGAAAATGGCTAATAATATGTACAGTAATCGCGCTTGCACCACACGGTTTGGCCGCAGCAGCTTTTCCAAGCGAATCGCTTGCAGTGCCCACCAGGAAATCGCAATAAAAACCAAATGCGACAGGATGCTGACCACTGCTATTTGCCCAAAATCATTTATCATGCTGATCCCTCCTTTTCGAAGCAGGGGACGATTCTGCTGCTTCATTCCGAAGCAGAAGAACCGTCCCTTGCTTTAACCCAAAGACTATTCTACCATACAGACGAATGAAAGTCCTGAAAGTTTCCTTTTTGGGTAATATTTGGAAAATTAAAAATCTTGAAAGGGCTTACTATCTTTAACTGACAAAATACCGTTCACAACATTTAAACGGTGTTTTGTCAGTTAAGCCTGTTACGACCATTAAACCTCATTCCAAACCCTCGATAAATTTAATGGAACATACACCTTATTTCCTTGAATCTCTCGGTGGATGATGGGTTCCTCAAACTGCTGTTCCCAGCTGGATTTTCCGCCAACTTTATGTCGCGCTCGATAATAGGCCCCTACTAATTTTTCCAAACTTAAATTTGAATACTTCATCCGATTCTCCTCCCTTTGTTTAAGCGGGGCGGAGATTCCGCCAAGTTTTGGACTTGGTTCGGAATTCCGCCAAACCCCATTTATGCTGATTTTGACGCTACAACTACGACCCTGCCTTGATCCAATTCTTCCTCATAATGCTCAGCTTCGGCATGGGATAGCCCCAATGACTCGAGCTTTGAGCGAAGTTCGTCGCCACGGGTTCGAAAGACATTGGCGATGGAATCAAACACCCCCTGCTCACCGACCCCAATTCCGCCAATATCCAGGGAATCGGTTAAATCCTCCGAGCGGTGCTTATCGTGTGCCAATAAATAGATTTCATCCTTCGTGAACCCCTGCATGATAAGTTGCTCAATTTCTCTTTTTGCTTCGACACCATTTTCAACTACTTTTACTTGTTCCATTTTCATTCCTCCTCATTTTGTTTCTAATGGGTATATAACCGCATCTTGAAAAAATAAAACATTTTTCTTTTGGCTCTGTGATAACTGAATGTTGATTCACTGAGTTTGAAAAATAAATGGAAGAATTCCGTTTAAATTGAAAAATACCCCCATTTCCTTAAAAATAATGGGAGTTTTTCCGGTTATATTGTCTAAATCGTTGAATTTTGTCCTATTTAGAGAAGTTAATCGGAATATCTCCGCCTAAATTAGCTTCTTAAGCCTCCTGGATATACATTAGACAGAAATTCTCCGCCTATAAATTCCCATACCTGCCCAAAAACAATAACAGAGTCTTTCTTTTTTAATAGTAAGTTACTAACTCACCCAGCATGGGTATACAGAAATCACGTAACGGGGTTGGCCCGTCATTCAATGGAGGTGTATATATGAAGAAACTGTTATGTAAATATTGTGGGAATGCTGAATTTTATGTGCTAAACGTCAACGAAACCCTTTGTAAATGCGGTGTACGCTTGACCAAACTCAGTGATTATCTAAGAGAGGATTCGCCCAAATGGCGGGGCGATCACAAACGGCAAGCAGAGGTTGTTTCAAAAATTAGTTTATTAAAACGGGAAATTGACAATTGCCTTGATGAACGGGATGCAGAGCGATTTAAAAAGTTAACCTATGAATTAAGGCTCTGCGAACATGCATTGATCGACTCGAGAGCACGTTTCAAGGAACGAATAAATCAAAACGGCAAAACGTACAGTTGATTTGGACACACGACAATGAGGTTTATTTTTCAAAAATCCGGGTACTTCAATTAACAGTACATTAAAAAAGGAGAGAGTGATTATGGGATTTATTTGGTCATTAATTATTGGAGGCATCATCGGCTGGTTAGCCGGACTGATTATTGGACGTGACGTACCAGGCGGCATCATCGGCAATATTATCGCCGGATTTATCGGAGCTTGGCTCGGATCTTTACTATTAGGCGGCTGGGGCCCCGTCATCGGCGGCTTTTACTTCATTCCGGCACTCATCGGAGCGATCGCCCTTGTCTTTATCTTGAGCCTGATCTTAAAAGGAATGAAACGTACAGCTTAATCGTGTAACCACTTAATAAGGGGCTGCTACAAAGGCAGCCTCTTTTTCATGTGTTAACTTCAGGTATTTAGGATAGAGGTTTATTTTTCGACATGATGGGTATTTCATACATAAATAACCCTTTTGGAGAATTCAAGGGAAGACGTCCCTTACGATTTACTAACATAACGGATCTGCCCCCCGATGCGTTAGCATATTAACGCATCGGGGGGCAGGCACTTTCTACATTTTTCGATAAATCCGCTCATGCAGATTAAATTCTTCATAGTGGATCCCTTTTGGCATAAACAAGATTGACTCTTTACTGCCAAGCCCGATGAAACCGCCGGCAGCCAGGCTGTTGTACATCAAACGATGAACCTGCTGCTGCAACCCATGGTCAAAATAAATCATGACATTGCGGCAAAGAATCACATGAAATTCATTGAATGATCCATCCGTCACCAAGTTATGCTGAGCAAAAATAAGCTTCTCTGCCAAACTAGGCTGAAAATAAGCAAATTGATGGTCGGTTGTATAGTACTCGGAAAAAGCCTTGCTGCCACCGGCTTTCAAATAATTCTTCGTATATTGCTGCATTTTCTTTAAAGGAAAGGCCCCCTTTTGCGCAGCAGCCAAGGCCATTTCGTTCATATCGGTCGCATAGATGGTCGTCTTATCCGCCAGACCCTCTTCCTGAATGAGGATCGCCATCGAATAGACCTCCTCGCCGGTCGCACAGCCGGCATGCCAAATCCGAATTTCCGGCAGCTCTCTTAACAGCGGCACGACCTCGTTGCGAAAGGCCGCAAAGAAGTCCGGGTCACGATACATTTCCGTCATCCGGATCGACAAATCATTTAATAATCGCTCCAAATACCCCTGTTCATGGAGCACTTTTTCCAACAAAGCCGTGATCGTCGGCAACCTTTCCGCCTTCATCCGATTCAAAATTCTTCTGCAGAGCGACGCCCGCACATACCCGCGGAAGTCGTAGCCATACTTCTGATACAGGCCCTCGAGCAGCAAATTGATTTCGATTTCCTGAAGTTCATTCAGCGGCGGTGCTTCTGTTTCGGTAACTAGTTCGGTCTGTGTTTTCATCGCGGATCCACCTGCTCCGTCAGCCACACCCGCATTAACGAGAAAAGCTGGTCAATATTTAAAGGCTTCATTATATAATCAGATGCTCCTGCTTCCATACATTTGTCGCGTTCGCCCTTCATGGCCTTCGCGGTCAAGGCAATAATCGGCAGGGACTGCAGCCCGAGGTCGTGGCGGATGACCTGCATCGCCTCATACCCGCCCATCACCGGCATCATAATATCCATAAAGATCAAGTCGAAATCCGCTTGTTGCCGCAGCATTTCAATAGCATGCTTCCCGTTTTCCGCCACTTCTACAACAACGCCTTTTCTTTCAAGCGCCGTCACCAGCGAGTATACATTGCGGCCATCGTCTTCAACCAGAAGTACTTTTTTTCCTTTAAAAAGTAAATCCTCCGAGCTTTGGATGACAATTTGTTCGCTCACGGGGGCTTCTTCCTCATTTATGACGCTCACATCTGCAGCCACTTCCTCCAGGGCCAGTTTATAATCGTCCACACGACCATAGTACTCAGACTCCAGTTTGCACGGGATATATAACGTAAACGTACTTCCTTTATCCGGTTCACTTTGAACGTGGAGGGCACCGCCGAGCAGCTTGGTAAATTCGCGGCAGATCGATAATCCCAGCCCCGTCCCGCCATATTGCCTGTTCGTGGTGCCGTCCACCTGTTGAAAGGCCTCGAAAATGATTTGCTGCTTTTCGGGCGGAATCCCGATTCCGGTATCGGCAACTGAAATCGCCAGTACCCCTTCTGCTCCTTGAATTCCGGGCACTTTTTCAGAAGCAGCCATGCCCATTCTCAAGCTGACCGAGCCTCGTTCTGTAAATTTAAACGCATTCGACAATAAATTTTTCAAAATTTGCTGCAAGCGATGACCGTCCGTCGAAATGACCGCAGGGACATCCGGGTCGATCGACACGTCAAACCCTACATTCTTATTCGCCGCGACTGGGTCGAACAGATTCCGCATCATCTGTGGTATTTCTGTCACATTCACTTCATCTGTGACCACTTCAATTTTTCCCGCTTCAATCTTTGATAAATCAAGGATATCATCAATCAAGCGCAGTAAATCCCCGCCAGAGGTATGGACAACGCGGGCGTACTCACTCACTTCCGCGGCGTCCATTTCTGAATTACTCTCCATCAGCATTTGCGACAGAATCAGAATGCTATTCAATGGCGTCCGCAGCTCATGCGACATGTTTGCAAGGAAATCTGTTTTGTATTGTGAACTCATTTGCAGTTTCCGTGAATACTCCTCAAGTTCGTCCTTCGCTATTTTCAAATCAAATGCCCGTTGTTCGGCATATTGCTTCTGTTCTTCTAAAAAGTCATTGGTCACCTTGAGCTGTTCCTGCTGCATTTGCAATTCTTCCGATTGGGCCTGGAGCTCTTCCGATTGCGCCTGCAATTCCTCCGTTAAAATTTGTGATTCCCCGAGCAGCCGCTCCACTTCCATCCGCCCGTTCACACTGGAAATCACCGAGCCAAACTTATCTTGAAGCATGTCGAGCAGTGTCAGATGCTGCGCAAGAAATGGCTGCAGCGCGGCGAATTCAACCACCGCTTCGACCCTGTCCTCAAACATAATCGGGGCAATTAATAAGTTTGTTGGCGAGGAAACCCCTAAGCCCGAAGTCACTTTAAAATGCTCCTCCGGCAGCTGGTCAATCAGAAACAGTCGCTTATCAAGGGCTGCTTGACCAATCAGCCCTTCACCCAAACGAAAGCTTGCCGCGGCCTGTCCGTCCTCTGCAATCGCGTAGCCCGCCACTTTGACGTAATCCACCACTGTGCCTTGACTCCGGCGAAGATAGACCACCCCGTAAGTTGCTTGAAGCAGCGGAGCAAGCTTCGTCACGAATGCCTGCGACAGTTCGGTAATATCGGTCATCCCTTGATACATCGTAGAAATATCCGTCATACTTTTCTGCACCCAGCTCTGTTTCTCGAGATTGCTGAGGAGGCTGTTCATCGCCTCCGCCAGCTCCCAGGTCTCATCACGCGTGCTTACTTTGATCCTTGTTGTCAGATCCACCTTTGAATCTGCGTCAGTAATACTTTTAATCGTCTTAATCACTTGTTTAATCGTTCGCACAATGGAATTTGACAGGAAAAAGGCTGTGGCAATCGTAATCACCGTCACCAAAATGATAATCGCATACAGGGTTATTTTTAAATTTGTATTGTTTTGATTGAGCTGGCTAATCCGATCGGCCGTCAATTGCTTCTCATTGGCAAGAAATGAATCCAATTGCGTACGCAGCTGATCGATCATTTTCTTTCCAGTGTTTTTATTGAAATGCTCATCCAATGCCGCTGTGTTGTTCGCCCTTTTTTGATTGACGACATATTCCCCGGACTTTTCCATCCAGGTCAGCAGCAGCGGTTTTATTTCCTCCAAATTCCGCTGCTGTTTGCCGTTATCCGTCAACATGGAATGCAGTTTATTGTAATTGTCCAGCCAGCTCCGGCTCGCCAGATGATAAGGTTCGAGATACTCCTCATCGCCCGTAATCACAAATCCCCTCATCCCTGTTTCCATATCGAGAATATTTTTTTGAATCTGATTCGCCAGGTCGTGGACTTCAATATCATGTTTGGATATGAAATTGACCTCATTCTGCAAAGCTGTCATTCTATTAATCACGATTAGCAAGGACAGCACCAAGCAGACCAATATTGTTACATAACCCGTAATAATTTTCGCATGAATGTTGTATTTCCACCCTTTGATCGTCATCGCCCCCGCAATCATTCGTCTATCGAAATATACCTTATTCTACCATACCGTGTTCATCTTTGAATAAAGCACACACTTTTACCTACTAATTACCCATTTCACTTTTTCTTAAAACCTACTTTTTGAAAAATAAATTTGGGGGTTTCAACCGGTTCGGGGACGGGTACAAAAGGAGTATCAACGAAATGGAGGTAGGTAAAATGGCCAAAACAAAAGAAAAAGTTTTATCAGCAGAAGTACTCGACAAGCAGGTGGCAAATTTCTCGGTTCTTTATATGAAACTGCATCATTATCATTGGTATGTAAAAGGCGAGAATTTCTTCAAGCTGCATGTAAAGTTCGGGGAATTGTACGCGGAGGCTGGGTTACATCTTGATACGATCGCGGAACGAATGCTGGCGGTTGGGGCGTTACCAACAGCTACTTTAAAAGAGCAATTGGGGCTGACTTCGCTTGAGGAGGCTAGCGGTGGTGAAAGTGCGCATGAGATGGTGCGTACCCTGGCCGATGACTTTGACACTATTTGCACGGAACTTACAGAAGGAATCACGGCAGCCGAAGACAACGATGATCAGCCAACCGCCGATTTGTTCATTGCGATTCGGACATCGTTGGAGAAGCATAGATGGATGCTTGAGGCGTATTTGGCAGAGTAACGAGGAGTTTACTGGGTGCCAGCGGGCGTGCTGGCACCTTGTGTTGCGTAGCTTTTTAATAGATTCTCATTAAACGGGCACATAGAACCTGTCTACGTTACCTTTTTCATCGATTTCCCGCCAAACGGGTACATAGAGCCTGTCTACGTTACCTTTTTCATCGATTCCCAACAAAAAATGGTTCCTATCAGCTGATTGTGAGCCAAATGCGACCTTTGGTAAGGTTGATCCTCCCTTTAATTCGAATTCAATTTTTGAAAAGCTATAGGAACATCTTGTTCTTTAACAAAGATTTCATATTGCATTTGGCGGTTCCCTCCGAACATGGGGGTTGAGGTTTGATTGAAAATAGATTTCGTCCTATATTTAATTCCCACCTGATTAAGTTTACCGATTGCTCTAAAATAGTCTTCATCATTAAAAGTGATCAAAACGGAAGTCCACTTTCTGTAAGAGACATATTCAATGATCCCAAACACCAATAAAACCGGCACAAACAATAGTATAAATGGGAGAATAATATCCATCATTTTGCTCCCTTCTTTATTGATTATCATTATATATATATATCTATAAGCTTTTAATTAGAATTGGTCTTATCCATCCATTCCTTGTTCACCTGGAATGAGACCTGCTTTTCTAGAATATACGTAGGTAAAAAGTGTAAATGGGGAGATTATGATGGCCTTTGTTGCGATCTATACGGTTGGTAGGCTAAGACAACCTTATGAACATCCAGCCTCTCGTGAGTTTTTTGAAGTGGGATATAAAATCATGCGGCAGGCATCCATGTCAGGACGGCTGATAAAAGAGTTTACTCATGATGGATTATCCTTCCCTAAGGAAGCGGTTAATGGGGAGGGTTCACCGATTCTGACACTAACGGTATGGGAAAGCCTTCAGTCTTTATACCGTTTTACCTACTCAGGTAAACATAAGCAAGCTTTACGGGACAGAAACAGGTGGATGGATCCGCCTCAAGAAAAACAACCAAACTATGTGGTGTGGTGGACAGAAACGGTGAAGGACGTATCCTGGGAGGAGGCTTCCAAGCGATATAACTACTATATGCAGCATGGATCGACTCCTTTTGCGTTTGACTATACGCATGCATTTGATGAAACTGGGGCGCCCTTCTTGCTTAACTAACTGTGGGACTGTCTCCTGCTGGAAACTCGCACGAATTGGTGGGGCTTTCGCCGATTGAAGCGCCACCATCCGCCACACCCCTCTCCCCCCATCACTTCGTCGCAATCATCACCAAACAAATATCATCCTTCTGAGGATTCATAAGTTCGCGTCCAGGCTGCAAGCGCTGAAGCAGCGCTGCTGGATCGTCCATGCCATCCTCTTTCATGCAGCTCGTCAGCTTAACACTCGCATCCTCATACTCCTCCTCCAGCCATTCCGACAAGCCATCCGTATACAGTAAAATCTGTGCCCTATCTGTGTACGAAATAACTCCCTTACACACCTCAATTTCATCAAAAAAGCCCAAGGCACAGCAGCCTTCCTCCATCATCTGCACTTTCCCGTCAACCATCGCAATCCCCGCTGGGTGCCCGGCATTCACATACTCAATCGACTGCTCCTCGGTATCAAGCACAAAGTATATCGCCGTAAAATAATAATTGATCAAAGTATCATTATGCAGTTGATTCATCCGCCGGTTCAGTTCCCTCATCACCGCTTCCGGATCACATAAACTAGTAATCGAATCCTTTAGCGCTGAATAAATGTACATACACACGAGCGATGACGAAATCCCATGACCCATCATATCGAGTAAAATCACACCATAGCGATGCGGACTAATCTGGTACCAGGCATACAAGTCACCGGCAAGCTCAAAGGAAGGCTTGTAGACTGCCGAAATCGTCACATCTTCCTTTTGAACCGGCCCCGGAAGCATACTTAGCTGCACCTGCTTGGCCAAATCCAGCTCATATTGAATCCTCAGGTCCCGCTCCTTCCGCAAATCCTTCTCCTGCTTCAACCGCAGCACCGAGCGAATCCGCGCCAACAACTCGACCTTATTAATCGGCTTCATCACATAATCAAGCGCCCCCGCATCCATCGCCTCGGCCATCTTATTGGAATCCCCCATCGCTGTCACAAAAATAATCGGCAGATCGTGAAACCGTTCATTCCCCAGAACCGTGCGGCAGGCCTCAATCCCATCCACTTCCGGCATCATCAAATCCATCAGAATTAAATCAATATCACTCTCACCGGGATTGGGTGCATCCAGTTGTAAATAATCATATAGCTCCATTGCCGATGACAGCAACACCAATCGCTTATAACCAGCCTTATACAGAATCTTTTCCACAATCATCAAATTCGTCTTATTATCATCGACAATCACAATTTTCATAGCCATCCTGCTATCACCTCCTCTTTTTATGAAGCAGTGAAGCAGGGGACGGTTCTTATGATTTAAAACGGAAGAACCGTCCCCTGCTTCACCTTGTTACCGCAATAACACATCTGGGGTTTTGTCCTTGAGTGCTTTCCGCAGTTTTTCGAGCGCCTTTTTCTGCAGTCGTGACACATGCATCTGTGAAATCCCCAGATACTCGCCTGTTTCCCTTTGACTCTTATTCTCGACAAACGTGTGATGGATCACGTTCCTCTCTCTGTCCGATAATACCTGAAGCGCACTCTCAAGCAATAGCCTTTGATCCACCTGTTCATAGCCTTCATCATGCGTTCCTACTATATCTAAGGTTGTCACCGTACTCCCCTCAGATCCCATTTCAATCGTTTGGTCGACAGAAGCAGTCTGATAGCTTTTCCCCATTTCCATTGCCTCTAATAGTTCCTCTTCAGAAATCTCCATATGCTCAGCGATCTCGTGGATCATGGGGGATCGTTGATAGTGATTAGTCAGTTCGTCCACGACCGTTTTAATTTTCGGCCACGTTTCTTTGATCCTTCTTGGCACATGGACACCCCAGGTTTTATCCCGTAAAAATCGCTTAATTTCCCCAATCACGGTTGGGATTAAATAAGATTCAAACGCTCTTCCGATGCTGGGATCATATCGTCTAATCGCCGACAACAACCCAATCATCGCGACCTGCATTATATCTTCGTGGAAATTCTTCCCCTTCGAATATTTCCGTGCAAGGCTAGCGACCAGGGCCTGGTAATGTTCCACCAGTACCGTTTGCGCCTCCGAGTCCTCGTCCTGCTGGAATGCCAAAATCAAAGCATCAATTTCCTCCTTCGTTCGTCTCCCAGGTTGAGATGGTTGAGTCATGGTTTTCACACTCCCCACTTCGGTACTTCACCATGAAGACTGTCACTCCGGAATGATTCAACACCCGGACTTCGTCCATCAGCGTTTCTATCAAATATAAGCCTAACCCTCCCTCAGAAAGCTGGTCCACCGTACTAGTTTCCGTATAAGGGCCTAATTCTTCTTTTGTTTGGTAAAAATTAAAGCTTTTGCCGCTATCAGCCACAACGATTTCTACCTTATCCTGATAAATTCCGAAGCCGATGATCACCTCGCCACCCTCGTCCTTATGGTAAGCATGCTGGACAGCATTCGTGCACGCCTCACTGACGGCAATTTTCATATCCTCAATTTCCTCATATGTATATCCCATGCGGCTGGCAATTCCCGATAACGTCAAACGGATGACCCCAACATAATCGGGCTTTGCCGGAATCTTCATTTCAATATAATCCATCACTTTGCTCATCTTCCCCCACCCTCAGAAATATTCATTATGTGACTCAACCCCGTAATTTGGAACAAACGCTTCAGCCGCTCCGATAACTCCACCAATCTTAATTCACCGCCATTATTCTTCAACTGCTTAAACAGTCC
Source organism: Neobacillus sp. OS1-2 (assembly GCF_030915505.1). Lineage (GTDB taxonomy): Bacteria > Bacillota > Bacilli > Bacillales > Cytobacillaceae > Neobacillus. The sequence continues at coordinate 1,665,590 of NZ_CP133265.1, forward strand.
AACAAAGACACCCAGCCCCGTGCTATCTAAATAGGATACATCTTTAAGATTGACCGTTATGAATGGATTCGTCCCCTCCGCAAGCGGCAATAATTCCTCCCTCAGCTTCGGTGCCGTAAACGCATCAATCTCCCCGCTGACAAACACCACAATTTCTTGTTCCTCCTGCCGTTTATCTATCTTCAAATTCATTTCATCACACCCTTACACTTTTAATTTGTACATACCCGCAAGACCGAAGCCGTAAACCTCTTTTTTTTAAAAATATTTCTTCTATTATATCAAAACAGGCTAGTCGCCCGCATAAACCGATTAACCAAGCCACCATTACTCAACAAAACTAGGTCTTATTTAGTTACTCTATTAAAAAAAACTAAACCCCCGCTCCTGTTTCCATCTTTGGTTCCCTACTGTTCATTGGATATTATTATCTATTTTGTGTTCTGAATTCGGCTGTTATAATGGTGGTTAGATAATACGAGGAGGGTGTCCCATGACCACATTTGAAAAGTTAAGGCCGATTATTGCAGACCAACTGGGTGTCAAAATGGAGAATATTAAATCGGAAGCATCTTTCAAAGATGATTTTGAAGCGGATTCGCTAGATATGGTGAACCTGACAATGGAAATTGAAGATGAATTCTCCATCGAAATTAGTGACAAAGTCGCTGCGAAGCTTCAAACGGTCGGAGATGTTGTCCATTATATTGAAACCCATTAATTGGAGAGTCCTACGGAGGCGGTTACTAGATTGCGTGTGAACGTATCGCAGACGGCATCGCCTTACGCTCGGGGGCCTGTTATGATCCAACAACTCCCAGAGACATGTGTCTCTGGGAGTTGTTGTTTGTTATCCTTTTATGATCGTGCTGTACTGCCAACTAGGTTTTATTTTTTAAAAAGAGGGTATGTAACCTTAAAAGGAGAGTAGGTACGATGAAAAAAAGTATGCAGGACAAGATCAATTCCAACAACAATAGTTCAATGGCTCAGAATCTAGATGAAGTAAAAGAACTCGGCAAGCAAATGAAGAAGGCCAAAACCGGCACGGAGCTGAAGGAAGAGCGGAATAAAACGCAGGATCCACAGCAATAAAGCAGCAGCCCTTTCAGAGGGGCTGCTGTTTACATTTTGGTAGTTAATAGAGGAAAACTCGGTCAATAGCCTGCTAAGCTACCGCCGAGTTACCACATCCCGATATAGGTTTATGCACCAAGAGTTGGGACAAGTCCCCCTAATGAACTTAAGGCAACTCCCAGCAGGAAGATAATGACGACGAGGGTAATGACTTTACCTTTAGATAACCCCGCAACTACCCTTAAGCCCATCCCTAACACCACATAATACCAAATATGAAAGATATCAAAATTAGAAGCAATCAACTTGAGCATTTGATTGTCTCCCATTAGTGGCGCTATGCTGGTGTAGTAGACTTCGTATCCGCCAACTGCCAATGAAATCAAACCATTAATGAGGACGCCGACTGACATTATCAGGGAGGAATAAAGGACGACGGCAAATAGTTTCATATAGGGAGTATCGTTGCCCATGAAGACCATGCACAGTTTATAGAAGGCGGCGACGATAAAGAACCTGGCAACCCCGCCGATTACTGCCCCAACAGTCCCCATTCCTACTGTAAAGGCCGCAGGGATTTCGATGGGTGTTGGTAAGTCGTTGAAAATCGGATTATTTAACCCTACGTACGCAACGATAGCCCCCGTGATCCCCGTAAGGATAAGCATGATGATCAGTGGTAAGGCAATTGGTGCTTTTTCTTTCATTCGTTCAAACTGAAGGGTTGGCGCCGCAATCATACCAAAAATAGACGGTTTTTCTACGTTTACAACCTTTTCCTTCACTACTGTTTCCATCTATGGATCTCTTCCTCTCTATTCATATCTTAATGCATCAATTGGATCGAGCTTTGCCGCTTTATTGGCCGGCATTAAACCGAAAATAATGCCCAGTGTCATGGAAAACAATACACCGCCAATTACCACTTTACCGGAAACGAGTGGCGGCCATTTGGCAAAGGTAGAGACAAGATACGCCCCACCAACCCCGAGTCCTATCCCAATTATTCCACCCAGGAGGGTCAGCATCATCGCTTCTATTAAAAATTGCAATAGAATTTTTCCTCTTGTCGCCCCGAGCGCTTTGCGGATCCCAATTTCTCTTGTTCTTTCCGTAACCGAGACGAGCATAATATTCATCACCCCAATCCCGCCGACAAGCAAGGAAATACCGGCGATGCCGCTAATAATCATGGTCATAATATTGGTTACCTGAGAAATCCCCTTTTGAATTTCCTCTAAATTAAATACTTCATACTTCCCTTCCAAATCGGGCGATTTTGTATCATTAAGCAGATTCACTGCCTTTTGTCCGGCCATTTCAAGGGTGCTGATATCCTTTGCTTGAAGTGTCACTGACTGGATATCGTCTGTTCCATATAAGGCCGGCCAGATCGATAGAGGGATGAGCATTTCAGGCATCCCCAATCCCAGAAATCCGTCTGAAGATTTGTACACCCCAATGACTTGAAAAGGCTGCCCCTTTATTTCAAGAATTTTTCCGACTGCCTTCCTGTTTTCAAAAAAATCCTTTGCTGCCTTTTCGTTGATCATCATGACATTATTGGATTGGGAAAAATCCACTTCATTAAGCATTCTCCCTTTTGTCACCTTTAGCGAATTCACCGCAAAATAATCATTTGTGATTCCATAGATTTGCGTACCAATGTTCTTATCATTTTCTGTTAGGGTTTCCATGGTATCGTTTGTCGTAATCACATGAGATATCTCAGGAATATCCCTAAGCTGGAGGAGATTCTCCTGTGTAAATGTCGGTTCTTCGCTGAAGGACAGGGTTGAAAAATCAACATTATCCGGTGTAAAAGTAATTTCGATAGTATTATTTCCAGAACCCGCAAACTGGGATTTCAGCGCTGCTTCCCCGCCTTGTCCGATCGCTACTACCGTAATAATGGATCCAACACCAATGATTATGCCTAGCATGGTAAGTGCGGAACGGAGCTTATGAGCGAGAATGGAGGAAAGGGCAATTTTCATACTTTCCATTAAACTCATGAGAACGCTCCCCTCCTATCCATGATAATACGGCCATCCCTTAGTAGAATATGCCGTGATGTATAGGCAGCGACTTCCTCCTCATGTGTAACCACGATAATCGTTGCCCCTTCATTATTCAGCTGAGTAAATATGTCCATCACTTGTTCCCCCGATTTCGTATCAAGCGCCCCTGTCGGTTCATCTGCTAGAATGAAGGACGGACGATTAGCGATCGCACGTGCGATCGCCACCCGCTGTTTCTGACCACCGGAAAGTTGATTCGGCAAATGGTCCATCCGATCGGCCAAACCTACCTTGACAAGTGCATCAACGGCTCGTTCCCTTTGCTCCTTTCTGCGAATTCCCCCATATACAAGCGGCAATTCTACATTCTCCAGCGCTGTTAATCTGGGAAGAAGATGAAAGTGCTGGAATACAAACCCTATGTATTGATTGCGAATCAGTGATAATCTCGTATCATCTGTTTGAAGTACATTCCTGTCATTTAACAGATATTCTCCCGTTGCTTTTCGATCCAGGCAGCCGATAATATTCATCAATGTTGATTTTCCCGATCCCGATGGGCCCATTATCGAAACAAATTCACCGGCTTCTATCTCCATATTGATATCGTGAAGCACTGGTACCTCAAGCATTCCTTGTTTGTATATCTTACTGATGTGCTGTAAGCTGATCATTTTCCTTTCACTTCCATTCCGTCATAAAGACGGTCGGAAGGATTATTAACGACCTTTTCACCCGCCTTCAAGCCTTCAAGCACTTCCGTCCATTCCCCATCACCGATCCCTATCGTGAGTGTTTTCTTATGTACCTTATTGCGATTTACCACATAGACAAACTTAGAATCCTCTTTTTCGATGATAGAACTACGTGGGATGGCCAGCATTCTTTTTCGGGTGAGTTCCACCTGAATGGAAACGTGGTAACCAGGTGATAAGTCCTCTTGCGTTTCCAATGCCGCTTTAAAGTTGTAATAGGAAATGTTCTGCGTTTGGTTCCCTGCTGCACCCGATAGCCCCTGTCCCAATTCACTAGATACAGGATACTCACTTACCTCGGTAATCTTCCCCTTCCATGTTTTGTTCGAAACGGCTTTTGAGGTGATTAGGATGGGTTGATCGGGCAGAATTTGTGCCTTTTGCAGTTCCGTTAATGTCCCCTCGATTCGGAATGGATCCTTGGAAGCAATTTGCATGATTGGATCCCCTTGACCACCAGTGGCCCCCGTTAGATTTTCCCCTATCTCCGTGTCCACCTTCTGCACAATTCCGGAGGCACTGCTATAGACAATTAACTCCTCCTGCTTCGTTTTCAATTGTTCTGCTGCGAGCTTATTTTTCTCCATTTCAAGATTTATGGATTGCTGCTCGTATTGTAAATCTTGGAGCTGTGCCTCTAAAGGTGCTAAAACATCTGCAGCCGCTCCCTCAACCTTTGCCTTTTGGATGTCTTTCTTTAAAGAAGCCATCTTTTCATTTCCCTGTTTAACGCGAAGATTTGTCGACTTTTTATCTAGTTCCAATTGTTTTTCCTGAATCGTCATGTCGGAGTTATCGTAGGAAAAGAGTTTATCCCCTTGTTTCACTTCCTGTCCTTCTTTTACAAAAAGCTCCTTGACCTTCCCTTTTGACGGATCCGCGTACAATGCCTCCACCTTTCCTGGTACAACTTGTCCTGAAACTAATTTTGTATTACTTATTTCTTTCTCTGTTACACTAACAAACTCCCAATCTTCCTTACTGCTATTTTTCTTATTTTGCATGACTGTAATATTAATTGCTGCGATGGTCACAATTGAAGCAATCAGCCCAATCACAATCCACTTCTTCCTCTTGGACGTAGGTATTTTTTCTACCTGCAAAGAACACTTCCTCCTTACTGGGATATTTTTCATATATCCCTATAATTATACAATTCCTGATGTTTGTAAACACCTAATTCCAAGACAAAGCTTTTTAAAAACCTAATAAAAAAACCAAAATATATGACCAAATACCTATCATTTTTTCAAATAATAGTAGCTAGCTACATAATAATAAGTAAATCCTCCTAATAAATTCTGCTAATTTCTACCCTTTTGTTTGGGTAAAAAGCCCATTTTAATACATTTTATGGCTATTTTCGCCTAGAGGTAGCGATAAGTGACATTTTATTCTATAAATAGTCATATTTAACCAAAATGGGTATTTTTTTGAAAATATAATTGACGGATAATTCGGAATCCTGCTACGATTATGACGAAATAGGGGGTTATTTCCAAAATTTTAATCAAAAAGTATGAGGAGGAATTCAAATGCAATTAGCAAAATGGGTGGCAGGAAAACTTAAAGATAAACTTAATTCAATGGGGTATAACAAATTCGTTTCTTGGTTGGGAGGCTACGTTGGGGGTAAAGTCGCGGGTAAAATTGCTCAAATCCTGATTACTTCCGGTGTAACAGCATTAGCAACTTATTTAGCTGCAGAAGGATCCATCTTAGGTGCGATTGCTGGTCCATTAGGTGCGGCAGTTGGCTTCTTAGGCGGCTGGCTATAATTCTTTCATCATTTTTCTTTTTTAATTTGAGCTTTACATAAGTTCACTCGAATTAAAAACAGTATCCACATAAACCCCCTATTCCATCTTTACAGGTCTAGGAATGTTCATGCCTAGACCTGTTATAACCATTTTGTTTTCACATTTTTGACCATCGCTCATGTTAAGGAGATTGCTATGAGTAAACATTCCATCAAGTATAGTAACCTCTTATATTTTTTTACTAGAGGAAATAAAAAATACCTTCTTATAACCATTATCATTTTTCTGGTCGTGTTCTATATTAGTTATTTTGGCTTCTCTGAAATATTGAAAGATGATATCAAGGATATGGAGGGAACAGATTATAAAGAATTCAAGGTTGACAGTTTCCTTGATTTTTTTATTAACAACTCCAAAGTATTTCTTTGCACTGCATTGGGATTGGGTTTCATTACCTTTTTTTCTTTACTATACCAAGCATATAGCTTAGGCATGCTTTATTCCCTTTGGATTCATCAGGGCTTAAGTATCAAGACTTTTGCTTTGTTAACCATCCCACATGGGATCTTTGAAATTCCAGCCTTATTCATTGCGGGGGCAATTGGATTCAGAAGTTTCACCTTACTTATTCACTATTTAAGAAAGAAGGATTTAGATTATCGAAAGAATTTTGAACAAATTAGCTATAATTTAATTCTTATGATCTTCTTAACCTTTCTAGCAGCACTTGTAGAATATTTTGTTACTCAAAAAATCGTATAATCTGGAGGTCAAGTGTTCTTCATGAATTTCATTTATCGGCTAAACGAAAAGGAACTAAAGATTAGCAGGTCGTTCCTATACTTTTTCATTTTGTCCCTAATGGCATCCTTCGTTAATTTTAATACGTTTTCCCTTTCTAAAACGGAACATTCTATCGTGACTTACATTGTATCGGTGGTCGTCCTTCTGATTATTTTAACGTCCAAATGGTTTATAGAGGGATTAGTCATTAAGGGGATTCTCTTATTTTCAGGGGGCAATTTAGAGTATAGACAAATTCTTAATATCATTGTTAATAATCAGCTTATATTGATGATTTGCACATTATGCTTATGTATGCTGTCCATATTTGATAACCAAATTGTCAGTGGGTCCTCAGGAAAAGTGGTTAAACTGATCATGCAATCCATCTATATGTTCTTTATTTTCAAATCACTTTTACAGATTAAGCAAAACGTAAATAGGTATAAACTACTAATTCCATTACTATTAATGGTCATTGCCAATCTTTTCATTTAATGAAATTAATGGATAAAATTATTTCTTCTTGTTATAATTTATGATATTCCATTAAAAGTAATTTGACCCTTATAATTACTTAAAATCTACATATATCCAACTATTTCTATTTATCATGAAGCATATTCGAGAGCTAAATCATGGTACCTCTTGTTAGGAAGGAAGCTTTAAACATATGAACCAGGTCATTTTAGAGATTACAAATCTATCAAAAAGTTACGACGATTTTGATGTTCTCAAATCCATATCCTTCCATGTTGAAAAAGGAAAATGCTTCGGTGTTTTAGGTCCAAACGGTGCCGGTAAAACCACTTTATTTTCAATCATTTCCGGGATATTGGATAAGAATGAAGGAGAAATATCTATTAACGGGGAAAGTATTTCCCATGATGCACAATTAAAACATGGAAAAATTGGGATCCTTTTTAATGAAATTGGGATCTACGAGAAGTTAACGGCCCGCGAATTTTTAACGTTTCTCGGTGTCATGTACGACCTGCCCGAAGAAAAGGTAGAAGAACGGATTCGGTATATCGCTGATATCTTGCAATTAGATTTAAGCAATAAGACCTTAATCGAAAAATATTCAACAGGAATGAAAAAGAAGATTGCCTTTGCAGCCGCCATTATCCATTCTCCTGATTTATTACTTTTAGATGAACCATTTGAATCAGTAGATGCCATCGTCACACATAATATTAAAGAACTGATTCGTTCCTATATTGAAGAAGGCGGTACGATTCTGATTGCCAGCCATATTCTCCAAATTATTGAGGAAATCTGTGATGACTTTATCATTATTGATAAGGGGAAAGTACTTCTGAAGTCGAATGTCAATGAACTGAATGGCAATAATTTGGAACAATACTTTGTGGACATCATCAGTAATCAGGAGGTTGCTGATGCGAAAGCTAATTGAAGTAATGAAATTATATTATCGGGTAAATATCTCCTATGAAATCAGAACGGGCGCCATCGTAAAGTTACTTTTACGCTGCGTTATCCTTCTCTTATTTATCACAGGAATCGCCATTTTATCTTTTATGCCCAACATCTCTTGGATGAGTGGAGAGGAGCTTTATTTTTACATCCTTCTCTTCTTCCTTAGCATCACACAATACATAAGTCATTTTGTCAAAAATGAGTTCAATTACTACTATATTAATAGATTTCCTGTAAAGTCTCATGAGGCATTGCTATTACGATTAGTTTATAGAAATCTTGATATTACTAGCATTGCCTGCCATATTATTGGTCTCATTATTCTTTCCATGAAATTTGCGATGTCCTTTTCCTTACTAGCTAATTTTCTAGTCTATATCCTTTGTATTCAGATAGTAACGGAAATCTTGAATGTAGCGGGAACCAAGCTGTATATAAACAAAAAAGTATACATCCTTTTTATTAGCCTATATCTGATTCTGATTTTGGCTTTTGCCTACTTCAGGTTGTTTTTACCGAACTATTTACTCTATAGCTTAGAACACCCAAGCTACGGTCACACCCTAGGCCTGATTGGAACAGCTTTGCTATTAACAGGGTTATACAAACTTGTCTATTCGATGGATTTCAGATTAAAACCAGGCAAAGGCTTCAGTCTCAACTTTTCCTTCGTCTTTGAATTTCTGATAAAACGGTTGGTCTTTATTGACAAACCATTACGGTACTTAATTGCGAAGGATTTCATCCTCATGTTACGGACAAAAAAGCATGTTTTTGTTTATTGTTTTCTTTTATCTTTGACCTTTTTCTCCAATGACGTTGGTGCGGAAAATTCAATCTTTTACAATTTATTGATCGCATTCCCTGTACAGGTTTGTATTAATAGTTTTTCGCTTGATCAAAAGGGCGTGATTTCTATATTCCAGACTAATGTGAATAGAAGGGATGTTTTTCTGGCCAAAAATATCGTAAGTGGATTATTCATTGTTCTTTTGTACATCTTATTTTCAACCATTTTTTCCATTATGGGAGGTACCACGTTTTTGAATGCTGGTAAACTGTTTTTGTTTATTATACCGGCGTTATTTTTCCTACTTCCTCTCTGTAACTATCTTTCTGTCACGTTTCCACTTAAAGAGACGGACAGTGGAGGCGCGTTATTTGCCACGGTAAATTTTAAAAGTATTTTAATCTATACCGTTATTTCAATCCTTGTCCTAACTGTTTTTACCGTATTAACCTACTTCTATAAGAATCAAATATTTATTCCCTTTCTAATCGCATCAACTGGTTTAGGCTATCTCTTTTATCTAAAATCTTTAGATAAAGTGGTGAAAAAACTAAACGGTAAGGAAAGGAAAATAATCACGAAATTACTTTTTTCAAGGGGATGAACAAAATGGCACAATTTGAAAGTGAAATAAAAAAGCAACTGGGTAGTGACGAAAAGCTATTAGGCGCTTATTCAGGCCGAACCGCTCCGGCAAGTTTATTTTGGAAAGTTTTTAATGAAGCATCCTGGCTAACCTCATCCAATACACCTGCGGTACTGGGGGTCACGAATAAGCGATTACTGGTTTATAAACTTCATCTCAATTCATCTATTGATCTTCTTGAATCGATTCAATTAAAAGATGTGGCCTCCTGCGAGGAAAGTAATGGTTTATTAAATGGCGGAATCCTGATTCAGCTTCGCAATGATAAAAAGCTTAAGTTTGTGTTTAAGAAGGAGCAAGTGGCACAAATTATTCCGATTATTTCCCAATCCTTAAAGGCCGTTTAGTTTATACCTTACCATGATCTACAGCAATGCTGGTGGGAAAAACGGGATTGTCTTACTCGTTTTCTCCTGCCTTTTGTGCTGGATCGATGTTTCAAAAAATGCCAAAATAAGCAGGGAGTATCATGGAAAACCTTAATCATCAACACCCTCTTTTAAAAACCGGTCATTTATTTATTAAACCGGCCAAATTCCTTCAATACCCGTTTCGGCAGCAACTAAATATTACGCTTCTTGTGTTTGGTTTGCTCACCTTCATCCGATCCATTCTAGTCTTTTACTTAGAAAAACCAACAACGGAATCGAATGACTTTCTGTTTAAGCTGACTGTTAATCCTGCATTTGTTACGGGTAGTGATGTATTAGTTGCTTTCATCGGTCTTTTTATTACCGCTTTTATCTATTTCATCGTGTTAAAATACATTTTTCGAATCACCATGGATTATAAAAAATCGATATTACTGGTCTCCTTTATCTCATTTCCTTCTATTATTCATGAGATCTGGACTACTAGTTACAAAATGTATACAGGCATTCAAGACGTCTATCATCAAGGGACATGGCTTCATCAGATTGCAACTTATGCCAATATTTTTGTTTTATGGGAGGGAGTTCTCCTTTTCCTTTTCCTCAAGCATGATCTGCGACAAACTAATGGGAAATCGATCCTATTAACCTTATTATTTATCATTATTCCTATCGTTTTTCACATACTCGTCATCTAAATTCAGTGTAAAGCAGGGGACGGATCTTGCGCTTCATTCTTTGAAGCGCAAGATCCGTCCCCTGCCTCACTGCTTCCCCTGGGGGCATCCATTTCAAATTATCAAATTAAAAGGAGTTAGGACGTGGAATTAACAAAAAAAAGGATCTATACCATCTATTTAGCTGTCATTGCCACAATGATAAGTTTATTGGTTAAATCAAAGCCGTTCTTGATTTGGCTTAAGTGGGGGGAAATTGGGACTACTTTTACAACGATGTTTATTTCCTTTTGGTCTTATACCCTCCTTTATCCCTGGAAGTTTTCTTCCATACTTATTTTACTCATCTTTATTCATGAAATAGGGCATGTTCTGGCAGCCAAATACAGAGGTCTGCACGTTACCGCACCTACTTTTATTCCCTTTTTAGGAGCTTTTGTAATAACTAAAAATACGAAACCTTCACTGGAGAAAAGGGCATTTATCAGTATCGGAGGACCCATTATTGGAGGCATAAGCGGTATTATTTTCTTTTTATTTGGACAACAATTAGCAACAGATTGGCTGAGCTCAGCAGCTCTCTTGTTCATATTAGTGAATTTAGTTAATTCATTCCCACTTTATCCAATGGATGGTTATTGAGTCCTAAAGGCAATTACTTATCGCAGTCCAAACATTCAGGGATTCCTATTTGGACTCTTTATTCTTTGTGGCTTTGGTGTAGGAGTTTACTTCAAAAGTCTGACAATCTGTATTATTTATTTACTACTGCTCATCGAAACCTGGTTCAATAGGAAAGATGAAGCAGAGGGAGCATTTTTTACGAGGAAATTGATTGTGAATACGTCATTATTTTTAAATAATGGTGTTCCAATCCCCAGAAAGAGGAAGAGAGTAGAACTGCCATTCAAACCTGAAAAAATTGCGGAGTATAAAATGGAGATGGTTCAAGTATTCTTTCCTCAAGTGGGGATGATAGGAAGAATTGAAGCTGGAAAGTTGGACATTAGGAGACTATCGTTGATTGAAACTGTGCAGAGCGGTGAGCAACTAGTCCTTACATTGAAAGTGGAAGAAGGTACGGTGGGTATACTAAAAGAGGATATTTCTCAAAAGTTGAAATGGGGATATGGTATGGTATACACGATACTAGTTTTCTCACAATTTCTATTTTTATATAAGTTTTGGAACATAATGGTGTGAATAACATAAAAACAGTACTTTCAGGGAAATAGAGAGTCCCCTTATCTTATCGGTAGCAACATGGTAAAAAACATTGTAAATAGGGTACAGAATCACAAATGGTTCTTATACCCTATTTTTATAGTGACAGATTAAGCCTCTACCAGAATCACCCCTCTGGCCTCTAAAATAGGATTAATGTTTATTTTTACCCTTCTCTTTTTGCATTAGAGTAAGAAAATAGCTCCCCATACAAATCAGAATAATAGTGCTAGTCAAAATTAACTTTGTGCTCTCCGGAAGGTTCGTTTTACTGATAAAAATTTCTGGTAAAAATAAGATGATCGGGAGAATAATAGAAATCCACGTTTTGCTCCAGAGAGATATTCCAATGAATACACCAATTGAAAAAACAATCGCAACAGTATTCCCTATAGCACCAAACTGAATAGTTGGTGTTTCAACATACCGTTCTAAAAAGAGTAAACCAATAAATAAGGCCACAGGAATGGAACCAGCCATCCCAAATAGGAACCATTCTTTCATTTTGGATATTTTGTGGCTTGCTACATATTTAAATAGTATCGATATTAGTAACAATATAAATAGGAAGATAACTGGATACCCAATCAACGCAAGTAATGAGTATTCTAATTCTCCCCGTATGGCATCTCCCAATAAAATATAGGAAAATGCACCTATGATTATGATCAGTATATATTTCAACAAGCCCTTACCATCAATAGACATCTCATTTGCTACTTGCCCCATGTACTTTTTTTGTGTCATGCCAATGATATCTTCTACACTTTTCCCATTCTTTTCAGCCTCGTGTAAATGATCTTCTAATTCACCTATTATTTCTTCTATCTCTTTTTCCTGTTTACCTTTTGAGAATAAATAAAGCCTTAAATTCTCCAAAAACTCGCGGCTTTCTTTTGATAGTTTCATAAAAGCTCCCCTTCCTCTACCAATAATTTATTTACACTAGTTGAGATCGCACTCCACCGCCCCTTAAACTCTTCTAGTTCTTCTCTTCCTTTTATTGTTAAAGAATAGTATTTTCGCTTTGGGCCTCCCGAAGGAAGTTCTTTTTGAGTCGTCGTAACAAGTCCTTCCTTTTTCATACGAAGCAATAATGGATAAATACTTCCTTCACTTACCATCGTAAGCCCATAAGCATATAATTTTTCCATCATCTCATATCCATACGTTTCCCCTTTTGCAATAACAGATAGGAGACAGCCCTCTAAAATTCCCTTTAGTAATTGACTTGAAGACAAATTGTTTCCTCCCTTTCAAAAAACTACCTTGTTATGCAACATAGATGAGTAAAAAAAAGATGCCAGCCAACTATTTTGTAATACAAGTTAGTTTAAATATAACATAGTAGTTATCTTTGTTCAAGAAATTTTTGTAATTAATGGAAATCTGAAGCAGGGGACGGATCTTGCGCTTCATTCTTTGAAGCGCAAGATCCGTCCCCTGCCTCACCTACTTAAAGAACGACCCTTTCTTTTTCCCTTTTAGCAGGTCGCCTGTCCAGCCTTTGATTTTTAAATAGCCATAGAGGAGGAGTGTGGAGATGATGATGAGAATAATCGAGAACCCATAGCCATAGCGCCATTCGAGCTCAGGCATATGCTTGAAATTCATCCCCCATAATGCTCCAAAGGCCATAACCGGGGTAAAGATCGTCGTCATCACCGTCAAGGTTTTCATAATTTCATTTCCGCGATGGGAAGAAATGACCTCCTCTAAATTGATAATCGAATCGAGTTCATGTTCATATTCGTTCAGTAGCACCATCGCCCGCTCCATCCGCTTGCCCGTAGCGAAAAAAATCTCTTCGCTGCCGTCGCCATGAAGATTGATTTCCTCAATCGCCATTTGGACTTCGTTGATCGGAATCAGGAGATTCTTGCACACCAATAATTCATGCCTGCGCTTATAAACAAGCTCAAGAATCCCCGTTTCATTGCGCTTGCGCACACTCCAAATCAGCGTTTTCAGCGCCTTCTCAAACTGATCAATCTCTACTAACATCTCATTCATCAGCTCGCCAAGAAGCAGTAAAAAGCCATCTACGGCATTTTTCGCCCTCTCCAACTGCCATAAAGGCTCTCGCGAATCCATCTCAAGATTAATCGTCACCAGCTTATCGGTCGTCAGATAAAAATGAAATATTTTATTATCCCGCTCCCTGGCAAAATGTTGTTTATAAATCAGCGACCCCTTTATCACCTTTTCCCCATTCTCTAAGCAGCCCACCCGCAAACAATTCGTTTTATTCTCCTGAACCTGCTCCAGCCAGCCGTTCGTACAATCATCCTGCTCAATCGCTTGTTTGATGCGATCCATTTCATTCTGGTGCAACTGCAAGTATTTCCATTTGTTTTCACCGATTAATTGTTCCAATTAACTCTCCCCTTTTTACCTTGTACATCCCCGAATTGAGCAGATATCAAACATGAAAAAATAGGTTTGATGATAGGGTCGCTGGGGTATTTATGGTGATAAGGAGGGATTATGATGAAACGAGTTTTAAATACAAGCACCTTACTTGCTGTAGGAGTTGGCGCATCGGCAGCCATGTGGTTGTCCAATAAACCGAATCGTATCAAGGCGGGAAGTTTTCTACGGGACATAAAACGCAAAGTAAAACCGACCGTTTTTGAAAAAAGCGAGGAGCTTCCGATTAAGAAAGGCGGCCATCCCCACCCGCATGATTTAGAGGATAACAACATGGTCAGTGAGGGCGCGGGCTATTCCGTTCAATTTTATAATGAGAAAATGCAGTGATGGTGTGACTCTTTTAATAAGGTAAAGTTCAGTGATGGTTGGGGCGCTCATGCTCCAACTATTTTTGGTAAGAGGTGAATGATGCTGCTCTTTTTATTGATTTATTCGGTGATTGTTTGGGCTGTTATCGAAATTTTTGTGATTCTCTTTCGGTTAACTGGCCTTAAAGTGGAGGTTTCCCGTTTCCAAGTTATTTCGATGATGACCGGGACAGGCTTTACGACGGCGGAGTCGGAGCTGATTCTGGGGCATCCGATTCGCCGGCGGTTAGGCAGCTTTCTGATTCTGTTTGGCGCCCTTTCCCTTGCTGTGATTATTTCCTCGATTAGCCAGTTTCTCTCAAGCGGATTACGGACGAAGGAAATTTTATTGGCGGCTGCCGCTACCGTGGCTGTTTTTGGCCTTTTGAAACTGGACAGCGTTCAGCGATTATTAGCACGCGTTTTCGCGGGTAAATTGTCGCGGAAAATTGAACTTGCCGATCTGCCCATTAGGGATGTTTTTTTGAAAAATAAAGAAGATACGCTGCTTAATTTACATATTTATCAAGATTCAGAGCTTGCCAATCGAACGTTGAGTGGGGTGCTGGTTAATCATGTTGAACTCGAAATTATCGTTTTGTTTATCCAACGCGGCAAGGTAAGGATTATCAAAAATATCTATGATACTACCATCCAGGAAGGCGATCAGCTATTGTTGTTTGGTGTGGAAAAGGCCATTTTAGCATTGTTTGCGCACGATATTCAGCTGATGGAGGAAAAACTATAATATGTGGTGCGAAAAAAACTGGCACCTTGCAAAATATATTTACAGATTGCTTGAGTGTACCAATTCATTTACTATTAAGATAAAGCTGATCATTTCATTTTTTGACGATAATTGCATTTTACCAAAGGAGGAAGACATGGAAGTTTTCGCGAACTATGTAGCTGGTATCGATAACCCTGACCACCGCAATCGAACAGAGGAAATTTTGGTGTGGGTTGCTAGTAAATTCCCAAATTTGGAACCTCAAATCAAGTGGAATACCCCGATGTTTTCCGATCATGGCACATTTATTATCGGTTTTTCCACAGCGAAGCAGCATTTGAGCGTTTCACCCGAAGAAGCAGGCATTACGCACTTTGCCGACGACATTACCCAGGCTGGCTACAGCTCTACCAAAGGCTTGTTTCGAATTCCGTGGAATAAGCCGGTAAATTACGAATTGCTTGAGAATATCATTGAATTTAATATTCAGGATAAAGCAGAATTTATGAACTTTTGGCGGAAATAAACAAATACACCTTTTTTTAAAAACGCATGACACGAAAGTGGTTATGTGTTTTTTTGTAACTCAATAAGGAGACATCAGCTTAGAAACAAGCCTCATCCCGAAGCTTGTCTCAATTCTTGCTAATCTCCAAATACATAATATGATAGCCATCTGCCTCATGGACATGGAACGAATAACCTTCTGCATCCACCGCAGCACACAGCTCGGTCACATTATTTTGCGTCAAGTACCAGCCGCCAATCGTATCGACATCTTCAGCAGTTAAATGTGTTCCTAGCAGCTCGTTGACCTCTGAAATAGGCACTTTAGCATCTACAATATAGTGATTTCCCGCCGCTCCAGTCCCAGATCCATTCACGGAAACCTTGCGGATCTCGGGAACCTCATCAGCATCAAATTCATCGCGCACCTCGCCCACGATTTCTTCTAAAATATCTTCGACCGTTACTATCCCAGATGTACCGCCATATTCATCAAGCAGAATGGCCATATGGGTCCGCTCCATTTGCATCCGGATTAGCAAATCGTGAATCGGAATCGTTTCAATGACACGAATAACGGGCTGGATGTAGGATTTTATTTTCCAATTTTTATAGATACTCTTATTCATCAGTTTGGAGGTAAAAAACATTTTCACGTTCATTACACCAATAATATGATCCTTATCGCTCTCCATCACCGGATAGCGTGTAAACTTTTCCGTCCTCATCGTTTCCACGACGTCACCTATCGAATCTTCAACCGAGAGACATACCATTTCTGTACGCGGCACCATAATTTCTTTTGCGACCCGCTCATCAAATTCAAAAATATTGTTGACGTAATTCCATTCATTTTGGTTAATTTCCCCGCTGTGAAGGCTTTCTGACAGGAGTATTCGCAGCTCCTCCTCCGAGTGCGCTAATTCGTTTTCGGACGCCGACTTTAATCCAAACAGGCCAACGAGCATACGGGCTGTATTATTTAATGCCCAAATAAACGGATACATGATTTTATAAAAAAGAATGATCGGTTTCGCAAACAGCAGCGTGATCGTTTCTGCTTTTTGAATCGCCACGGTTTTCGGCGCCAATTCCCCTGCGACTACATGGATAAAGGTAACAAGGGCGAAGGCAAGGACAAAAGAGACAATTTGTGTCACAGCATCATTCATTCCCAGTACTGTCATGAATGGATGAAACAGCCTTTCGACCGTCGGTTCCCCGAGCCAACCGAGTCCCAGCGCGGTCACCGTGATACCAAGCTGGGTTGCGGATAAATATTCATCGAGGTGTGTTACCACCTGTTTTGCCGCAATAGCGTTCTCCTTTCCCTCCGTAATCAGCTGGTCAATCCGCGATGTCCGCACCTTCACAATCGCAAATTCAATCGCCACAAAGAAACCGGTTAACACAATGAGCACCACAATCATTAATAAATGGATCAGCAGCAAACCAACAACCTCCCTTCTAAAAATAACAATCCGAAATCGATTGAGGATTCCGGATTGTTTTGTCTATAAATGTTCCTTATCCACTCAATTTCGGATAGCTAAAATCTATCCATTTTCCCTTTCTATCTTTTCATCCAATTTCCCTAAATATTTGGCAGCGAACTCTTTGCCACCGAGGCCGAATGCTAGACCAAATGCCAAGGCCAATCCGCCCAGGACAAGAATAAAGGCCGCATTGACAATCGAGTGGGCGACACCCAATTGGTCTAATGCCATAAACAGCGAGATTGTAAAAATAGTATACTTCGCAATCCGCGCCAACGTCCGGGAATAGCGCTGTTTTAAGACGTTTTGTAACACACGCTCGACTAATTGGCCCAAGTATAAGCCAATTCCCAAGATGACGAGTGCCGCTAACACCATTGGTAGATAGGCGAGTACTCCTGTTGCCAAGGTAACTAAGAAGTCTAAATGAACAATCTTCATGGCCTCTGAGGTAAATAACAGGATCACGACAATTTTTGCTAGCAATCCTACCAGTTGTGATAGTGTGTATTTCGATTGTTCCGGTGTTAAAGAACCGATTCCCATATGATGAAGAATATTGTCGAAACGTAAGCGCCAAAGCATTTGCGCGACCATTTTTTCAATCCATTTACCAAGCCATATTCCTGCTAATATCAAGAGAATCGCTGCGGCAATGTTTGGAATTAGCGTCATAATCTGATAAAGCATCGCAATCGCCGGCTCCGAGATTCCTTTTAAGTCTAATTTTTCTAAAGCGGTAATAATGGTTGGGATTAAAATGAGGATGAACACAATATTCCCAATTATCGTTGAAAGATCCGCCTTCGCTAATCCCACCCGTTCACCGAGTCGGTCCATTCCAATGCTGTTTAAAAAATGGGTTAAAATATCGCGGACGATTTTCGCAATCAGCCAGCCGATGAAGACAATTAGCGCAGCGGCAAATAGCTTTGGAATCAAGCCTAGCATGGTGGATAACGTATGTGTGAATGGCTCTGAAATTCCTTCGAGCTGCAAGGCGCCTAGCACTGCTGGTAAAAACAGTAGGAGCACAAGATAAAAGATGGCTTGCGCGATGCCGTTTATCGTGCTTGCCGTATTCCCCTTACTATTGGATATGTTCCATTTTGCAAGCCAGCTTTCAACATGAAGCATCGCCGCACCTTTTTTAACCAGCATCCGGGCAAAATAGGCTACGACCCATGCCAATAGGAGAATAAGAGCTGCTTTTAGTAGATTCGGAATTGCTGCGGTCAATGTCGACACCATTTTTACAAGCGGTTCAGCCATCATGCTGAGGTGAAGCATGTTGAAGAAGAATATTAGGACGACAACTACTAACAGATAGTAAACCATTTTTCCGATTATCACTTCTGATGCGTATTTTCGTTTTCCAACATTAGCAAACAGCTTGTTATCAAGATTTGTTTTCGTTAAGGCCTTTTCGACTGCTTTGCCAATCGCCTTCGCCACCAGCCAGCCAATAATTAAAATAAGAAGTGCTAATAGTACGTGGGGAATTCGGTCTGTATATATGTACCAGCCGGCCATCATATTGGGTAATGTCATCTACCATCTCTCCTTTTTTGTAATTTGCTAGATGTAATACCCTGTTTGGTTGGTTTCAAACATTTTGACAAGGGCTGTTCTTACGATTCGCTCATTAAAGTGTGGAATTCGCTCATTGGATTCAAAAATTCGCTCATTGAAATGGGAAATTCGCTCATAGGGGTTAAAAATCCGCTCATTAGCGGAGGGAATCGTCTAATAATGATTCATCAGCTCATTCATTTTGAGTAATTTTATACAAGTTAGCGCTTAAATGTTTCGCCTTCTGAACTCCTGGGAATACAATTACCAGTTCGAAAATAAAGGAGGAGTTAACATGAATAAAAAAACACTTCTAACAGGCGGACTGGCGGCCATGTTGACATTTGGCGGGTTGGCCGGCTGCGGCGACGGGGTCGACCAGGATAACGGTATCAGTGACGGCGAGCAAAAGGATCAGATTGATAATGATACAAAAAAAGAAGCGAACGACACTTTTAAAGAAGCTAAGGATAATATGGAAGATGCCAAGAATAATGTCGAGAGCCAATTAAAAAAGGAAGGAATCGGTAATGGCGTCGATCAGGATAATGGCATCAGCGATAGCGAAAAGCAGGATGATGTGGATAACAATTAGGAAGTTTGGGGGCCTTTCTCATAGGGTACTAAACTTATAGAACGAAAGGGAGGAATGTAATATGAACAAGGATAAACTTAAAGGCGGTTTGGAACAGGTCAAGGGTGAGGCCAAGGAGCAATGGGGCAAATTAACCGATGACCATTCAACGGAAGCGGAAGGAAAACTGGATAAAGCGAAGGGTAAATTGCGCGAAGGCGTTGGCAAAGTGAAGGATAAACTGGACTAGTGCGAAAATGCAAAAAGAAGAGGCATCCCCTGCCTCTTCTTTTTGTTTTGTATAAATACCCCTTTTAATTTGACGACGGGCCCCTTCCCCAAAGAAGCCGACACATGTTTGAAGCGCATGAACCGTCCCCTGCTTCTTACTTCAGATTGTTCAAGAAATCAAGCGCGATGTTTGGCATGATCCCAAACAGGACAGATCCGACGACTGCGACGAGTAGGACGACGACGATACCGAATGGAATGTTCAGTTTGCGATCGTCAGTTGCCGGCCGAAAGAACATTTGTGTCATGACACCGAAATAATAGAAGTAGGATACAACCGTTGTCGCAATCATAATTGCTGCCAGTACATAATGCGGTGTTCCGGCGAAGGCGCCGACAAAGATGTTTAATTTGCCGATGAAGCCTGCTGTGCCTGGGAAGCCTGCTAGGGAAACGAGTAGAATTCCCATTAGGACGGCGAGTATCGGCGAGCGGCGGTAAAGGCCGGCAAAGTCGGCAATCTTCGTACTGCCGGACTTTTCAGTCACAACTTGAATGACCGCAAATGCCCCAAGGTTCATTAACATGTACGCAAGCAAGTAGAACCAAATTGAATAAATCATATTCGTACTCAGCGTCGTCAATGCCACCAGGATATATCCGGCGTGAGCGATACTAGAATAGGCAAACATCCGTTTAATATTCGTTTGCTTCAAGGCAACGACGTTACCGACAATCATCGTGACTGCGGCAATGACGGCGAGGTAGTCATGCATTTTAAACAGAATACTTTCACCATTATCACCCGTTGGCGCAGCATTGTAGAATACCGCAATTAGAATCCGGATAACAATAACAAAGCCAGCTGTCTTCGAAATGACGCTTAAGAAGGCCGTAACTGGTGTCGGCGCACCCTGATACACATCTGGTGCCCACATATGGAACGGTGCCGCTGCCAGTTTGAACGATAATCCGACAAGAATCATTAAAAACGCAAGTCCGAGCAGATAGGCCTGCTGACCATCAGAAATCGCCGATACTGTCGTGGCAATTTCAAAAAGATTGGTTGATCCGGTCAAGCCGTACACATAGCTCATCCCAAACAACGTGATCGAGGTGGAAATACCGCCATTGATGACGTATTTCATCGCCGATTCATTCGATTGCCTGTTGTGCTTCTTAATGCCTGCTAAGATATAGGAAGGAATCGATAACAATTCTAACCCAATAAATAACGTGATTAAGTCACCGCTTGATGTCATAATCATCGCACCAAGCAAGGCTGCTAAGAATAAGTAATAAAATTCGCCGTGATAGTCTTCAAGGCCTTCTTTAGCCTCATAGCTGATCGCTAAAAAGAGCACAAGTGCCCCTCCGACAAGCAAGATGAGTTTGAACGCTTTACCGAATACATCAAGCGTGAAGGAATCGTCTAAAATTGATGTTGCCTCCGTGCCAAGCAGGCTGGCAACCGCGATGATAGCCGCTACTACCCCGGCAATCCCGATCCAGCCGAGGATGCGGCGATCTTGCTTTTTCGGTAAAAATAAATCCAACAATGTCAGTAGTGCGATGACGCCAAGGATGATGAACTCCGGCGTCATGACACTCCAGTTAAATGATTTCAATGTCTCTATATCCATCCTTCATCACCCTCCTAACCCTATCATGATCGTTTCAAGTGTAGTTTGCAACGGAGAGCTTAGAACACTTGGGTAAACCCCGATTAACACGATTAATACCATTAAAACAACGACTGGCACGAATTCGACCCCTTTTAAGTCAAGGACACCGGTAAATTCGCGGTGTGACTTGCCGTAGGTGATACCGAGTACTGCGCGGAGCAAGTATGCAGCCGTCATGATAATTCCAATCGTCCCGACAGCCGCAATCCATGGCAATTCTTTGAACAAGCCAAGGAAGGCCATAAATTCACTGACAAAACCGGACATGCCTGGAAGCCCCAGTGACGCCATCCCGCCGGCTAGCAAGAAGCCTGCGGCAATCGGCATCCCCTTCGCCATGCCGCCAAGGTTTTCCATGAGCGACGTATCGGTCCGCTCGTAAATGATGCCAACCAAGAAGAACAATAACGCAGAAATCAATCCGTGTGATACCACTTGAAAAATCGCCCCTTGGACCCCTGCTTCATTTAGTGCCGCAAGTCCAATTAAAACGATTCCCATGTGGGAAATGGATGAATAGGCCAAAACCATTTTAAAATCTGTTTGAATGAATGCTAGGAATGCCCCGTAGAGGAGGTTAATCACGCCAAGGATCGCGATAATGGTCGCAAGCGTTTCAAACTGCTCGGGAAAAATCCCCATTCCAAATCGGATTAAGCCGTACGCACCGATTTTTAATAGAATCCCAGAGTGAATCATAACTACAGATGGCGGCGCTTGAACGTGCACCTTCAACATCCAGCTGTGCAATGGGAAAATCGGTAATTTCACACCGAAAGCAATTAATAGACTGATTAACAGGCCAAGTTTTAGATCGCTAGACAGCGGTGCACTTGGATCTGCCATGATTTGTGTTAATAAATCAATATTTGTTGTTCCTGTTTTTGCAAATAGAATCATAATCACGATCAGGAGCACGGCAGAACCTAGACCGTTATAGATTAGGAAGCTGTAAGCTGCTTTTTCTTTTTCAAAATAGCCCCATTTTCCGATTAAGAAGAACGTCGGAATGAGCGTGACTTCGA
Organism: Neobacillus sp. OS1-2; assembly: GCF_030915505.1. Classification (GTDB taxonomy): domain Bacteria; phylum Bacillota; class Bacilli; order Bacillales; family Cytobacillaceae; genus Neobacillus. The sequence continues at coordinate 1,687,734 of NZ_CP133265.1, forward strand.
AAAAGATGAAGAACAGGATTAAGTTTTCAGCGGTAAAGACGCCGAGCATGCCGATTTCTAAAAGAAGGAAGAGCATAAAGTAGCCTTTCCATTCCTTTTTTACAAACCGCGCAGCAGCAATCGCTGATAGTGTTGCGACGATCGCGGTGAGAACCACGAGCAAGAGCTGAAAGCCACTGAGGCCTAGTTCATAATACACCGAATAGATTGGCTCTTGGACGTTCATGCCGCGGAATTGAATCCACGCCTTTGAGACCGCAAAGTCAGCGAGATCCTTGCCCCATTGAAAATGGAGATAGGCGGCTAGCGCCAGCAATAACGCCGGCAATGTCGCAAGAAAGCCAACTAGTTTGATTCGTTTTTCTGACGTTTTTGGCAAAAATGCTAAAACGATGATTCCTAGTAAAGGGGAGAATACTAGGAATGATAGAACAGAATGCAAATTCATCGTAAGTACCCCCCTGTTAACGCAAAGATGACGGCGAGCAGTGCAAGTCCGATAAAGGCGACTGCGCCATATGTTTGAACCTGGCCGGACTGCATTTTCGAACCGGCACCGCCAAGTCCTTGGACAATCCCAACCACTCCTTTGACAAGTCCTTCAACGATGAAGACATCAATGAATTTGAGCAGATAGCTGAAGGCTGTTGTCGCAGCCATGATGGTCATTTTATAAAACTCATCCACATAGTATTTGTTCAGTAAAATCGTATGCAGGGCGTCACCCGTGCCACTTAACCAGTTGCGGGCGATGCTGCGTTTGCCGTACATCAAGTACGCAAGGTAGATTCCCGCTAAGGAAACAATGGTTGCCGCAATCATGATCCACACAGGACCTTCCATGTGACCGTGGCCAAGGGCAGGGTTTCCGTCGACGAGCCAGTCGCCAAGGAACGAGCCGAACCATGGTGTGTTCACATAACCGGCAATGATGGCTAAAACGCCGAGCAGAATCATCGGGTACGTCATGTTGCTTGGTGATTCGTGCACATTTTTTTGATGGCCTTGCCTTTCACCGGTGAAGACCATGAAGAACAAGCGGAACATATAAAATGCGGTCATGAATGCTGCGATTAACGCGAGCAAGAAGAGTACTGGATGTCCGCCTTCCCATGCCGCAATTAAAATTTCATCTTTACTGAAGAATCCAGATAGCCCCGGTACACCGCTGATAGCGAGTGTTCCGATTAAGAATAACGGCCCGGTCAGTTTTAATTTTTTCCAAAGTCCGCCCATTTCCTCGATATTCTGCGTGTGAACCGCGTGAATGACGGATCCGGCAGCAAGGAAAAGAAGTGCCTTGAAAAATGCGTGTGTCATCAAGTGGAACACCCCCGCCACATAGCCGGCCGAACCAAGTGCGAGCATCATGTAGCCGAGCTGCGAGACGGTTGAATAGGCGAGTACTCGTTTGATATCGGTTTGCACAAGCCCGATGCTTGCGGCAAAAATAGCGGTGAACGCTCCAATGACAGCAATGGTGAGCAGCGCCGTTTTGCTGGCGGCGAACAACGGGAATAAGGCAGCGACTAAATAGACCCCGGCGGCAACCATCGTTGCGGCGTGGATTAAGGCCGAAACAGGTGTCGGACCTTCCATCGCATCTGGAAGCCATGTGTGGAGCGGGAACTGACCTGATTTTCCGACTGCTCCAATAAATATTAAGATCGCTGTTAAGGTAATCATCGTTTGTGATACAGCGCCGGCATCGATCGCTGCGAAAATATCGCTGTATTCAAATGATTTTGTTTCCCAGAAGAGCAGGATCATGCCGATGAACAGTCCAACATCCCCGATACGGGTCATGATGAATGCCTTTTTGGCAGCGGCCTTTGCTTCTTCTTTGTAATAATAAAAACCGATTAATAGGAAGGAACCAACACCAACAAGCTCCCAGAAAATATAGGTTTGCAGCAGGTTTGGCGAAATTACCAGACCGAGCATGGCAAACGTAAATAATCCTAAATAGGCATAGAATACTGGGAACCGCTCATCTCCATGCATGTACCCTTTGGAGTAGGTATGTACTAAGAAACTGACGAGCGATACGATAAACAGCATCAATGCATTTAATTGATTCACTTCAAAGCCCGCTGTTAGATGCAGATCTCCTATCGTGAGCCAATCAAACTTATGTTCGTAGGTTGGCTCTGAAAAGCGCTCAAATAACACCAAAATCGAATAGATAAGCGAGGCCAATGTGAAGAGAATCCCCACATATGCGCTCGCCTCCTTCAGTCGCTTACCGAATAGAAGAAGGATCAAAAACGATAATAGCGGGAAAAGCGGTATGAGCCATGCATTTTCCATCATTATCACTATCCCCTTTATTCGGGCGGTGACACGGCGGTGCCTGTCACAACCCGAATTTTGTCGATTATGGTGCCTGTCACCCTTAACCACTCTCACATAGGAGAAATGGTGTCAGGCACCCAAAGTTGTCTGTCTAGTTTTTCATTGTGTCTATTTCGTCGATGTTGACGGTTTTCTTGCTGCGGTAGAGCGATATTAGGATCGCGAGTCCGACAGCGGCTTCGGCTGCTGCCACACAGATGGCAAACAGGGCGAAGATTTGACCTGTAATGGATGGATTTAATCCATATTTGCTAAAGGTCACCAGGTTAATATTGACGGCATTCAGCATCAATTCAATCGAAATCAACACAATAACCGTATTTTTTTTCGTTAATGCACCGTATAGTCCGATGCAGAATAAGATCAGTGCAAGCGCCAGGAAGGCTGAAGCGGGAATTGAACTCATTCCTTATCCGCCTCCTTCTTCTCGGTTTTTGCCAAAATAATCGCACCAACTAAGGCCGCTAAAAGTAAAACAGATGTTAATTCAAACGGAATAATATATTTAGAGTAAAGTGCTTCCCCAATTTGCATCGTATTGTTTTCATGAAGCTTCGTCGGCACTTGGTCGATATTGAAATTGTAAATCCCAATGTAGACAGCAAAGGCAAAGCCAAGAATCCCTAAAAACAAAAGCAGCTTTCTCCATTTACCCGTTTTTGGCTCACTTTCGTCATCATGCTTTGTTAACATGATACCAAACAGCATGATAATCGTGATGGCACCGGAATAAATCAAGATTTGTACGGCGGCCACGAATTCAGCGGAAAGCAGTACATAGATACCGGCAATGGCGACGAAAGTGAAGATAAGGGCAACGACCATATGAACGACTTTGTTTAGGTTCAATAGAAGCACGCCGCCGATAATCGCAACAAGTGCGAGTCCCATAAAAGCGAGGAATTCGCCTGAAAATGTCATGCTTTATTCACCTGCCGTATGTTTTCGTCGTTTTCATCTAACCATTCCAGGTTTTTAAATAACATGTCGCGGCTGTATTCAGCGAGCTCAAAGTTATTGGTCATGATAATCGCCTCAGTTGGGCAAACCTCCGTACATAAGTCGCAAAGGATGCAAATCTCGAAGTTAATATCATATGTGTCGATAATTTTTCCCTTTTTCGTTGGATCCGGATGCTTCTTACCCGTCAATTGAATACAATCCGTCGGGCAAATCTGCGCACATTGATTACAAACAATACACTTCTCCGGATAAAACTTTTGAATCCCACGGAAGCGGTCTGGCAGCGGAAGCGGCTCGTTTGGATAATCATACGTAACCTTCTCGCGTGATAATTGTTTAAGGGTATATTTCAAGCCTTTAAATACTCCAAGCACGTTTTTCACCCCTTTTACAGTCTAAAAATTGTTATTGGTGTAAGCAACCGTTTCGTGCACTTTTACAGTGTAAATGCAGTTATCGGTGTCAGGCACCATCGATTAGAAAAATAATGATTTAAGTAAAGCGGTTAGGAAGATGTTTGCCAAGGCGATTGGCAATAATACTTTCCAACCAAATTCCATGAGTCTGTCGGCACGGAAACGCGGCAATGTGCTGCGAATCCAGAAGTAAACAAAGACAACCGTACAAAACTTAAGGGCAAACCAGACTGCGCCCGGGATAAAGCTAAGGAACGCAAATGGCGCCAACCATCCACCAAGGAACACGACCGTAATCAATGTCGACATTCCGAAGACATACACATACTCGGAAAGCATGAAGAACGCCCAGCGGAATCCGGCATACTCAACGAAGTAACCGGCAACAAGTTCATTCTCCGACTCCGGCAAGTCAAATGGCGTCCGGTTTAATTCGGCAATCGATGCGATAAAAAAGACGATAAAGCCAATTGGCTGCAAGAGAATAAACCAACCATGCTTTTGCTGCATGACAATGTCATTTAAATTTAAGCTTCCAGAGAGTAAAATAACGCCAAGGACCGCCATGACCAATGGAATTTCATACGAAATCATCTGTGCCGCAGCCCGCATGCCCCCTAAGAGTGCATACTTATTATTCGATGCCCAGCCGCCCAATACCATCCCAAAGACGGTTAAACCGGAAACGGCAATATAATACAGTAACCCGACATTAATATCGGCAAATTGAAACTTATCGGTAAACGGCAATGTTGCCAGGACCAAAAATGATGGCGCAAACGCAATTACCGGCGCCAGAATAAATAATGGCCTGTCAGCTGCCTTCGGAATAATATCCTCTTTTAGTAACAGCTTCAAAACGTCAGCGACCGTTTGCAGCAAGCCAAAGCGTCCACCCAGTTGGTTTGGACCATGACGCAGCTGCATGTACCCCATTACTTTCCGTTCTGCTAAAATCCCGTAAGTAACGAAGCCTAATACGACTAAAAGCAAGACCGCACCGAGTAAAAAGAAGATCCCGAAATTGGCCCAGCCGGGACTTGAATGGAGCAAATCTTCCATCATTAGCCGTCCACCTCCCCAAGGACAATATCAATTGCCCCTAAAATAGCAATCAGATTTGCAATATTTTCGCCTACTAATAGTTTCGGGAGAATTTGCAGATTATAGAATGATGGTCTTCTAAACTTCAAACGATACGGTTCTTTTTTCCCATCACTGGCAATATAGCAGCCAATTTCGCCGCGCGGCGATTCGATTCTGACAAAGGCTTCCCCTTTTGGCGCCTTGATGATTTTCGGCACCTTAGCAAGAATCTCACCTTCAGCCGGAAATTGTTCCACGGCCTGCTCAAGTATTCTGAGCGATTGTTCAATCTCGGCAAGACGAAGATTATACCGTGCCAAACAGTCGCCATCCTCTAATGTCGGAACATCAAAATCAAAACGGTCGTAAATCGAATACGGCTCATCTTTGCGAAGATCCCATTTCACCCCGGTACAGCGCAAATTCGGGCCGCTGAGTGAATAGTGGATTGCCTCTTCTTTCGTGTAGCGGCCAATTCCTTTTACCCTGTCTAAAAAGATTTCATTGCCGCTGACAAGCGAATGATAGCCGACAAGCTGCTCACGCATATAGGGGATAAAGTCTCTCAGCCTGTCAATCCAGCCTTCAGGCGCATCCCATTTCACACCGCCCACACGCATATAGTTGAATGTTAAACGTGCACCGGATAACTCGTTCAGCATATTGATAATCATTTCGCGATCACGGAAGGCATAGATGAATGGGCTCGTCGCCCCAAGGTCAAGGATGTAGGTGCCCCAAGCAACAAGGTGGCTGGCGATACGCCCAAGCTCCATGGCAATCACACGCAGATATTCCGCACGTTCCGGCACTTGAGTCCCCATCATCGTTTCGACCGCATGACAAATCACATAGTTGTTCGTCATCGCTGACAGATAGTCCATCCGGTCGGTATAAGGAATAATCTGTGTATACTGCAGATTTTCTGCTAATTTTTCCGTTCCGCGGTGTAAGTAACCGATGACAGGCGTAGCTTCCGTTATGATTTCCCCATCAATTTTAATCACAAGCCGGAATACTCCGTGCGTACTAGGATGCTGAGGACCGACGTTAAGTAACATTTCTTCTGTTCTAATCATTGGTTATACCTCCACATCATACTGTTCATAATCTTTACGCAGTGGATGGCCAACCCAATCTTCCCCAAGCAGAATCCGATGTAAATTCGGATGTCCTTTAAACTTAATTCCAAGTAAATCAAATGCTTCACATTCAGGCCAGTTCGCTCCGGCCCAAATTGGCTGCAAGGACTCGATTGTTGGTTCATCGCGGTCAATCTTCACTTTTAACGCCACCGTTTGCCGGTTTTTGTATGAGTACAAGTGAACATAGACTTCCATATGTGTTTCGAAATCCGATCCATGCAGCTCAGATAGATAATCAAACCCAAGCAGCTCATTATATTTTAGAAACTGAGCCACTTTAAAATATGTATCATGCTTTGCCACAAGTGTCGGAACATCTTTGGATAGTTTATTAATATAAGAATCTTCTAAAACATCAGAACCTAAGTTTTCGGCAATCACCTTCACATACTTATCTAAGTATGGCTGATTTGGTGATGGTTTCGCTTCGGCTGCCGGGGTCGCTGCATCGCCAGCTTTTCCACCCGCTGCTGCCTTGGCTTTTGCTGCCGCCGCTGCTTTGGCTTTTGCCTTTGCCGCTGCGATGGCTTTCGCTTTCTCATCATCGCCACCTGCTGCTGACGCGTCTGATCCAGCTCCTGCACCGGCTGCTTTGGCTTTTGCCGCTGCTGCTGCTTTCGCCTTCGCTACCGCTACTGCCTTGGCTTTCGCTGCTGCCGCCGCTTTTGCCTTCGCATCGTCACCTGTTGCAGTATCTTCGACAGTGCCGCCCGCTTGTTCCGTTGCTTTACGTTTCGCCGCTGCCGCTGCTTTGGCTTTGGCTACTGCTGCTGCTTTTTTCTTCGCTAGATCGTCGGCATCGCCGCCGGCGCCACTTTCTTCAGCCTCTGGTGCTGGTGCTTCGCCACCTGCTAACTCCATCGCCTTCTTTTTGGCTGCCGCTGCTGCCTTTGCCTTTGCTACCGCTGCTGCCTTTTTCTTCGCTAGGTCATCCGCATCGTTTACCGCTGGCGTTTCTGGTTCTACTGCCGGGGTCTCTTCACTCACTGGAGCGTTGCCTCCAGCCAGTTCCATCGCCTTCCGCTTGGCCGCCGCCGCTGCTTTTGCCTTTGCTACCGCTGCTGCCTTTTTCTTCGCTAGGTCATCCGCATCGTTTGCCGCTGGCGTTTCCTCTACTGGCGGTGCCGTTTCTACTGGCGGTGCCGTTTCTACCGGCTGCGTTGATTCTGCCCCCAAGGCAGTCTCATCTGCGAACCCTTCCCGTTTCTTCTTCGCCAGTGCAGCTGCTTTCGCTTTTGCTGCCGCTGCTGCCTTTTTCTTCGCTAAATCAGCATCATCTGCTCCAACTGGGGCTTGCGGCGCGGCTGCTGCCGGTGTTTCAGCCTTTTCCGATTCAACCACCGGTTTCGGCTCTGCAACCCCCGCTTCCTTCGCCTTTCGCTTTGCTAATGCCGCAGCTTTAGCCTTTTCAGCGGCTTCTCTCTTTAATTGATCGAGATCTTTTTCCCCGCTCATTTGTTAAATCACCTTCTTCCCAGTCTTCGCTTCATAACGAATTTTCCCTTTTAATTTATTAATCCCATAAATTAATGCGGCCGGGTTTGGCGGGCATCCAGGAATATATACATCCACAGGTACGATTTGATCGACACCCTTCACAACGGCATATGATTTAACATATGGGCCGCCGGCAGTTGCACAAGATCCCATCGCGATTACCCATTTTGGCTCTGGCATTTGGTCATATAAACGGCGTAAGATTGGCGCCATCTTTTTCGTCACTGTCCCAGAAACAATCATACAATCCGATTGCCGTGGAGATGTTCGAAAAATTGTCCCTTGACGGTCAAGGTCATAGTTTGCTCCACCTGTACCCATCATTTCAATCGCACAACAAGCCAGACCAAATGTCATTGGCCACAAGGAATTACTCCGTGCCCAACCCTTAATTTGCTCCAGCGTCGCGAAAAATACATTTCGTTCTAACTCTTTCATTTCCTGAGGCGATAAGTCTTCTAGTTTTAAGTCCATCGTAGCACCTTCTTTTTCCAAGCATACACTAAGCCGATTAATAGCATCACCACGAAAATTAACATTTCAACAAGCGCAAAAATGCCTAGTTTATCATAAGCGACTGCCCATGGATATAAAAACACCGTTTCTACATCAAAGATAACAAACATTAGGGCAAAAATATAATAGCGGACATTGAACTGTACACGGGAATCGTGAAATGGCTCAATACCGCTCTCATATGTGGTATACTTCGCTTCGCTCGGTTTAAACGGACGCAGAAGTTTCCCCAAATATAACGCCACCACTGGCAGCAGCACCCCGAGACATAGAAACACAAAAACTATCAGGTAATTATTCTGATATACATTTAGAAGATCCATGTCCATCCCCTCCAATGTTGTAAATTTTCATACTTGTGAATATTGTAACCGAATTCATTATAGCATTGTTACAAACCCCTGTCGACAAGCCATTTTAATCTAAATTGGAATTCCAACACCGCGGAAATTCTCTATTTTAAGGCTCTTGAGAGCTCGCTCTCAAACGAGACTTAAAATGGAGAATTTTTGCTAGCCGCTGCGTCAGCGAAGGCGCTGGAACAGGATTCGTAAGAACACAATATGTCCACGAAATTCGACAACAACCCCTATTTAATAACAAAAGCTAAACCATGTCAGTGAGGTTTGTCATTCATTCAAACCTCTTTTTTGAAAAAATAAAAGGCCTAAATACTGAATCAACCTCTGCCCACTAGTTTCCCCTACCATCATATGCATAATTGTCCATATCATGCCCTTTACAGCGAAACTAGTCCCTTCAGTTCACGCAAGACTAGCCCATCAAACTGACAGATATACGTCGTTTCAGTTTCCTACCAACCTACACTCGCTTATCAACGGCTTGAACACACCTGGCAACGAACACAAAAACCCCTCGGGGCCAGCACAAGAATTGTACGGCCACGAGGGGTCTTCATTTTTGTAATAAGAACTATAAATTTGGACTTAGGAAATGTCCAGCTCCAGGCGCGGAATAATCGCGCGCTTTCCGCTTTTCTATTTAAAATCTATGTTCCGATACGGCAAGGCGATTGATGGCGCGGCGCATTGCAAGCTCGGCACGTCTAAAGTCGATATGCTCAAGCTTCTGCTCTTTCAAGCGCTGCTCTGCACGTTCCTTCGCTCTTTGGGCACGTTCCACATCAATTTCAGATGCTTTCTCTGCCGATTGGGCCAAAATTGTCACTTGATCAGGACGAACTTCTAAAAACCCGCCGCTGACGGCAACAAATTCTGTATTGCCGCCCTTCTTCAGGCGGACAGCACCAATTTCAAGCGGAGCCACCATCGGAATGTGTCCAGGTAAAATTCCCAGCTCACCACTTTGAGCCTTCGTACTAACCATTTCCACATCTGATTCATACACCGGGCCATCGGGAGTAACAACACTGACTTTAATCGTCTTCATTTTTTACCCTCCCCGGCGCCCTTAGGCTTCTACGCCCATGCGTTTTGCGGCCTCGACAACCTCTTCAATACGTCCAACAAGGCGGAACGCATCTTCTGGAAGGTGATCATATTTACCATCAAGGAGTTCTTTGAACCCTTTAACCGTTTCTTTAACAGGTACATATGAACCTGGCTGGCCAGTAAACTGCTCAGCCACGTGGAAGTTCTGTGACAAGAAGTTTTGGATACGACGCGCACGAAGCACGACTAACTTATCATCATCAGAAAGTTCATCCATACCAAGAATCGCAATGATATCCTGTAATTCACGATATTTTTGTAATGTTGATTGTACTTGACGTGCTACTTCATAGTGCTCTTCGCCAACGATATCAGGTGACAAGGCACGAGAAGTCGAAGCAAGCGGGTCAACCGCTGGGTAGATCCCCATCTCAGAAAGCTTACGCTCAAGGTTTGTTGTCGCATCTAAGTGAGCGAAAGTTGTAGCCGGAGCCGGGTCCGTATAGTCATCGGCTGGTACATAAATCGCTTGGATAGATGTTACAGAACCTTTATTCGTAGATGTAATCCGCTCTTCTAATTTACCCATTTCAGTAGCAAGTGTCGGCTGGTAACCTACCGCAGAAGGCATACGGCCTAGTAGTGCGGAAACCTCAGAACCTGCTTGTGTGAAACGGAAGATATTATCAATGAACAATAACACGTCTTGGCCTTGCTCATCACGGAAATATTCCGCCATTGTTAAACCAGTCAGCGCAACACGCATACGCGCACCCGGCGGCTCGTTCATTTGTCCGAATACCATCGCCGTTTGCTTGATAACGCCGGAATCCGTCATTTCGTGGAAAAGGTCGTTTCCTTCACGAGTACGCTCACCAACACCCGCGAAAACGGAGATACCGCTGTGCTCTTGGGCGATGTTATTGATTAATTCTTGGATTAAAACTGTTTTACCTACACCGGCACCACCGAAGAGGCCGATTTTCCCACCTTTAATATAGGGGGCAAGAAGGTCAACTACTTTAATACCTGTTTCAAGAATTTCTACCTCAGTGGATAGTTGTTCAAATGTTGGTGCTTCGCGGTGAATGGAATCACGGCGGGCACTTACAGGCACATCATCTTTCAAGTCAATGGCTTCACCTAATACGTTAAATACACGGCCAAGTGTTACGTCACCAACCGGTACCGAAATCGGCGCACCAGTATCTTCTACTTCTATACCACGGGTTAACCCGTCAGTAGAAGACATTGCGATCGTACGAACTGTATCATCACCTAAATGAAGGGCTACTTCAAGGGTTAAGTTGATCTCAACTTCTGATCCAGTACGCGCTTTAGTTACTATTTTCAATGCGTTATAGATCTCAGGCAGCTGACCGTTATCAAACTTCACGTCAACAACCGGACCCATAATCTGAAGAACGCGTCCTTTGTTCATCATGTTCCCTCCTTACTTACTCTTTGTTCCTATTCTAACGCTGCGGCGCCGCCGACGATTTCTGTGATTTCTTGCGTAATCGCTGCTTGACGTGCGCGGTTGAAGACTAATGTATAGTGATTAATTAATTCTTTTGCGTTATCCGTTGCATTTCTCATTGCTGTCATCCGGGCAGCATGCTCACTCGCTTTACTGTCGAGCAGTGCTCCGTAAATTAAGCTCTCTGCATATTGTGGCAGGAGAACTTCCAAAATTTCTTCTGCAGATGGCTCAAACTCATAGGAAATGAGCTTATGAGAAGTGGATAAATCCGATAATGGAAGCAGCTTTTTCTCGGTAACTTCCTGTGAAATCGCACTTTGATAATGATTGTAAAAGACATATAATTCATCGAATGTGCCGTCTGCAAACATCCCAACTGTACTGCGGGTAACATCCTGAATGTCCGCAAAGTTTGGCTGCGCCGGAAGTCCGGTCATCTCAAGAGCCACGTTCATGCCCCGTTTCGAAAAATAATCACGAGCCATGCGTCCAAGTGCAATAATAGCAAACTCATCATTCGATTTATGACGGCTATTGATTGTTTGATGAACTTTACGAATAACGTTACTGTTGAACGCACCCGCAAGTCCTGAGTCAGATGTCATCACAATATAACCCGTCTTTTTCACTGGACGGGATGTAAGCATTGGATGAATCGCTCCACCTGCGCCGATGGCAATCGATGCCGTTACCTCTTGGATTTTTTCCATGTAGGGTACAAATGCTTTTGCATTCAACACGGCACGGTTCCATTTAGCTGCGGAGGTCATTTCCATTGCCTTTGTGATTTGACTCGTTTTTTTCGTTGAAGTAATACGATTTTTTATCTCGCGTAATGATGCCATAGGTTCTCACCACCCTCATTCAAAGAATGTTCTTTGAGGGGTCTGACCCCACAACCTATACTCAATAATCATTGAATGTTGGAGGTGGGGTCAGACCCCTTTAGTTAATGTCAGACCCTATTATTCGCTAACTGCAAACGTCTTTTTGAAGTCGTTGATTGCAGAAGCCATATCCTCATCAGAAGGAAGATCCTTCGTTTTTGTAATATGGTCTAACAACTCTTTGCGGTTGTGGTCTAACCAATTATGGAAATCTGATTCAAAACGTCGGATATCCTGTAATGGAATATCATCAAGGAATCCGCGTGTTAATGCGTAAAGGATTACTACTTGCTTTTCAACAGTAAGCGGTTTGTGAAGATCTTGTTTTAACACTTCAACCGTACGGGCACCACGGGCAAGTTTTGCCTGTGTCGCCTTGTCAAGGTCAGAACCGAACTGTGAGAATGCCTCTAATTCACGGTAGGATGCAAGGTCAAGTCTTAGTGTACCAGCAACTTTTTTCATTGCTTTGATTTGCGCCGAACCACCTACACGGGATACGGAAAGACCTGCGTTGATCGCCGGACGTACACCTGAGAAGAAGAGGTCAGATTGTAAGAAAATTTGTCCATCTGTGATGGAGATAACGTTTGTTGGAATATAAGCGGAAACGTCACCCGCCTGTGTTTCAATAAATGGTAATGCTGTAATGGAACCAGCACCAAGCGTATCATTAATTTTACATGCACGTTCTAGCAAACGGCTGTGTAAGTAGAAAACATCCCCTGGATATGCTTCACGACCTGGAGGACGACGAAGTAATAAGGAAAGTTCACGGTATGCTGCCGCTTGTTTTGATAAATCATCATATACAATTAGTACATGCTTGCCATTGTACATAAATTCCTCAGCCATCGAAACGCCCGTATATGGTGCTAAGAATAGCAATGGAGCTGGTTGTGATGCCGAAGCTGTAACAACGATCGTATAGTCTAATGCGCCATATTTACGAAGAGATTCAACTGCAGCACGTACTGTTGATTCCTTCTGACCAATAGCTACATAGATACAGATCATGTCTTGACCTTTTTGGTTCAAAATCGTGTCAATCGCAACAGAGGTTTTACCTGTTTGACGGTCACCGATGATTAACTCACGTTGTCCGCGGCCGATTGGCACCAATGCATCAATCGCTTTAATACCTGTTTGTAATGGTTCATGAACGGATTTACGAGCCATTACCCCAGGTGCAATGGCTTCAACTGGGCGTGTTTTCGTTGTGTTGATTGGTCCCATGCCATCAACTGGCTGTCCCAATGAGTTCACAACGCGTCCGATTAATTCTTCACCAACAGGAACCTCCATGATGCGGCCTGTACGGCGAACCTCATCGCCTTCACGAATTTCGGTGAAAGGTCCAAGGATGATAATACCAACGTTATTTTCTTCAAGGTTTTGTGCCATACCCATAACGCCGTTTGCAAATTCAACAAGTTCACCAGCCATGACATTGTCGAGGCCATGAACACGAGCGATACCGTCACCTACGGAGATAACTGTACCGACATCAGTTACTTGAATTTCTGCCTGATAGTTTTCAATTTGCTTTTTAATCAGGGCACTGATTTCTTCAGCTTTGATGCTCATGAGTTTCACCCCTATTCTACAATACTTTACATTTAATGTTCGCAACAAGCGGCTTCCATAATTGTCCAGCTCCATACGTCGCTAAACGGTCTCTTCCGCTTTTCTTTTAGCTTAACAATTTACGTTCTAAACGATCAAGCTTGCCGCGCAAGCTGCCGTCATATATACGGTTTCCAATACGGAGCTTAACGCCTCCGAGCAAATTGGAATCAACGATATTTTCAATTTTTAGCGACTTCTTACCAATTTTCGCTGCAAATACAGTCGAGATGGCAGCGCGCTCCGCCTCTGTTAAGGCACGTGTGCTCGTAACTTCAGCTTCTGCAATCCCCGTTTCTTCATTTGCCAGCTCTATAAATTCATTCGCCACATTGACGATTTCGTCTTGGCGGTGACGTTCAATTAAGATCAACAGTGTATTGCGTACATATACATTAAAGGTCCCAAAAGCCTGCGTTAGCATCTCTTTTTTCTTCTCAATGGAAAGCTTTGAAGATTTTAAAACAGCCATTAACTCTGGGTTGTATTGTACAACTTCCTTCACCACACGAAGTTCTTCCTCTATTACTTCAAGAAGCTGTTGTTCTTTCGCAATTTGCAGAAGAGACAGCGCGTAGCGTTTTGCTACCATAGAGCTACTCATCGGCCTTCTCCTGCCTCTTGAATATAGTCATTAATGAGTTTTTCTTGATCCGCTGCACTTAGTTCTTTCTCAATTACTTTAGAGGCAATTAAGACAGAAAGCTGGGCAACTTGTTCGCGAATAGCGGTAACCGCTTTTTCTTTTTGCTGCTCGATTTCAAGCTTGGCTGATTCTTTAATACGCTCAGCTTCACTGCGTGCCGTCATAATGATTTCCTCGCGCTGCAAGTCACCTTGCTTCTTCGCTGATTCAATCAATCCTTGTGCATCGGTACGAGCCTCTTTTAATAGAGTACGTTGTTCTTCTAATAGTTTTTTCGCTTCTTGACGGCTATTTTCTGCTGCCGTAATTTCATTGGCCACATGTGCTTCACGTTCTTTCATAATGCCCATTAACGGACCCCATGCGAACTTCTTCAGCAAGGCCATCAAGATGATAAACATGATTAATTGGAATATGATATCACCAGTATTAATAAACTGATGTTCAGTTGCTGTGCCTAATACAAGACTGCTTGTTAACACCTCAGGTTCACTCCCTTCAAGAGTCATTCAAAACAGATATATCAATGGTGCCTGACACCCTTTTTACTATTGTTACAATATAAATAGACATAAACGAATGGCGAAGGTTCTCATGAAATGATCTTCGCCATTTTTTGACCGTCTATTGGTTACTCTACCTATTATTTACCTTGAACCATGAACGCGATAACAACCGCGATGATAGGAATCGCCTCAACTAACGCAACCCCGATGAACATTGTAGTTTGAAGCATACCACGAGCTTCTGGTTGACGAGCGATTCCTTCAACTGTACGAGATACGATAAGACCGTTACCGATACCAGCACCTAGTGCTGCTAAACCGATTGCAATTGCTGCTGCTAAAAGACCCATTTGTAATTTTCCTCCTTGGAATGTATAAAAGTTTTTATTTTTTGTTCAAAAATTTGAACGGTTATTATATTAATGGTCGCTGCTCACTTTGTGAGACAAATAAACCATCGTTAACATAGTGAAGATAAAAGCCTGGATGGCACCGACAAAGACTGAGAAGCCCTGCCATGCGAGCATCGGTACAGCTGCGGCAAGCCAACCAAAGTTTCCTGATTGTGCTAACCCTCCTGCGAGTAATCCTAACAGAATTTCACCCGCATAGATATTCCCGTAAAGACGCAGACCAAGAGTAAGCGTGTTAGCAAACTCTTCAATTACTTTAATTGGGAACATAAACCAAAATGGTTTAAAGAATTCCTTCCCGTAAGTAGACATTCCTCGCATTTTTACACCGTAAAAATGGGATAAACCTACAACTAATACGGCAAGTGTTAATGTGACAGCCGGATCGGCTGTTGGCGATTTCCACCAAAGTTCACCGTTAATGGAGACTGAGAATGGCAATCCTAGCATATTCGCTACAAAAACATACATGATCATGGTAATTCCAAGAACATGGAATCGTCCGCCGTCTTTCCAATCCATTGTGCTATTAATGATATTTTTAACGAAATCCATGACCCATTCCATAAAGTTCTGCACGCCTGTCGGCTTCATTGCGAGCTTTCGGGTGGACAGGACTGCAATTAAAAAGACAACAACAGAGGCAACGGTTATCATCAAAACGTTTCCCATGTTAAAATAGAGCCCCATAAATTTTACCATATGAGCACTGTGTTCCAACAATATTCACCTCGCTTCCGCGCTAGTTATGTATTTGCAAAGATCGTATAAAAAAATCTATCATAATGACAATATAGGATGTCATTAACCCTATAACCACACTAATGAGGTGAAGATGCTCTGGAAACCTCATCGCAATAATCACAGCCAAGGCTGCACTTGCAAACCGTGAAAAAGATCCGAGTGACCGTACCTTTTTCCCTTGTGTCACCGCATTATCAAACTGATTCATCTTGCGGACCATTAACCACAAATTAAAAAGGCTCAAACTTGTCCCAACAACCAATCCCAGAAAGATAGATTGATAAGACGTGAACCCCCAGCCGAGTACATAAATAGATAATAAAGTAAACATCCATTTTCGCTGTCTTGAAAACATTAATTGAAGTTCCGGCATGGTTGGCTAATCTCCTGAAAAGAAATGACGGATCGAAGTGAACATGGAACAAATACCTGCCGTTAACCCAAGGAACAATCCGATTATTAAGAAAATTGGTTCTGTACTCCGTAACGGACTTCAGGTATTTTGAAATAGATAGACGCATTATTTATCTAAATAATTCTATATGAAAATAATGAAAACCCTATCATTCATACCCTTTGTTAGCATACAATAGGCACCTGTCAATGTCAATGAATTTACGTGAATTAATCCACATACAATTCCCCGTAATTTCTTCCATTTTGGATTTTTTGTTTTCACTTTCATTGTAGTGTAAATTTTGAACGTTTTTGGTCCATTTTGTGTCCATTTTGTGAACTTTGCTATATATTTCCCAAAATTGGGGCGAGGTGGGGCTCGGATTGGCCCCTACTCACCCTTTTCTTTAATGACAATCATCCTTTCGATAAAATCCTCCTTCCCTGCCTTTTTCGCAAAGATTTTAACTAGATAGGTGCCAGCAGCCGGCAGCATTTCGGTGGTAAGATTCCGGTGAATCTGACCCTTTTTCACATTTGTTATTGTATCTAAGAATCCAACAAATCGATAATCCTCCGGGTTAAACAATGCAATCCCAAACTCCTCCGCCCCGCCAGGCAAATACACCTCATAGCGGTACTCCCCAGGTCTATCCCCTTCCGCGAAACCAAACCCCATCACCCTCGGATATCCCGGCTCCTCTAACACATACAAATACGGAATCTGAATCGTCTTTGCCCCCGCCTGCAACTGCAAGAAGCCATCGTGGATCTTCCCTTTAAATACGCTTTGATCCACCATTAACTCCACCGCAACCTCCCTAGACTGCCCTGGCTCTAATGTAAACGACAGCGGAAACCGCCATGCCAGCCCCTCCACTTTTTTCGGAATCACAAAGGCATACCGCTGCACGTTTTTACTCGTATTTTCAACACGCAAACGAGCCTTATGGCTATCATTCTCCCCGGCAAACTTTCCAAAGCGGATACTGCTTGGGGTCACGAGCGATGCTGCCATGATCGCTTCATCCACCTGAATTCTGCCGGCCCCCTGTTCGTAGGTGCGGTAATAGGGTGATCCAGTCGCAGCCCTGTCCATATTCACTGATTCCCCCTGCCTCGCCAGCGGTTTCGCCGTATTCATCAACGCTGCCTTAATTTGCGCCGGCGACCAATCCGGATGAGCCTGCTTGATTAACGCGCAGGCCCCCGCCACATGCGGCGCCGCCATGCTTGTCCCTTGCAGACTCAAATATCCCCCCGGAATGGTTGAATTTATCGCCACCCCCGGTGCCACAATGTCCGGCTTGATTTCCCACGTTCCCGTCACCGGCCCCCTCGAACTAAAATCCGCGAGCCGGTCCCGCTCTTCATTCACCAAGACTCGCACCGTCACACTTCGCTTCTTCAATTCCTTTTGTAAAATAACTCCGTCACTCCTCGAGAGGGAACCAACCGGGAGGGTCAGCTGAGTATCGAGATTCCCCATGAAGTTGCCGCTCATATTGTTGTAAATCAGAACCGCTTTAGCACCCGCTTCAAGGGCATTGTTTGCTTTTTCAGTAAAAGTAAGTGTTCCTCTTTTAAGTAAGGCTATTTTCCCTTGCACATTCTTTAACTCACTTTTTCTGCCAATTCCCCCATCGACCACCTCTAATGAGCGATCCAGCGTCCATTTACCCGAGCCTTCCATCGGCTGGAGGCGCACTCTTTCCTGCCTTCCTTCTATTATTAGTGAGGGAATCTCCATCGTTGGTGTCGAGGCACCGACCGAGATAGCCTTCGACGCTGTTCCCGGCGAGCCGACGCTCCAAATATCCGGTTCCGGAATTTCCGTTTGCGGCCACCGCGACAATCCCTTTATCCACGGCGCGATTGAGCGCCAGGCTGATAGGCAGGTCCGGACCGTTGATATCATTCCCAAGCGAGAGATTGACGATATCAACTTTGTCCTTGATCGCCTGCTCAATCGCTGCAATCACCTGCTCTGTTGTCCCCCCGCCGCCCGGACCGAGGGCACGGTAAGCCACAATTTTCGCTTCTGGGGCCACACCCTTTATTTTTCCATTTGCTGCAATGATTCCCGCTACATGGGTACCGTGAATGGTCGCTTTTCCTTGCGCGAGCGTTTCCATCGGGTCGCGATCATTGTCGACAAGGTCGTGTCCGCCGGCATAATTCCGCTTGAGGTCCGGGTGGGTATAATCGACGCCGGTGTCGATGACTCCAACAGTTATTCCCTTTCCGGTGAGCCGTTCATCTTTCTGATCAAAATAACTGCGCACATCGTCGCCGCCAATTATTTTCACACTTTCCTCTGTTTGGGCCTGGTATTGGGTAACAGGGGACACATTCAGGATATTTTTTTGCTGTGAAATTTTTGCAATGGCCGTGCGGCTGCCTTCAATTGAAAAGCCGTCAATTGCTTCCCGAAAAACACGGCGCAGTTTCACCTCTTTATACGGACGGAGGAACTGTTTGATTTCCGGCTCGGTTTTGGGCTGTTCCAGAAGAACTATCGCAATCGTATCTTGATTTGGTTTCGGAATGGGCGGATGAATGAGTATTTCGGAAGTTTGAATCGTGAGAAGAATCGCTAGCAGCCATTTCATTGAAGAATTCCCCTTTTTTCATAGCGTTTTCTTTGAAGGGGGAAAGTATACAAGTTTTTAGGAGGAGCCGAGTTGTAGTTCGTTCTGCTCCCACCAACTAAAAAAAGCCGAGCGGCATCCGCTCGACTTTTTCCAATCACTTACTTCGTTCCAAACAACCGGTCACCGGCATCGCCTAGACCTGGCACGATATAGCCATGATCGTTTAATTTTTCATCCAAAGCAGCGATATAAATATCGACGTCCGGATGTTCAGTCTTCACTGCTTCCACGCCTTCTGGTGCGGCAATCAGGCACATAAATTTGATATGTTTGGCGCCGCGTTTTTTCAAGGCATGGATGGCATCAATTGCGGAACCGCCTGTTGCCAGCATTGGGTCAACAACGATGAAATCGCGCTCTTCGACATCACTGGGAAGCTTCACATAGTATTCCACCGGCTTTAATGTTTCCGGATCGCGATATAAGCCGACATGGCCTACCTTTGCTGCCGGAATACATTTCAACATCCCGTCAACCATACCAATTCCTGCCCGTAAAATCGGCACGAGGCCTAATTTTTTCCCAGAAAGAACCTTTGATTTTGTCTTGCACACCGGTGTTTCAATCTCGATATCTTCAAGTGGCATATCCCTTGTGATTTCAAACGCCATCAATGTTGCCACTTCGTCGACGAGCTCGCGGAACTCCTTTGTTCCTGTATTTATATCACGTATGTAAGTCAGCTTGTGTTGGATAAGTGGATGGTCGAAGACGTATACCTTTGCCACAATAATCGCCCCTTTTTTAAAAAGTAATCATGCATTCGTCTCATTTTACAGAAAAAAACTGCAATGAGCAAATGAAATCCATGAAAAAAAGAACGGCCCGCTCACTATTTGAGCAGGCCGATTCTTCGCTGTTTAGTATTCTGGATAAAGGGTAAATTTATTTGTTAATGCTTCTACACGTTCACGTGCCTCTTCAAGCTTCGCTTCGTCTTCATGATTTTTCAAGGTGAAGGCGATGATGGCGGCGATCTCGTCCATTTCTTCTAAACCAAAGCCACGGCTCGTAACTGCTGCTGTTCCAATGCGGATACCACTTGTAACAAACGGGCTTAGTGTTTCGTAAGGAATCGTATTTTTATTCACCGTAATGCCGACTTCATCAAGTACCTTTTCAGCTACTTTCCCTGTTAGGTCAAGTGCCGTTACATCCACTAGCAATAAGTGATTGTCTGTCCCACCCGAAACAAGCTTTAAGCCTTCTTTTTGCAGGCTTTCCGCTAACCGCTTGGCGTTATCGATAATGTGACCGGCATATTCTTTAAAGCTCGGCTGTAAGGCTTCACCAAACGCAACGGCTTTCGCTGCAATTACGTGCATAAGCGGGCCGCCTTGAATGCCAGGGAAGATCGATTTATCAATTTTCTTGCCAAATTCCTCTTTGCAGAGGATCATCCCACCGCGAGGGCCTCGTAAGGTTTTATGGGTAGTTGTCGTAACAAAATCAGCGTATTGCACTGGGTTTTGGTGCAAGCCTGCAGCCACAAGTCCGGCGATATGGGCCATATCCACCATTAAGTAGGCACCCACTTCATCCGCGATTTCACGGAATTTAGCAAAGTCGATTTCACGCGGGTATGCACTGGCACCGGCCACAATTAGCTTTGGCTTGTGTGTCTGTGCTTTTTCACGAACATCATCATAATTGATGCGGTGTGTTGTTTCATCGACACCATATTCAACGAAGTTATATTGAATACCGCTGAAGTTGACTGGGCTGCCGTGTGTTAAGTGGCCGCCATGGGAAAGGTTCATCCCGAGAACGGTATCGCCTTGCTCAAGGATTGTGAAATAGACGGCCATGTTGGCTTGTGCCCCGGAATGTGGCTGCACGTTTACATATTCTGCACCGAAAATTTCTTTCGCGCGGTCGCGGGCGAGATCCTCAACGACATCGACATATTCACAGCCGCCGTAGTAACGACGTCCCGGATAGCCTTCTGCATACTTATTGGTTAAAACAGACCCCTGTGCTTCCATGACCGCTTCACTCACAAAGTTTTCTGAGGCAATTAGTTCGATTTTTGAGCGCTGACGTCCTAATTCCTTCTGAATTGCTTGAAAAACCTGCTCGTCCGCTTGAGACAAATGCTTCATCCTTAAATCCCCCTCATATGTATGAAAATCACAAACAATTAGAAAATTCCCTCTATATCATACCACGTTTTTCCCCGAAGTGAAGGAAAAAGAATGGTGCCTGACACCATTACTAATCCAACAGTAGTAGAAATGGTGCCTGTCACCCTATCCACTATGTGCAGCTTAGATTGTCTGGTTCTTTTTCGTAGACGGCTCTGGCGCCGCCGATTAATTTTGGACGGACTTTTGCTAAGGTGACATAGGCTTGGCCGACAGTTTTTTGTTTGACGCGAATCGGTACGGCGACGTGTTTCAGGTGCATGCCGATTAACGTGTGACCAATGTCGATCCCGGCGTCCGCCTTTACGAATTCCACCACGACGGCATCCTCCATATTCGCAAAAGCATGTGTGGCCATCGCCCCGCCTGCTTTTCGGACAGGAACGACCGATACCTCGTCGAAACCATGTCCCAAGGCAACGGAACGTTCGACGACCAACGCCCGGTTTAAATGTTCGCAGCATTGGAAGGCCAACTGAATACCTGTTGACGCCTGAAGCTTTTGCATCTGCCGAAAGATCATCTCCGCTACTTCAAGGGTACCGGACGTGCCGATTCGCTCGCCAACAACTTCACTTGTACTGCAGCCGACGACTAGCAATTGCCCAGGCTTCAATTCGGCTGCCTCTTTGAAGTCCGCTAAAATTGCCTCGATTTCTTTTTCCCAATCTTGAATCATAAGCTTAGCCCTTCTTTCCGTACAGATATCAGAGATGCTTATTTTCGTATTCCGTAATTTTCCCGACACGATCTGCATGACGGCCGCCTTCGAATTCCTCAGTCAACCAAATTTCTACGATATCACGGGCGAGTCCCGGGCCAATGACGCGCTCACCCATTGCCAGCACATTCGTATCGTTATGGGCACGCGTTGCTTTAGCGCTAAATGTATCGTGGACAAGGGCACAGCGGATCCCTTTTACTTTGTTGGCAGAAATACTCATGCCGATGCCCGTTCCACAAATCAAAATCCCACGGTCGAACTCGCCGCTCGCCACCTTTTCAGCAACAGGCAGCGCATAATCCGGATAATCGACCGATGTTTCACATTCACAGCCGAAATCGACATATTCAATCTTTAATTCATCTAATAAATTGGCGATTTCCTTACGAATATGAATCCCGCCATGGTCTGATGCTAGGGCTACTTTCATGTAAAAATCCTCCTGTTCCTTTTTCAAAGATAAGAATGTATAAAATTTCGACTTTGAGAAATGTCCAGCTCCAGCGCCCTAGTGGCTGACCAGGGCGCTTGCGCTTTTCTTACTAATTCTGCTTTCATTTTGACACACTGTGAAAAAAAGATAAAGGGAAATATCCAAGCAAAAAAAATAGCTCCCCATATCAAGAGAGCATCCATTTCAACTACGGTTTTAGTTTTTCAATCGCCTTATTAATTAATTCATTTAATTCACGAAAAGTGGTTTCATACATTCCCAGATTTCCACCGTACGGATCGACAACATCATGATTAAATGGTTCGCCGCTGTATTCCTTTAAGGTAAACACTTTGACGTGAGCGTCGGGGAATTGCTGCTGTATCGCAAACTTGTGGGACGTTGTCATCGTTAAAATCAGGTCGGCCCATTCCACTTCGGTACCCGTTAACAAATTGGAGCGATGATTGTGCGAAATCTTGTTGTCATCGAGCACCCTCTGTGCATGTGGGGATGCCTCACTTCCGCTTGCGGCATAGATCCCTGCTGACTTTACTTCTACGCCATCGAGGTGTTTATTTTTCAAAATGGCCTCTGCCATCGGACTCCGACAGGTATTTCCCGTGCAGACAAACAAAATGTGCTGCATTATGTTAACCCCCTTTCGTTCTATTATGCCAGATAGATTAGATCCGAACACAGCTAATCCTTGCCTATGTACTTTCTACCCCAGCCTATTCACCGAGGAACCCAGGGGCACCTTCAAACATTCCACTATATTTCCATTTTATCATAATTCATTATCGGTGGCCCTATTCGGGGATTCCGGTTGCCTCTTACCCTATTAAAGCGAGCAGCTTTATCCCAAACGCCAGTAAAATGGTGCCGCCAAGGGCCTCACTATACCTCCCAAGCCAGCCTTGTACCTTTCTTCCAAGCAGCAGTCCGGCCCATGTTTGCACGGTTGCCATTATACCAAAGCATAAAATCACCATAATGGTTTTTGCCCCGTATATCCCTAATGTCAGTCCAACGGAAAAACTGTCAAGACTTACGCTCAAGGCAAATAAAAGTAGGCCAAAGCCAACTGGCGAAATAACCTTTTCCTCTCCCTTTTTCATAGTAGACCAAATCATTTGCACGCCGAGTACAATCAAGAGCAAACCGCCAATCACCGTGGCAAAGACCCCAAACTGCTCTGATAAAAATTTTCCTGCTATTAAGCCTACAAGCGGCATCCATACGTGGAAAAGGCCAATCGTAAGGCCGATATTGAAAATTTTCTTTAAACGCAGCTCGTACATCCCCATGCCGAGCCCAACCGAGAAGGCATCCATCCCCAGCGCAAATGCCATTATTACTAGTGTAACCACTTCACCAACCACTTCAGACATCAACCCCGCCCCCTTGGACTAACTAACCTAAGCATATGCACGTCCAATCTGATTTAGAAGTCACATAGGCTAAACGGAATACCATGAAAAATCGCGCCTTCTACGGTTAATCACCTTACTATGGTAGAGAAAGTAAAAATGGTGCCTGTCACCGTTAATCATTTATCTACAGTAGATAGCTGAAAAAGGGTGTCAGGCACCATTGTTATTGCGTTATGAGTTTGTTTCCTGCCGCTTTTTGCAGGCGGTTCATGATGGCGGATCCGACGCCGGTATCGGGGAACATCTCGCTGAAGATGATATCGACGTTTTCCTGATTAAACCTTCGTAACGTGTCGTAAAGGGCAGCGGCAACCGTCTCAAGCTCCGTGCGACGACCACACGCCAGTACAAGATCAGCCTTATACCCGGACACATTCTCTTCCGTCGTCAGCACCCCGACTTTGAGTCCTTCCGCCCGCTTTTCTTCTATTAAACCTTGGAGATACTCCACACTCCCTGACACCATAAAGAGCGGAGCATTTGGTGCGTAATGGCGGTATTTCATCCCCGGGGCTTTTGGTCGGGCATTTTCGTCCGTTAACGCAGCATCCACACTAACTTCTCCGACCACAGCCTCTAGCTGTTCTTTTGTCACGCCGCCAGGTCTTAAGATGACCGGAATCGCTCCCGTGCAATCCACAACGGTGGATTCCACACCAACCCCTGTTGCGCCCCCGTCAACCACACCAGCAATTTTGCCCTCCAAATCGTCCAGCACATGAGCGGCTGTCGTAGGGCTGGGTTTCCCCGAGCTATTCGCACTCGGCGCCGCAATCGGCAATCCACAGGTTTTCAACAGCGCCAGTGCCACCGGATGATCTGGCATTCGCACCGCCACCGTTGCAAGTCCTGCTGTCGCCTTTTCCGACAGGACGCCTTCCTTCCTTTTAAAAATAATCGTCAGCGGACCCGGCCAAAATGCGTCCATTAATATTTCAGCCACCACAGGAATGTCAGTGACAAATCTAGTAAGCTGCTTCCGTTCTGCAATGTGAATAATTAACGGATTATCCCCAGGACGTCCCTTTGCCGTAAAAATCTTCGCCACCGCCACGTCACTTTCGGCATTGCCGCCAAGACCGTAAACCGTCTCTGTCGGCAATGCGACCACTTCATTTTTTCGTAATGCGTCCGCTGCATCCACAACTTGTGGATTACTTTCAAGATTATCCACATACTTATCCACTTTCCACACTCTTGTGTTCATAGTTATCCACCTTTATCCTACATGAATCTTTTATCGAAATTTGGCGAATTTAGACTGAAAGACCCATACTTTTTCACTGAGTACGTTTGAAAGTATAAAAGATGGTGGGGATAAAAACAAGTTTTATCCACAAATTGTGCATAAGATCAGTGAAAAAGTGGATAACTTTGTGGATATACCCACAACTAGAGGGAAAATTTTAAAAATAACGAGTTATCCACATTAAAAACGTGTCGAATATGCTCTGAGTGGTAAAAGTCCGCGGGTAATTCCTCCTGCTCCAGGTCCAACTGCTGGAAGCCCATCAATTCGAAGAACGGTAGTGCCACACTTTTATTGGTGGCTAAATATAAATGTTCCATCCCTTTTTCTTTTGCCAATTGCACCATTTGATCAAACAGCAAGAAGATCTCCTTATCAGCCTGTCCAGGAGAAACGACCAGGGAACGCAAGAGCCCATTTTCCGCAAATGCCTCCATGCCAAGCGATCCCCTTAATGTACCGTCTTCATTCTCTAGCAGCAGAAAATAGTCAACCGTTTCATCATTTAGTCCATCTGTCCCAAGGTTTGCCCGTGATAGAAACTCTCGTAAACTGCCCAAATCCTGTTTATTCGCCTTACGAATCATTGCCTGCATCCCATCCACCTCTTTTTAAGATTCTACTCTATTACTATGAAAACCTAGAAGAAATAGAACAGGGTGATCCAGGAATCTAGTAAAACTTTTTCAAAAAGAAAAACGCTAGGGCGCTGGAGCTGGACATTTCTCAAAGTTGAAATTTATACTTTCTTATCTGTAAAGAAAAACCAGCCCCCCAAAAAGGAACTGGTTGTTAATTAAACATTTTCTCCCACATCTCAGCCACAAAAAATTTCACCTTCACCGGCTCTTCATCTTCGGCCGTATACACGGGAGCCGTCTTTTTTGTATGCTTTTTTGACTTTTTCACTTCCTTGTCTTTCCCTCCTGCTTTCTGCTTGTCATTGTCCAAGCTGTTATCAACCTCTACCACCTTTTTATCAGGAGTAGACGCTACTTCCTTTTCTTCCCCCTTCTCCTGCTCTATATCTTCTTTCACAGGCTCCATTTCCTTCTTCTCTGGTTTTACGCTCTCATTAACAGGAACTACAACCTTTTCCTTTTCTTTTTCCTTTTGCTCAGGGGCTGCCTGCTCACGTACCGTCTCCGCCTTCGCCACCTGCTTTTCCTCTTCAAACCCGTCACTCACCGCCACTCCATTTGAAAAGTCAAGAAAGCATAATGGCGGATAAAGAACGCACCACCAGTTCGCGCCTTCCCCGCTCCCCAATGTAATCAAAATCGCTTGATACTCGCCTGCCGGATATAAAAACTGGCCATATAATTTCGTCGGAAACTGTACTTTACCGAACTCAACCTTCACCGATTGATCCGAGCCCTGTTCGTGCACGACTTTTTCCGCAATGGCCTGAATCTCAGGAAGTCTCGAGGTCATGAGCTTTTTCGCTTCCTGCATCGAGGTTAAATCCTGCACCCAAAGGGTAATTTGCGCATTCACCGCATCACGCACTTTCCGTTTAATCGCTTGATCTTTTTCAAAGTCACTATTTGCAAGAATCCTCAAGCGAATCGCTTCCCCTGGAATCACGATCGACTCCTTCGCCGCCGCTTCCGTCTTCGGCATATATAAACTCAACATTGTTCCCAATGATAAAACCACTAAATATCCCCAAACTATCAATTTGCTTCTCATGCTCCAGCACCGTCCCTTCGCTATCAACATTGTGGACAAAATGCCAGAATCCTAAACTAGTAAATTTTAATATTTTTGCAAAAGGCGGCACCACTACAAAAAAGCCTCGGGATTCTTACACCCCGAAGCCAATCTCCGCAAACACCATGCGATCCTTGCCATTAATATCATTCACGACTTCTACCTTTACATTCGTAAATTCCTTTTGAAAAAGCTCCGCTACCGCTTTACCCTGACCGGCCCCGATTTCAAAACATACCAGCGCGCACGGTGCGAGTACTTGCGGCAGCTCCACCATGAATCGGCGGTAAAAATCCAGTCCATCCTCGCCCGCAAACAAAGCTCGATGCGGCTCATGCTCTGTCACCACCTCGGACATCGTCGTTTGATCTCCAACCGGAATATACGGCGGATTGGAAATGACCACATCGAACGCCCCGCCAATAAACGGCGTTAATAAATCACCCTGAACAAATTCCACCTCAGCCTGAAGACGGCGGGCATTTTCCCGCGCCACCTCTAAAGATTCTGCAGCAATATCAGAGGCAAACACCGTCAATGTGTTGGTGCCTGACACCCTTTCTACTGCCCTCATAGTGGTATTGGTGTCAGGCACCGATCTTGATTCCCATTCGAGTTTTAAACTGATGGCAATGGCGCCGCTGCCTGTGCCGATGTCGACGAGCCTGATTTCCCGGTCGCAGCCAGTGAAAATCCGCTCCATCCTTCTTAAAGCCCCGTAAACAAGTTCTTCTGTTTCCGGCCTCGGAATTAGCACCTCTTCATTAACCATAAACGTCCGGCCGTAAAACTCCTCCGAGCCGATGAGATATTGTACGGGTACGCCATTTCCGTGCTCCCTTACAGCCTGCTCAAAATCAGCCCAAACCGCGGGCGGTAACTCCTCACGCATCTCAGAAAACAGCTGCGCCCTCGACCATCCAGTAAAATGCCGTAGCAACAACTCCCCCGCATTCTCTTCCCGATTCGCTTCCAATAAAAAAGAAGAAGCCCATTTCAGAGCTTCGAATACTTTTTTACTCATTTGATGCCTCTTCAAGTCTTCTCGCCTGGTCATCCATCACCAATGCATCAATGATTTCATCCAGCTTGCCTTCGATGATTTGGTCTAGTTTTTGAATGGTTAGGCCAATGCGGTGATCCGTCACCCGATTTTGCGGGAAGTTGTACGTGCGAATCCGTTCAGATCGGTCACCGGTACCGACTGCTGATTTACGAACCTGATCATATTCGGCCTGCGCTTCCTGCTGGAACTTGTCATACACACGCGCACGCAATACCTTCATCGCCTTATCCCTGTTTTTATGCTGGGATTTTTCATCCTGAATCGATACCATAATACCTGTTGGAAGGTGTGTCAAACGAACGGCCGACATCGTCGTATTAACGGATTGCCCGCCTGCACCGCTTGAAGCAAACGTATCAAAACGGATATCTTTATCATGAATCTCATATTCAAATTCTTCCGCTTCCGGTAAACAAACAACTGTAGCTGTCGAGGTATGAATCCGCCCGCCAGATTCCGTTTCCGGAACACGCTGCACCCGGTGTGCCCCGTTCTCAAATTTCAATTTTGAGTAGGCACCGGCACCATTAATCATAAAACTAATTTCCTTGTAGCCGCCAAGACCGGTAGGGCTCGCATCGATCAAATCTGTCTTCCAGCCCTGTGCTTCCGCATAGCGGCTGTACATCCGATAAAGGGAACCAGCAAATAAAGCCGCCTCATCACCGCCGGCCGCACCGCGGATTTCAAAGATAACGTTCTTATCATCATTCGGATCCTTTGGAACGAGAAGAATTTTCATCTTTTCTTCCAACTCTGCAATTTGAGCCTCTAGATCATGAACCTCTTCTTTGACCATTTCGCGCATTTCTGCATCTAACTTTTCATCGAGCATTGCCCTTGCATCTTGGTGCTGCTCCTTCGCCTCTTTATATTGGCGATACGTTTGCACTGTTTCTTGTATATCAAATTGTTCTTTTGAAAATTCACGAAGTTTTTTTGAATCATTAATAATTTCGGGATCGCTCAAAAGTTCGTTTAACCTTTCGTAGCGATCCTCCACTGATTGTAGACGATCAAACACAGTCATTCACCTCAAGTTTTAGTCCATAACATTCTAATTATAGTATAGGTGAAAACCAGCGTCAAAACCAAATTGCAGGAGAAATTTTTTATGGGAGATATTGGAGGGCTTATTTTTGGAAAAGATCCCGCAGCCATAGAAAAACATGCTCTAAAAATCAGAGCATGTTATCTGCGGTCTTCCTTCACGCGCACTTCAATATTGTATCTTGGCAAGGCATGGATCAGTTTCTTATGGAGGCGTGCTTCGGCGGCAACTTTCCCTTGGTCAGAAAGCATGCCCTTCTTATAAACAGACACCCACATCCGGTCACCATTGATCCAAACAGAATCCGTGACATATTCCTTCGTGTCAGCTATCACTTGCTTGGCCTTGTTGATATCCGTGCCATGATTCCCGGCACTGGCTTCACTTCCGCTTCCCGTATGCTTCAGATCAAGGAAGTTCGGATTTTGGTTGGTGATATCATCTTCGACTAAATGCTGTTCGTTCTTACCTCGATTGCGATTAGACACATTTTCTGGTATATCCTGGTCATCCCCGCGATTGGACATGTAATTAGGAGCTGTGCGGTCGGAACGCAGGTCGTAGGCTTCCTCATCCGCACTGCGATTATTATTTTGACATCCACTAGCGGTTAGGACGGAGAGCGAGATGAGCGAGAGAAACATCCACTTTTTCAGCATATTACACCCCCTATCACTATCATGCCCGCCAGGAGGCCAAGCTTGCCGAGAGAAATATTTCCATGACTCTCGCGACTAGGAGGGGAGGAGGAATTCCGCTGAGTTTTGAGGTATTTCCGTCAACCCCCATTCCAACACAAAAAAACTGCCCCAGAGAACCAACTCCAAGACAGTGTTTACATTATTAACGGTGTCAGGCACCATAAACTGCTTTTGCACAGTGTTTATACCATTATTGGTGTCAGGCACCATTAACAACGTACACTATCGTACGGTGACGGGTGCGGTTTTTGGGACTTCGTGGTGATGGCGACAGCGGGGCTCGTAGGCCTCCGATGCTCCGACTAGTATGACCGGGTCATGATAGGATGCGGGACGACCGTCAATTAACCGCTGGGTCCTGCTTGATGGTGATCCACAAACCGTGCAAACTGCCTGCAGCTTCGTCACCGATTCCGCAATCGCCATCAATTTCGGCATCTGCCCAAACGGCTCCCCGCGGAAATCCATATCGAGGCCGGCACAAACCACACGATGACCGCTATCGGCCAACTGTTGAACCACCCGGACAATCCCCTCATCAAAAAACTGAACTTCATCAATCGCAATAATATCCATATCCGCCTCAACATGATGAAGAATCTCGATTGAATGGGAAATGGGCCTCGCATGAAAGGAAGATCCATTATGGGAAACTACAGACTGCTCACTGTAGCGATTATCAATTTTCGGCTTAAAAACAGCTATTTTTTGTTTCGCAAATTGTGCTCGTCTGACGCGGCGAATCAATTCTTCCGATTTTCCAGAAAACATACTGCCGCAGATAACCTCAACCCATCCGCTTTGCTTCATTAAGTACATAAAACGGTGTCTCCTTCCTAGCAAACCCTTATAGATCTATAATAAAATTTTTAAATTTAGTAAATAAAAAACAGGCAAGCGACTTACTTCTTGCCTGTACGTTTCACGATTATTGTTGCTGTGGAGTCTTAATGCCGTATTTTTTGTTGAAACGGTCAACACGTCCGCCAGCTTCAGCGAATTTTTGACGACCAGTATAGAATGGATGACATTCTGAACAAGTTTCAACACGGATTTCATTTTTAACTGAACCAGTTTCAAAAGTATTTCCGCAAGCACAAGTCACCTGTACCATTTTATAATTTGGATGAATTCCTGCTTTCATTCTTTTCATCTCCTTCCGCCCTGAATCATTCGAAACAGAGTTATGGTAAATGCTTGTCAAAAAGACAAGCATCAATATACTTAAAACACACTGCAATCATTATAACAAGGTCAACTTATTTTGGCAAGTTGGGATTTGCTGGTTTCTTTTTGAAAAAGAAACCAACCCTGCTTGTCCTAGGAGAAGTAATTTTTACTAGCGCCTAGATTTTAACTCTTCCCCAAGTTGAGCGAAAAATTCTTCATTCGACTTCGTTTGACGTAATTTTTTCAAGAAACGCTCGGCAAAGTCTGGTGAGTCTGACATTGACTTCCGAATGGCCCATAATTTATCCAAATGATCCTTTGGAACCAATAATTCTTCCTTACGTGTACCAGAACGGCGAATATCAAGCGCTGGGAAGATCCGGCGCTCAGCAAGCTGACGGTCAAGATGCAGCTCCATATTACCTGTCCCTTTAAATTCTTCATAAATAACATCGTCCATCCGCGAACCGGTATCGACCAATGCCGTTGCGAGGATCGTCAAGCTGCCGCCCTCTTCAATATTACGAGCCGCCCCGAAGAAACGCTTCGGACGGTGGAACGCCGCCGGGTCAATCCCCCCGGAAAGTGTCCGGCCGCTTGGCGGAATCACAAGGTTATAGGCCCGCGCAAGACGTGTAATGCTGTCCATTAAAATAACCACATCGCGTTTGTGTTCGACAAGGCGCATGGCCCGGTCAAGCACAAGCTCGGCCACTTTAATATGGTTTTCAGGCACTTCATCAAAAGTCGAGCTGACAACATCACCTGCAACGGAACGTTCAATGTCAGTAACCTCTTCCGGACGTTCATCGATTAACAACACGATCAACTCAACATCAGGATGGTTTGTCGTGATGCTGTTGGCGATTTCTTTTAGCAACATCGTTTTACCCGCTTTTGGCGGCGCCACAATTAATCCCCTTTGTCCAAAACCGACCGGTGTGATGACATCCATGATCCTTGTTGAAAGATGCTTTTGCGTTGTCTCAAGAGTGATCTTCCGATTTGGATATAAAGCGGTTAACGCAGGGAAATAGACACGCTCTTTCGCCGATTCCGGATCTTCTCCGTTTACCGCCTCCACGTGCAACAAGCCGTAATAGCGCTCATTTTCCTTTGGCGGACGAACCTTACCAGAGACCTTGTCCCCATTCCGAAGATCGAAACGACGGATTTGCGACGCTGAGATATAAATATCCTCGGAACTTGGCGAATAATTAATCGGGCGCAAGAATCCGAAACCTTCCGATTGGATGATTTCAAGGACACCTTCCATGAAGAAATACCCCTGCTGTTCAGCACGGGATTTTAAAATCGCAAAAATTAATTCTTTTTTTGTTAATTTGCTGTAATAAGTCACCTTATATTCGCGTGCAAGCTCATAAAGTTCCTTCAGCTTCATATTTTCTAAACTAGATATTGTTAAGTCCATTTGTGCACCACACTTTAAAATTTTTCCATCAAACCGCTTATTTTTTAGACAGCGGGAGATTGTAAGTAAAATAAAAATTAAGAGTTAGAGGAATTGAATGGGAAGTAGATAAAGAAATGAATAGAATGGCAGAAATTATGCACACTAAAAACAATTACTATTTTACCCTCTGTACGAAAAATTAATCAACTACATTTATATATTTTTTAAGTTGGAAATTTTTCCTATAATGGAATTGGTGCCTGACACCCTTTGCACTATCTCCGTGCAGTTATTGGTGTCAGGCACCATTTGTCCAGCTCCAGGCCATACGCCGCTGAACAGGGCACTTCCGCTTTTCGTGTTATTTAATAACTAGGTTTGGTTTTTTCTTGAGGCTGTGGCGTCCTTCGATGAAGCGGACGGTGCCTGATTTGGCGCGCATGACGACGGAGTGCGTGGAGCCGTATGAGCCTTTGAATTGCACGCCGCGTAATAGTTCACCGTCTGTGACACCTGTTGCAGCAAAAATCGCGTCATCGCCTTTAACTAGGTCCTCCATACGTAATACACGGTTCACATCCAAGCCCATTTTGATGCAGCGCTCAAGCTCCGCATCACTTTGCGGCAATAATTTCCCCAGTATTTCACCGCCAAGACATTTAAGTGCTACTGCCGAAAGGACTCCCTCCGGTGCACCGCCAGAGCCGAACAGGATATCGACACCGGTGTTATCGAAAGCGGTATTGATGGCGCCGGCTACATCGCCGTCATTGATCAATTTAATCCGCGCTCCGGCATCACGAAGCTGGGCAATGATATGTTCATGACGCGGACGATTCAAGACCGTTGCCACCACATCCTGAATATCCTTGTTTTTCGCCTTCGCCACAGCTTTCAGGTTGTCCAAAACAGAAGCATTAATATCAACGCAGCCAACGGCTTCAGGGCCAACAGCAATTTTTTCCATGTACATATCCGGTGCATGCAGCAAATTACCATGGTCGGCAACAGCAAGAACGGCTAAGGCATTCCAGCCGCCCGATGCTAAAATATTCGTTCCTTCTAACGGGTCAACGGCAACATCCACACGCGGGCCGTAGCCTGTACCAAGTTTTTCCCCGATATAGAGCATTGGTGCCTCGTCCATTTCCCCTTCACCAATGACAACCGTTCCTTTCATTGGAACTGTATCAAATACATCACGCATCGCTGATGTTGCAGCACCATCGGCCTCATCCTTCAGCCCACGGCCCATCCAGCGGGCACAAGCAAGAGCAGCTCCTTCTGTAACACGAACAAGTTCCATCGTTAAACTTCTTTCCATCAGTTCCATCTCCCATTTCCTCTTTTGTCTATCTGCGCAGAGTCAATTAAAGCTTACGTGTTTGCTAGGTGTTTCTACACTTGAAAGAACTATCTTCACAATCGGCCACACCTTACGTGTTTTTAAGGTGTTCTAGCTCTTCCTTTGTTAAGGCTTCCCGCCAAGCCGTGGCACCAAGGCCGTTTAATTTTTCAACGAGATTACTATAGCCGCGGTCGATATGCTCAAGCCCTGTGACTTCGGTAACACCCTCGGCCATCAGCCCGGCAATAACTAGCGCCGCCCCTGCTCTTAGGTCGCTTGCTTTCACTTTAGCGCCCTGAAGCTGAATCGGGCCATTAATGATAGCGGAACGTCCTTCCACCTTAATATTCGCATTCATTCTTCTCAGTTCATCAATATGTTTAAAACGGGCACCATAAATCGTATCGGTGACAACGCTTGAACCTGTGGCTTTTGTTAAAAGGGTCGTAAATGGCTGCTGCAAATCTGTTGGGAATCCTGGATACACCAGCGTTTTAATATCAACCGCTTTCAATTTAGCCGAACCGTCAACAAATACCTGGTCATCACCAGATTCAACGCGTACACCCATCTCACGGAGTTTGGCAATCAACGATTCTAAATGCTGCGGGATAACATTATCGATCAATACCCCTTCACCCACAGCGGCCCCTAAAATCATATACGTCCCCGCTTCAATCCGGTCCGGAATAATCGTGTGGCGGCAGCCGTGCAGTGTATCCACACCATCAATCCGAATAACGTCCGTTCCAGCGCCTTTAATTTTTGCTCCCATATTGGTTAACAATGTGGCAACATCGATAATTTCGGGCTCTTTCGCGGCATTTTCAATGACGGTACGGCCTTTGGCCCGTACGGCCGCAAGCATGATATTAATCGTTGCCCCAACGCTGACAACATCAAGGTAAATGCGGGCACCGCGCAGTTCATCCGCACGTAAATAAATCGCGCCCTGCTCATTCGTGATTTGGGCCCCAAGTGCCTCAAACCCCTTTATATGCTGATCAATCGGCCTTGGCCCCAGATGGCAGCCACCCGGAAGACCGATAACAGCCTTTTTAAAACGACCAAGCATGGCACCCATTAAATAATAAGAGGCACGCAGCTTTTTCACTTTACCGTTTGGCAGCGGCATGGAAATCATCTCAGAAGGGTCGACTGTCATTTCCTCATCTGTCATTTCCACTTTCCCGCCAATTTCCTCAAGCAGGTCTTTCAAGATTTCGACATCTGAAATATGTGGTAAACCTTCGATTGTTACTGGTGATTCTGCTAAAATAGTCGCTGGAATTAAGGCAACAGCACTATTCTTTGCTCCACTGATGCGAACCGTCCCCTTTAACGGATATCCGCCCGCAATTTTAAGTTTTTCCATCTTCGACTCCCTTCTAAGCCTATGTAAGTCATGACCGTATGCTGGAATGGGGGGCCTTTTTAACGGGAAAGCACCTATTTTTAACTGCGCTTTTACCTTTTAAAAAAGACCCCGAGTCCCAAACTTGGCTTCAGGTATATTTTTCCAACAATAAAAGTCAAATTCCGACAGCTTGTCTATTCTTTAGTTTACACGAAAATTCTATTTTCATGTATCGAAATTAAAAAAATTTACATCGAAATGGAAAAACCGTGGAAACTTACGCGTTTGTGTGAGTATTCCAATCCTTAAGAAAGCCTTCCATTCCTTTGTCGGTCAATGGATGCTTCGTTAACTGTTCAATGACTTTGTAAGGAATTGTGGCAATATGGGCACCAGCCATCGCTACACGCGTTACATGGTCCGGATGACGAACAGATGCCGCAATGATTTGCGCATCCAAGTGATGAATACGGAATAATTCTGCAATCTTCGCTACTAATAGGACACCATCTTCCGAAATATCATCAAGACGGCCTAAGAATGGAGAAACATAGCTTGCACCTGCGCGAGCTGCCAAAAGCGCCTGGTTCACAGTGAAGATCAATGTCACGTTGACTTTAACGCCTTTTTTGGCAAGGTAACGAGTCGTCTCTAAGCCAGCCACTGTCATAGGAACCTTGATGGTAACTTTTTCATCACCGCCATTAATTTTGATCAGTTCATCTGCTTCTGCCATCATTTGTTCCGCTGTTTCCGCATATGGAGAAACCTCTGCAGATACTGATTCTACTTCAGGGACAGCTTGTAAAATTTCCTCGATTCGATCTTCAAATTTCACGCCTTCTTTAGCAACTAACGAAGGATTTGTTGTCACGCCGGATAAAACACCCATTTTATAAGCCTTTTTAATATCCACTAAGTTTGCAGTATCAATAAAAAATTTCATCGTTTTCCCTCCAAATTTCGACTAGATTTTCAGTTTTCCATTTACACACTGAAACCGCCCTCTTGCCAAGGGCGGTTATCAATAAAAAAAGTCTTTTGGTTACGCTCTGTTTGATGAACCGAATTCGCGCATTTTGCCGATAACTGTTGCTTTGATGGCGTCGCGAGCTGGGCCTAAGTATTTACGTGGATCATATTCGTTTGGTTTTGCTGCTAATGTTTCACGCACTGCTTTTGCAGAAGCAATTTGGTTTTCTGTATTTACGTTGATTTTAGCTGTTCCAAGTGAAACAGATTTTTGGATATCCTTTGTTGGGATTCCAGTACCGCCATGAAGAACTAATGGCATATCAGTAAGCTTGCCAATTTCCTCCATTTCAGCAAAACCAAGTTTTGGTTCGCCTTTGTAAGGACCGTGAACAGAACCTAATGCAGGTGCAAGGCAGTCAATGCCTGTGCGCTTCACTAGTTCAACACACTCATTAGCATCTGCATAGATGATGCTTCCAGAAACATCGTCTTCTTGCCCGCCGACAGTTCCCAATTCTGCTTCAACAGAAACACCTTTTGAATGCGCATATTCCACTACTTTAGAAGTAATTTCAATGTTTTCTTCAAATGGGTGATGAGAAGCATCAATCATAACAGATGTGAAGCCGGCATCAATCGCCTCTTTACATTTGTCAAAGCTTGAACCGTGGTCAAGGTGAATTGCCACTGGAACAGTAATTTTATAATCTTCAAGTAAGCCTTCAACCATTTTTACAACCGTTTTAAATCCGCCGATATAACGGCCTGCCCCTTCAGAAACACCAAGAATTACTGGTGAATTTTCTTCTTGAGCCGCTTGAAGAATTGCTTGTGTAAATTCTAAGTTATTAATGTTAAATTGCCCAACAGCGTAGCCTTCCGCCTTCGCTTTATTAAGCATGTCTTTCATGGATACTAAAGGCATTTCTCTTCCTCCTTAAATTAGGTTGCTCTCATTTCGAAACAGGGTCTTCCCTAACAGGTTTTCCCTCTGAATTGACGATTATGTATAAATCGAAATGAATGTCAGCCTGTAAAAGTTCATATGTATCATAACAAATCAACGGAGGAAATACCATAAATCCAACCCAGTTTTTTAAACTGTCATAATGAAAGCGCACCCATTGGTCAACACATCTTTTTTCAAAAAAAACTACCTAGAAAAAGGCAAACTTCCCCTATTTAATTCGCCTTTTGGGGGATATGTTTGCGCACGGCCGCTCTGATATCATCAATATCAAAAGGTTTGGCGAAATGGGTAATCGCGCCAAGGTCTTTGGCTTCCTGAATCATATCCAATTCACCATAGGCAGTCATGATAATGACACGAATATCCTGATCAATGACTTTCATTCGTTTTAAAATTTCAATTCCGTCCATTCCCGGTATTTTCATATCGAGCAGCACAAGATCGGGATTATGCTTTGTCACAATATCCAGTGCCTGAACTCCATTTGCTGCTTGAAAAGTTTGATATCCTTCTTTTTGGAACACCTCATTTAGCAAAATACGAATGCCAAATTGATCGTCGACAATTAAAATCTTTTCCTTCATTAACTCCACCTCTTCCTTTTGATTTTTAAATGGATGAATTTCTATCACTTGTAATAATTCTACTTTGTGTGGGAACTTTCCTGCCTGTTTTTCTTCCACAATAGTGTTATTTTGTGGAAATTGGCTTTTATTTTTGTCTTTTTGTGAAAAAGCTTATAATAAGGTGGTGAGAAGGAGGGTTTTTATGTTAAAAATGTTTACTACCCAATTAACAGGAATTTTCAAAAAAATAGATGAAAAAGAGGAATTTTCATTCGAGGATGGGGCACGTTTGCTTGCTCAAGCTCCTGTCGGGGACGGAGCTATCTATCTTTTTGGCGCAAAGGAAATGAAAGCGGTCGAATATGAGGCGCTGGAAGGCGCTGAGCCCTTTACGGGAGCGAAGCCGTTGTCTGCGACGAGTGTAGAGCAACTTACCGACGCTGATCGTGTCGTGATTTTCACGCGGACTTCCGCTGATGTGGAAGCTGTTGCACTGGGAAAACTGCTCCGCGAAAAGGAGATTCCCTTTGTAGCGGTTTCGACCGTGATGGATCCCGAAGCTGAAGGCAATTTGGCGGAACTAGCCGATGTCCATATTGATTTGCGGCTAACCAAAGGCATACTTCCCGACGAGATGGGAAATCGCTATGGGTATCCTTCCGGGATGGCGGCATTGTTCGTTTATTATGGCTTAAAATTTACGATTGATGAGATGTTGGCGGAATATGGGGAGTAAAGGCGGTCCTTTTTGGGTCGCTTTTTTTAAAAAAAGACCAGTCCCCTAAACGGAGAACTGGCCATAACGCACGTATTTATTTATAGATAAGAAATTTCGACTTTGAGAATTGTCTAGCTTCAGCGCCCTAGCGGCTAGTGTCCTTCGCTCTCCGCCCTACGATAAGTCAACATCGAATCGCCTCCGGCTCTTCGTGTTTCCTTTATCTCAGTTGGAGCGCTCCAGGCCATACGCCGCTGACCAGGGCGCTTGCGCTTTTCTTATTGAATCGAAGCCTGAATGAAATCTCGGAATAACGGCTGTGGACGCGTTGGTCTTGAGACAAATTCCGGATGGAACTGGGAAGCGACGAACCATGGATGGTCCGCAAGCTCGATAATTTCAACCAAACGACCGTCAGGGCTTGTCCCGGAGAAAATAAATCCGCGGGCTTCCATTTCTTGACGATAATGGTTGTTAAATTCATAACGATGACGGTGACGCTCGTATACCACTTCATCATCATAGGCAGCAAATGCCTTCGTTCCTTCAATCAAACGGCAAGGGTATAAGCCTAAGCGCAAGGTCCCGCCCAAATCCTCGACATCCTTCTGCTCTGGAAGTAAATCAATAATTGGATGTGCTGTCGTTGGTAGAAATTCCGCTGAGTGGGCATCTGAATAGCCAAGCACATTACGGGCAAACTCAATCGTTGCCAGCTGCATCCCTAAACAAATACCAAGGAATGGCTTTTTCGTTTCACGTGCATAGCGGGTTGCTTCAATTTTCCCTTCAATCCCGCGGTCACCAAAGCCGCCAGGGACAAGCACTCCATCCACATCGTCAAGTAGTTCCGCAACATTTTCTCTTGTTACTTCTTCGGAATTGATCCACTTAATTTCCACATCGGTATCAAACGCATAACCGGCATGCTTCATGGCTTCAACAACAGAAATATAGGCATCCTGGAGCTCCACATATTTTCCGACAAGACCGATACGCGTCTTATTGGAAAGGTTCATGACGCGGTCGACTAACGCCTTCCACTCTGTCATCTCTGCTTTATTCGTTTTTAATTTCAAATGATCACAGACAATTTGATCCATATTTTGCTCTTGTAGTGCCAGTGGAATCGAATAAAGGGTATCCGCATCCTGACATTCGATGACCGCTTTCGCATCAATATCACAAAACAGGGCAATTTTATCCTTCATATCCTGTGAAACAGGCATTTCTGTCCGAACAACGATAATATTTGGCTGAATTCCAAGGCTGCGAAGCTCTTTTACACTGTGCTGTGTCGGTTTCGTCTTCATTTCACCAGCCGCTTTTATGTACGGAATCAGCGTACAGTGAATGTACATAACATTTTCGCTGCCAATATCACTTTTCATTTGACGGATCGCTTCTAAAAATG
The DNA here is from genome assembly GCF_030915505.1 of Neobacillus sp. OS1-2. Taxonomy (GTDB): domain Bacteria; phylum Bacillota; class Bacilli; order Bacillales; family Cytobacillaceae; genus Neobacillus. The sequence continues at coordinate 1,726,928 of NZ_CP133265.1, forward strand.
GCAGTGATTCGATATCCCCAACCGTACCGCCGATTTCAGTGATGACGACGTCAGCATTGGTTTCATTGCCGGCGCGGAAGCAGCGCTCCTTAATTTCGTTGGTAATGTGCGGAATAACCTGTACCGTTGCACCCAAATAATCGCCGCGGCGCTCTTTACGTAACACGGTTGAATAGATTTTTCCGGTTGTTACGTTTGAATACTTGTTTAAATTGATATCAATAAAACGCTCGTAGTGGCCAAGGTCTAGATCCGTTTCCGCGCCGTCACCGGTTACAAACACTTCACCATGCTGGTATGGGCTCATTGTTCCTGGGTCGACGTTAATGTACGGGTCAAATTTTTGAATAGTGACACTCAGTCCCCGATTTTTCAATAAGCGGCCTAGTGAGGCAGCGGTAATCCCTTTTCCAAGTGAGGATACAACCCCACCGGTTACGAAAATATACTTTGTCATACAAATTCCCCCTTCATTACAGTGTGTGCATTATTCAGGTAGTTTAAGGATTTTTTGAAAAAATATGTCCCTATTGCTCCAACAAAACGAAAAAACTCCTACTTAGTAGGGAGTTTTTTTAAAAATAAAAAGCGCTCCATCTCGCGATTGCAAGGGAGCGCATATTCGTAAATACTCATTCGTCCTTTTTTAAGGAGCCCAAAAAGATATTACAAGGGCGGGAATAAAAAGTCAAGCTGTTTCGTTTGAAAAGACCATGCCGAAACTAGTCTTCTTTTTCCTCGTCGTCCTCAAACTCTTCCTCTTCATCGAGCTCATCCTCATCCTCAAGGTCTTCTTCTTCATCCAGCTCGAATTCTTCATCGTCCTCAAGGACATCCTCATCGTCATCTTCGTCAAATTCATCCACTTCATCAAGATCGATCTCATCTTCTTCATCAAGAAGATCATCTTCATCGGTGAAATCATCTAGATCATCATAATCTTCATCCTCGACTTCATCGAAATCATCGAGTTCCTCTTCATCAACGACCTTCTTCGCCTTTTTCTTCTTCGGCTTAACGACGGTCACTACCTCTTCCTCCGCTGTATCAACAGGATACCAAACGCGAAGTCCCCAACGGTTATCTCCTAAGGAGCGAAACCGGCCATCAATGTTAATATCCGTATAAAACTGCGCCAGACGGGATTTGATTTCATCGTTGGAAATTCCTGCAGCTGACTGAATCTCTTTCACTATTTCATGAAAGGAGATTGGCTGTTTGCTATTTTTTAAAAATTCGTAAGCCATTTCGAGGAGGGATAATTCTTGCAATTCCTCTTTTGAGTATTGTGCTAAACTCACTATTGGCACTTCCTTTCTCTATTTAACACTCTGTTAGTCGAGTAGTTAAGGGCATTTCTACCATGTTCGGCTTGGAGCGCCTAGGCGCCTTTAGCCTTTCTATAAAAATACATATTCTTCATTATAAACAAATTCTTCCCGTTTATGCTAGTTCTAGTTGGACAATCACTTGATTTTTTCATTCGGCGGTTCATCCCTATCCTCTTCCCTCAGCTTTTTCATCTCTTTTATGGAAATAACCAGGAAAAAGATCGCTAGTAACAGAAAGGAAATGGCACCTAATTGACGTTGATAGAGATAGTATAATGGCCAGGCAAAAATGAGTAAAATTATAATTATGTGACTACCCTTCATCAGTATACACCTGCCCATACGCTCTAAGAAGTTTTGAATGCTCTAATTGATTATATAAGATAAATGTTTAATTTAATATCTCCTCGAATCATAAATTTACTAAAAAAATACAATGGCTTAAAAAACAGCCATTGTAGTTACATATATTGGAAAGTGGTGCCTGTCACCATTTTCCTATTTCTTACATATTTCTTCGATACTGCCCGCCGACTTCGTATAATGCGCGGGTGATTTGGCCGAGGCTTGCGACTTGGACGGTTTCCATGAGAGCAGCAAAGATATTGCCGCCGCTGACGGCTACTTCCTTTAAACGTTTCAAGGCATCGGCTGACTCCCCGGCATGCGCTTCCTGGAAAGTACGTAAATGTTGAATTTGCCATTCCTTTTCCTCAGTTGTCGCTCGAGCCAGTTCCATATTATTCACGTCCTCCACGGAAGGAGGATTCGGATTCAAATACGTATTGACCCCGATTATCGGCAATTCACCTGTATGCTTTAACATTTCATAGTGCATCGACTCATCCTGGATTTTGCCGCGCTGATACTGCGTCTCCATCGCTCCCAGAACCCCGCCGCGGTCATTCAACCGTTCGAACTCCTGCAGCACCGCTTCCTCAACAAGCTCTGTCAGCTCTTCGACTACGAACGATCCCTGGAGCGGATTCTCATTTTTCGAGAGCCCCTGCTCTTTCGTGATAATCATCTGAATCGCCATTGCCCGGCGAACCGATTCTTCGGTTGGCGTCGTTATTGCCTCATCGTATGCATTCGTGTGCAGCGAATTACAATTATCCTGCAGGGCCATCAACGCCTGCAAGGTTGTGCGGATATCATTGAAATCGATTTCCTGCGCATGAAGGGATCGTCCCGATGTTTGTACATGGTATTTTAACTTTTGACTGCGCTCGTTCGCACCATACTTATCGCGCATCACCGTCGCCCAAATCCGACGAGCCACTCGGCCAATGACTGTATACTCCGGATCCAAACCATTACTAAAGAAAAACGATAGGTTCGGTGCGAAATCATCAATGTTCATTCCGCGGCTCAAATAATACTCGACATAGGTAAATCCATTTGAGAGTGTGAACGCAAGCTGCGAAATCGGATTGGCACCTGCCTCGGCAATATGATAGCCAGAAATCGACACCGAATAGTAATTGCGCACTTGATGGTCAATGAAATATTGCTGGATATCGCCCATCATCCTTAGGGCAAATTCTGTTGAAAAAATACATGTATTCTGGCCTTGGTCCTCTTTTAAAATATCGGCCTGTACCGTACCACGCACCGTTCGAAGTGTATACGCGCGCACTTGTGCAAACTCTTCGACTGTTAACACACGGCCCAGCTCCGCTTCCTTCTTCTGTACCTGCTGATCAATCGCCGTGTTCATGAACATCGCTAAAATAATCGGTGCCGGACCGTTAATCGTCATCGAAACCGATGTTGACGGATGACACAAATCAAAGCCATCATAGAGCTTTTTCATATCATCCAACGTACAAATGCTCACACCGCTCTCGCCGACCTTCCCGTAAATATCGGGACGGTAATCCGGGTCTTCTCCGTAAAGGGTCACCGAATCAAAGGCCGTGCTTAAGCGCTTCGCGTCATCGTCCTTCGATAGATAATGGAAGCGGCGATTCGTCCGTTCCGGCGTTCCTTCACCGGCAAATTGACGCTTCGGATCTTCTCCTTCACGCTTAAACGGAAACACTCCGGCCGTATACGGGAACGAACCAGGCACGTTTTCCTGGTACACCCAGCGGAGAATTTCCCCGTAATCCTTATAACGCGGTAATACCACTTTCGGTATATCAAGCCCAGATAAGCTTTTTGATTTTAACACCGTGACAATCTCTTTATCACGAATTCGTGTGATGAATTTTTCACCAGCGTAAGCAGCTTTCGTCTCCGCCCACGTAGAAAGGATTTTCCGTGATTCCGGCGTCAACTTCTCTTCCGTTTCCTTCTTCACCACTTCAAGAGCCGCCACAACTGATGGCTGCCCAGCACATGCTAGCAAAGCCCCTTCAAGCTGGAATAATTTCCGGGCAATATTCGCCTGTTCTTCCGCTTTCCGATGATACCCGCGCACTGTTTCCGAAATTTCGCGTAAATAATAACGGCGGTCGGTTGGAATAATCATGTTTTGCTTTTCCACCACCACGCCATTCTTACTAAAAGACGTCACCCAATCCGTCGCCATAACAAGATTAACTTTTTCCACTAACGCCGCAAACAAAGCATTCGTACCCGGGTCATGGAACTGGCTGGCAATCGTGCCGTACACCGGCATTTCATCGATTTCCTTTTCAAACAGCATATGATTCCGCTGATACTGCTTTTGCACCTGGCGCTTCGCATCCTCCGAACCTTTACGCTCGAATTTATTGATGACAATCAGGTCTGCAAAGTCGAGCATATCAATCTTTTCCAGCTGCGACGGCGCCCCGAACTCACTCGTCATCACATACATCGAGACATCACAGATTTCGGTGATTTCCGCATCCCCTTGACCAATCCCGCTCGTTTCCACGATGACCAGATCAAATCCAGCCGCCTTCGTTACTGCCACTGCATCCTTAATCGCAAGCGACAGCTCATTTTTCGAGCGCCGTGTCGCCAGACTGCGCATATACACATTCGGTGAGAAAATCGCGTTCATCCGAATTCGGTCGCCAAGTAGTGCCCCGCCCGTTTTTTGCTTCGTTGGGTCAACCGAAAGAATCGCGACCCGTTTTTCCGGAAATTCATTGATAAAACGACGGATCAATTCGTCTGTTAGCGAACTTTTTCCGGCTCCGCCCGTTCCCGTGATGCCAACGACCGGAATCCCCTTTTCAAGCGACTTTACCTGTTCGAGCACCTGCTCCGCTGTTGCCGCCGCCTCATTGCTTTTATCGACATGAAGTTCAGCTAAAGTAATCAGCTTGGCAATACTGTTAACATCGCCGGACGGCAATTTTTCAATATGCTCACTTACATCTGTTGTCACTGTGGAAAAATCACATTCCCGAATCATCTGGTCAATCATCCCTTGCAGTCCGAGCTCCCGGCCATCATCCGGTGAAAAAATCCGGGCAATCCCATACTTGTGCAATTCATCGATTTCGCGGGGAATAATCACGCCGCCACCGCCGCCATACAGGCGAATATGTGGCGCCCCTTTTTCCTTTAACAAGTCATACATATATTTAAAGTATTCCACGTGCCCGCCTTGATAGGATGAAATCGCAATCCCCTGCACATCCTCCTGAATCGCGGCATTCACAACCTCCTCCACCGAACGGTTGTGGCCAAGGTGGATGACCTCCGCCCCGCTCGCCTGAAGAATCCGGCGCATAATATTAATCGAAGCATCATGACCGTCAAACAAACTCGACGCCGTCACAAAGCGGATATGATGCTTTGGCTGATAAGTACCCATCGTGCTCCCCCTCTTGTAAAAATGAACCTAGTTCAACGCTAGCCACATTTATTCGTTTTTCGGAACCGTGTCAGTTGCCGAGAACTCTGCACCAATCCCCGATAATAAGAGCTCCGTCTGCAACTCAATGTATTCCTCGAGCGTAAATAACTTCCGCAACGCCCAGCGGCGAAAGCCCCACATCTGCCCTTGAACAAAAATGTTATGGGCAATCATTTCCACTTGTTTCTCTGACAGCTGCAGCTCCCCGTTTTCCACACATCTTGATAGCAGGTTTTCAAACATGCCGACCATTTCCATCTCTTTTTTCAAGACATATGGCAGCGCGTCCTTTGACAGCGACTTCACTTCTTGGTACATCACAAGCACTTCCGCTTGCATCTCGTCCATCACCTGAAAGAAGTTGGCGATTCCGATCTTTAAGCTCTCCAACGTCCCTTTTTTCAAAGCAAGATCCTGCTGCAGACGCTCGCTGACATGGTCATATATACTGTCGCAAACTAGATAGAGCACATCTTCCTTCGTCCGAATGTATTCATACAGCGTCCCGATGCTAAAACCGGCTGCTTTGGCAATTTCCCTTGTCGTCGTCCGGTGAAACCCCTTTTGTTTAAAAAGTGCAACGGCCCCTTTAATCATTTGGTCACGTCGTTTTTGCACGAGACGCTCATCCTTGACCGATGCCTGTACTTCCCGTTTCGTCATCCCTCTAACCGCCTTTGTTCAATTTGGGCGATCCATACTTGCCGCCTTTCTAGTTATTTGGTTAACATTCTTGAAATAACGAGGCGCTGAATTTCCTGTGTCCCTTCATAAATCTGGGTGATTTTCGCATCACGCATGAAACGCTCAACCGGATAGTCCTTTGTATAGCCATAGCCGCCAAATACTTGAACGGCTTCCGTTGTCACTTTCATCGCCGTGTCGCCGGCAAATAATTTCGACATCGCTGATTCTTTACCATATGGTAAGCCGTTGGATTCCAACCACGCCGCTTGATAGGTTAATAGTCTTGAAGCCTCAATATTTGTCGCCATATCAGCTAGTTTAAAGCTGATGCCTTGGTTTGCCGCAATCGGTTTTCCAAACTGATGGCGCTCCTTCGCATAGTCAACTGCAGCATCAAGTGCCCCTTGGGCGATCCCCACTGCCTGCGCCGCGATACCGTTTCGGCCGCCATCAAGGGTCATCATCGCCACCTTAAAGCCATCGCCCTCTTCACCAAGTCGGTTGGCAACAGGGACCTTGCAATCTTCAAAAATAATTTCTGTTGTCGGCGATGAACGAATCCCGAGTTTCTTTTCTTTTTTCCCAACAGAGAAACCTGGGAAATCACTCTCGACGATAAACGCAGTCGTTCCTTTATGCTTGCTGGTTGGATCTGTTACAGCAAAGACAACGTAAATTTCAGCCTCGCCGCCATTGGTGATGAAAATCTTTGAACCGTTCAGGACGTAATGATCGCCCTCGAGACGTGCTGTTGTTCTCATTCCACCGGCATCCGAACCGCTGCCAGGCTCCGTTAGGCCATAGGCGCCAATTTTCTTGCCTTCCGCCATGGGGCGCAGGTATGTTTGTTTTTGCTCTTCATTGCCAAATTTGTAAATCGGCCAGCCTGCTAGAGACGTATGAGCAGAAAGCATTACACCTGTAGATGCATCCACGCGGGACAGCTCTTCAACAGCAATACAATAAGCAAGATAGTCGCTGCCAATGCCGCCGTATTCTTCCGGCCACGGAATCCCCGTTAAGCCCAGCTCCGCCATTTTGTCAAAAATCTCACGGTCAAAGCGCTCTTCCTCATCCCGCTCAGCCGCCGTCGGTGCCACTTCATTCCGTGCAAAGTCACGTACCATTTTTCGAATCATTTCATGCTCTTCTGATAATTTAAATTGCATTTTAACGTCCTCCTAGGATTAAACTTGAGTGTTTCAACAAAGTTTTGGAATATATGAACAAATCACTCTTCCGCCATTTACAAATACTTACTAATCACTATCCGCTGAATCTCGCTCGTGCCTTCGTAGATCTCTGTTACCTTTGCATCTCGGAAATAACGCTCAACCGGGTAATCTTCCGTATAACCGTAGCCACCAAATACTTGTATGGCTTCTGTTGTGACCTCAACCGCCGTCCTGGTCGCAAACAGCTTCGCCATCGAGGCTTCCAGTCCGCATTTCAACCCCTGGCTGCGCAAATCCGCGGCGCGATAGACTAATAGTTTGGCTGCCTCAACACTTGTCGCCATGTCTGCAAGCTTAAAAGCAATCCCTTGCTGAGCGGCAATCGGCTTGCCAAATTGCTGACGCTCCTTCGCATAGGCGGTTGCGGCCGACAGTGCGGCCTCCGCAATGCCAAGTGCCTGGGTGGCAATCCCGATGCGGCCGACATCCAGGTTGGCCATCGCAATTTTAAAGCCTTCACTTTCGTTCCCAAGAAGATTTTCCACCGGAACATGCATGTCTTCAAACGTCAGCTGAACCGTTCGCGAGCCGTGCAAGCCCATTTTCTTTTCATCCTTACCGATGATAAGACCCGGGGTATCTTTTTCCACAATAAAGGCAGCAATCCCCTTTGTGCCTAATCTCTGGTCCGTGTTGGCAAAAACAATATAAATATCGGCCTCGCCGCCGTTGGTAATAAACATTTTTGAACCGTTAAGGATATACTGGTCACCCTTCTTGACTGCGCGGGTCTTCAAGCTCGCGGCATCCGACCCTGAGCTTGGCTCAGTTAAACAAAAGGCCCCCAAATACTCCCCAGAGGCAAGCTTCGGCACGTACTTCTGCTTTTGCTCCTCTGTGCCAAAATAAACAATCGGGTTAGTACCAACCGAGGTATGCACGGAAAGGATGACACCAAGCGTTGCACTCACCCTAGATATCTCGTTAATGGCAATAATATAAGAGGTGAAATCCATTTCGGCGCCGCCGTATTTCTCAGGGACCGGAATCCCCATCAGGCCCAGCTCGCCCATTTTGCGGAGAATTTCGCGCGGGAACTCCCCTTTTTCCATATTTTCAATAAATGGGGCCATTTCGTTCTCGGCAAAATCGCGTACCATTTTCCGCATCATTTCTTGTTCTTCCGTAAATGTAAGCTTCACGATGACTTCCCCTTTCCGAGGATCCTTTTCTAAAAAAATTATTCGTACGTGTAAAACCCGCGCCCCGTCTTCTTACCGAGCCAGCCGGCTTTTACATATTTGCGCAACAGCGGACATGGGCGGTATTTGTCATCGCCAAAGCCCTCGTGAAGCGTTTCCATAATGTACAGGCATGTATCTAGGCCAATAAAATCAGCCAATGTTAACGGCCCCATCGGATGGTTCATCCCGAGCTTCATCACATCGTCAATCGCTTCCTTCGTGGCAACGCCCTCATACAGGGTGAAAATCGCTTCATTGATCATGGGCATCAGCACACGGTTCGATACGAATCCAGGGTAGTCATTGACTTCGACAGGTACCTTGCTCAATGTTTTCGTCATATCCTCAATCACTTGGTACACCTCATCGGCGGTCGCCAAGCCACGGATGATTTCCACAAGCTTCATGACCGGCACAGGGTTCATAAAGTGCATGCCGATAACTTTTTCCGGACGCTTCGTTGCCGCTGCAATTTCAGTGATGGGCAGCGATGAGGTATTGCTCGCTAAAATGGCATGTTCTGGCGCAATTTCATCTAACTGAGCGAAGATCTTTGCCTTAATCTCCATATTTTCAACGGCTGCCTCAATGACAAGGTCTACACCGCTCGCATCGTTCAAGTCTGTTGACGCGGTCAGCCTTGCCAAAACCTCTTGCTTTTGTTCCTCGGTCATCCGGCCTTTATCGACGTTGCGCGATAAGTTCTTACTGATGCCATTTAAGCCACGCTCGACGAATTCCGGTTTTAAATCGTTTAATAAAACCTGATATCCCGCTTGGGCACAAACCTGAGCAATTCCTGACCCCATTTGCCCGGCTCCAATTACCATTACAGTTGAAACTTGCATGTTTTCCCCTCCGATTTTTCTACCCTTTTTTCTAAAAAAGTGCTATCCGGCAGTTTCGCCACCCTATCCGACAGCAATCTCCACTTTTAAGCCCTCTTACCCTCTCGGCACCTCAATCATCACGGCATCGCCCTGACCGCCGCCAGAGCAAATGGCTGCAATCCCGATTCCGCCACCGCGGCGCTTTAATTCATTCATCAACGTGATGATAATCCGTGCCCCGCTTGCGCCGATAGGGTGCCCTAATGCAACGGCACCGCCATTGACATTGACCTTCTCCGCATCCAATCCGGCAATTTTCCCGCTCGCCAAGGCAACGGCGGCAAAAGCTTCATTAATTTCAAACAAATCAATTTCATCCAGGTTCCGGCCCGTTTTTCGTAAAAGCTCATTAATGACCAATCCCGGCGTTTGCGGGAAATCCTTCGCTTCTACCGCAATTGCGGCATGGCCAAGAATGACAGCCCCAACATCACGCCCTTCACGAACTGCACGCTCTTCACTCATCAACACAAGGGCGGCCGCACCGTCATTGACTCCAGGGGCGTTCCCTGCTGTGATCGTTCCTGTGGAGTTGAAGACAGGCGCCAGTTTCGCTAACCGTTCTAAAGAGGTATCTTTCCGCGGGCCCTCGTCCGCTGAGACTACGATTGGAGCGCCTTTTCGCTGTGGCACTTCGACAGAAACAATCTCTTCGGCAAATTTCCCGCTCTCCATCGCAGCAATCGCCCGGACATGGCTGCGCAATGCCCATTCATCCTGTGCTTCTCGAGAGATATCCATTTCCGCAGCTGTTGAGTTGCCGTATGTGCCCATGTGAACACCGGTGAAGCTACAGCTTAAGCCGTCATGGATCAATAAATCCTTCACGGAAGAATCGCCCATTCGGAGGCCCCATCTTGCTTTTGGTAAAATATACGGGGCATTGCTCATCGATTCCATGCCGCCTGCGACAATCACTTCTTCATCACCGGCACGAATAATTTGATCGGCCAACGTCACACTGCGCATCCCCGAGGCACACACCTTATTAACCGTTTCTGTTTTCACTTCCCATGGCAGTCCGGCATGCCGTGCTGCTTGGCGGGATGGAATTTGTCCTTGACCCCCTTGGAGAACCGTGCCAAGGATGACTTCCCCTACCTCTTCAGGCTTTACACCCGCTCGTACCAACGCCTCTTTTGCAGCAATTCCCCCAAGCTGTGAAGCGGTAAAGCTGCTCAAAGCCCCGCCTAATTTTCCAAATGGCGTTCTGACCCCGCTTAAAATAACCGTTTTCCCCATCTGAAACACTCCCCTTTTCCTAATATTCAGTCATGTCTTGTTAAAAATTTTTCTCCCCCGACTGAACGCTCGCTCAATATTTAACGAAAAATGAAACGCCAGCTCCTTGCCAACGCCCTTTAAACAAAAGGATAAATGTAAGCGTTTTACTTCTTCTATCCTATTTTACATAAAAAATAGCAGAAGTTGAAATGTTTTACACAAAATTTTTAAATTTTATGAAAAGTTCCAACCTCCGCTATTATTGTGAATTTTATATCGCTACGTCATTTTAGGAAGCAACAACCTCTGGGACGCCACAAACGGCCTTTTCAAGCAATTCCGCCACATCATAGGTTGAAACCTTTTCTTCCACTTCTTTTGCCTTGGTCCCGTCGGACAGCATCGTTAAGCAATATGGACATGCCGAACTGATGATAGATGAGTTTGTTTCAAGCGCCTGCTCTGTACGGGCCACATTGATCCGCGAACCGGTGTCCTCTTCCATCCACATCAAACCGCCGCCGGCACCACAGCACATCGCCTTCTCACGGTTCCGTTCCATTTCCACAAGCTTCACACCCGGGATCGCTTTTAAAATCTCCCGCGGTGGATCGTAGACGTCATTGTAACGGCCTAAGTAACAGGAATCATGGAAGGTGATCGTTTCGTTAACCGCATGCTTTGGAACAAGCAGCCCGTCGCGAACCAGTTCAAACAGGATTTCAGTATGGTGATAGACTTCGACACCCTCCAAGCCGAAATCAGGATATTCATTTTTGAAAATATTGTAGGCATGCGGGTCAGTCGTGATAATTTTCTTCACGCCGGCCTTTTCAAATTCCTCAATATTTTTCACCGCTAAGTCCTGGAACAGGAATTCATTTCCAAGTCGACGCGCCGTATCGCCAGAGTTCTTTTCCTTATTGCCCAGAATGGCAAACTTCACGCCAGCCTCGTTTAGTAATTTTGCAAAAGAAAGAGCAATCTTCTGGCTGCGGTTGTCGTAAGAGCCCATCGCCCCCACCCAGAATAAGTAGTCGAACTCTTCGCCCGCTTTGTTCAGTTCTTTTACAGTTGGTACATGAACATCCTCACGAAGCTCGCGCCAATTTTCTCGCTCTTTGCGGTTTAGGCCCCAAGGATTGCCCTGGCGTTCGATATTGGTCATCGCCCGCTGTGCATCCGGATTCATTTTTCCTTCGGTTAACACAAGGTAACGACGCAGGTCGATGATTTTCTCGACGTGCTCGTTCATCACCGGGCATTGGTCTTCACAATTCCGACATGTGGTACAAGCCCAAATTTCTTCTTCGGTAATGACGTCGCCGATTAGGCTTGGGCTATATGCTGACGCAGCAGCAGATTCTTGCGCACCCTGACCTGCAGCAGCCAAAGCAAGTTGATTTCCTTTTGTATTCGCAAACGCAAAGGTCGGCACCCATGGCTGTTTCGATGTGACCGAAGCACCGTAATGGGTCAGATGGTCACGCATTTTTACAATTAGATCCATCGGTGACAGCATTTTGCCTGTTCCGGAGGCCGGGCACATGTTAGTACAGCGTCCGCACTCCACACAGGCATAAAAATCAACCATTTGCAGCTGGGTAAAGTCTTCAATTTTTCCAACCCCAAAGGATTCCTGTGATTCATCTTCAAAATCGATTTTGCTCAATTTGCCCGGCTTTTCCAAACGGTTTAAGTAAACATTCGCCGGACCGGCAATTAAGTGGGCGTGCTTTCCTTGCGGTACATACACTAAGAAAGACAGCAAGAATACTAAGTGCATCCACCACGCGATGTAGAACACCACAATGGAGGCGGTTTCATTTATCCATGAAAAGGCGAGTGAAATTACAGATGCCACTGGCTCTGACCAGGTAGGATCCTCGCCGTGCCAGATGATGCCCATGCCATTTCCTAAAAGGACGGAAACCATTAAGCCGCCGATAAAGATCAACACAAGGCCGGATTTAAAGCCGCGCTTTAAGCGGACAAGTTTTTCGATGTAACGGCGATAGAACGCCCAAACTACTGCAACTAAAATAGTTAAGGTGACAATCTCTTGGAAAAAAGTAAACGCTGGATACAACGGTCCAAGCGGCAAGTGTGCCCCTGGTTTAATCCCCTTAATAATAAAATCAATGGCACCAAATTGGACAAGCAGGAAGCCATAAAAAAACATCACGTGAATCGCGCCGCTCTTTTTATCCTTTAACAGCTTTTTTTGTCCAAATACCATTACCCAAATTTTTCCCAGTCGTTCTTTTACATTGTTATCAAAATCAGTCTTTTTCCCGAGCTTGATA